>CAJWGB010000188.1 GCA_913031625.1 uncultured Planctomycetaceae bacterium | reverse complement strand
GCCTTTTTGTAGGATGTGCGTTTTTTGCTAATTTTAATTTCTATACTCATTTAAATTGAATTTTATCATTTTATAGACTAATAGTCTCAAAAAAACTTTTAGAGGTAGTTATGGCTTTACCAAAATCAGCAGAAACAAAAAAAGTCAACTTAGATTTTAACAAGGAGTTTATTGATACTTTTACTCAAAATATAGAAGAGGGAAACGTTGTATTTATTAACCAAACTTTAAAAGACCTACATGAGGCTGATGTAGCAAATCTAATTGAGAATCTAAGTCCAGACACTAGAACTAAACTCTTTGAAATAGAGTCCTTTAATATAGATCCAGAAATTTTCATTGAATTAAACGAGTCAATTCAAAGCGAGGTTTTGCAATTACTATCTATAGAGTCACTTATAAAAATAATTAGACGTTTAGAGTCTGATAATGCAATAAAAATTCTCGAAAATTTATCGAAGGAAATTAAAGAAAAAGTTTTAGAAAAACTTCCGCCAAAAGATAAGTTTCTATTACAAGAAGGTCTAAGTTACCCCGAGGACTCTGCAGCAAGAATAATGCAAAGAGAATTTACTGCAGTGCCTAACAATTGGACTGTAGGACAAACCATAGATTACTTAAGAGAAGAAAAAGATCTTCCGGAAGAATTTTTAGAAATATTTATTGTAGATAATGATTTTAAACCTATTGGAACAGTTCCATCTTCGAGAGTGTTAAGAACTGCCAGAGACTTAACTATGAATTCAATAATGACTGAGATGCCTGTATTAATTTCAGTGAATATGGATAAAGAAGAAGTTGGTCTCACGTTTGAAAACTATAATTTAGTATCAGCTGGTGTGGTAAACAAAGAAAATAAATTAGTTGGTATGATCACCGCCGATGATGTGGTTACAGTTGTGCAAGAGGAAGCTGAAGAGGATGCCTTGCGTTTGGCTGGTGTTGGAGATGAGGAAATAACTGATAGTGTAATGTTGAAAACAAAAAGAAGATTTAATTGGTTATTATTAAATTTATTCACTGCTTTACTAGCTACTTGGGTTATAAGTTTTTTTGGAGCTTCTATAGAACAAATGGTGGCTCTTGCCTTCTTAATGCCGATTGTTGCTTCAATGGGTGGTAATGCAGGAATGCAAACATTAGCTGTAACAATTAGAGCTATTGCAACTAAAGAATTATCAAAAAGCAATTTTAATCGAGTTGTTGGTAAAGAATTCTTAATAGGTATTTTAAATGGAATTATTTTTGCAATTATTACTGCAGTGATAGTGCAATTCTGGTTTAAAGAAATTAATCTTTCAATATTAATTGGAATTTCAATGATTTTGAATATGATAGTAGCAGGGTTATTTGGAATTTTAGTTCCTGTTTCATTAAAAAAATTTAATATTGATCCTGCTCTAGCTTCCAGTGTTTTTGTTACTACAATTACTGATGTAATTGGTTTTTTATCTTTTTTAGGTCTTGGATCGTTTTATTTTTTAAATTAAATATTATCAATTAATCTTACATTCTTAATATAATATGCAATAAAAATTTTGCAGTTTTTATTATATTTTTTTGATTTTATAAAATTTTTTTTAATATTATAATTTTCTATATAATCAACTTTACTTGCTCCTAATTTTATCATTTCTGTTTTTAGAAAATTAAAGTTATAAACATCAAATTTTTTTTTAATTTTATTTATAAAATAATAGATTCTTGAAGCAATTTTTATATCATTGGGTTTGAGTCAGGCCTCGTACCGCACGAGCGAGCTGTCCGTGATGGCGACCCTGCCAGCTTTGAAGAGGAACGGCGTCTATTGTTCGTGGGTGTGACACGAGCAATGCAGGAACTTTACCTGACTCAGACTCGTCAACGTGATTTCCGTGGTTCCCGTCGCTACACGATTAGTAGTCCGTTCCTGCCTGAGATGCAGTTGGAGGTCAATGGGCAGCCGGATGCGGGATTCGAGCGATCGCCCGAGGAAGTGCATCGGGCGCGTGCACGTGAACGCTACCGAGCGGCACAGGATTCCGGCGGGACGGCAAAAGTGATGACGGCAGCGGAACTGGAGCAGCGACTTTCAGAAGGGGCGGGCGGAATCAACTCCGGGTCTCTGACCACAGCGTCAAAGCTGCTCGAACAGCAGGAAAAGGCTGAGGAAGACAATCCGTTTGCACCTGGCCGTCGGGTGCGACACCCTCGTTATGGACGCGGTGTCATTATGGAGGCGGCAGATGGCTCAAGTCGCGCCACGGTCACAGTTCTGTTTGAAGCGGATGACCGCGAAGAGACATTTGTCGTGGCCCACAGCCCGCTTCAGCCGATCGGCTGAAGCGGGGGCGAAGTTAAATCATGCTGCGTTGCTGACGTTTACATCCATGGTTGGATACGGAATTCCGATCCCCGCCGCATCCAGATGGTTTTTGACGTGTTCCGTGAGCTCTTCTTTAACCGCCCAGAAGTCATCTGCCGACGTCCAGACTCTGACAGTCCAGCCAACTGATGAGTCACCCAGGTCTCCAAGGACAACCTGAAATCCTCGGCCTTCTCCCTGAATCGTTTTCTGACCGACCGCCTCTGCCGCCTTTGTGAGTACGTCACGAGTTTGCTTCAGATCTGCGTCGTAAGAACAGCCGACCGAGACGTCCACGCGTCGTTCGTCGTGGTGGGAGATGTTCTCGATCGTTCCCGACGTAATTGCCGAGTTGGGAACAATGAATCGGCGGTTATCGGGGGTGTCGAATGTTGTGTTGAACAGGTCGATCGCATTCACCTTCGCGGTGACTCCGGCGGCACTGATGACGTCACCAATCTTGAATGGCCGAAACACCAGCAGCATAATGCCGGAGGCGAAACTCCCCAGCGTTCCCTGGAACGCCATTCCAATCGCAAATCCGGCGGACGCCAGAATTGCAGCAAAGCTGGTCACATGGAAGCCGAATCTTCCAAGGACAGCGACCAGCAGGCTGATCATGATGGCGTAATAGACCAGCTGCTGAACGAAGCGTCCGAGTGTTTCGTCAACTCTGGCTTTGACCGGCTTGCTGACGAGTCGTGCGATCAGCTTTGCAATCATATAGCCGACAATCAGCAGCAGCAGGACCTGCACGGCGGGCCAGAGGTATTCGGTAATGAGCGGAAGCGCTCGCCCGAAATCTCCTTCTTTCAAGCCTTCCCATGCCAGTTCGAGATCATGTTGGGCGCGGGATGCTGCCTGCTGGATGCCGTTGGTGGTTTCTTCTTCGCTGGTTTGTGGGACCATGTTCAGACTTTCGTGTCCGGGACGCAATTATAAGACCGTCAATGCATGGCTGATCAGATGCCGAATTCGACCTTGCCACTCTTGAGTTCGTAACAGGCTGGGAGAATCTTCACGCCGGTCACCTTCTTCCTGCGATTCGGGATGACGCGTACAGGATCTTAGGGTTACTTAACCGTGTTGCGGCGTTCTTTTTGACTGCCTTGTTGACAGCCTTCGTCGAGGGATTTGTTATCGGTTGGTTGTCGACGGCAGGCTTAATGTGTCCAGGCAGAAGGTTCAGGTTAGTCCCCGCATCGCCTCCCTTGAGTGCTGCGGCAACTGCTCCACAGCTCTCGTGTCCGGGGACAGCGGTGAGTTTCCGGGGCGCATCTGCCGCGTTCACGATGTACTCGATACTGGCCACGCTTTCGGTGTTCGCGACACGGCCAAACATTGGAGATTTCCTCTTCGCCCGCCGGTTTTCGATCTGTGAAGACGACTCGCTACCCAGTCGTCGAGGGGTTGTAGCTGATTCGTCCGAAAGCGCCCAGATTTGGTTGGAAATCAAAAAGACAGAGTGTGCTCGGCCGCGATTCAGTTGTCTGCCTCACCGACCTCGAGGCTCAGGTGAGCCTGTCCTGATGAAAGTCTGGAGCCGCTTGAACTGCCCGGTGAGAACTCAATTCATCGGTTCTGCGAGCTGGGTCATTCCACTGGGAAAGAATCCGGTCCCTCTGGCATCGGCGTACGTGCCTGGTGTATCAGCTACCTGCTTGAACGGGAGGACCGTAACGGCTGTCTCCGGGGATGGTATCAGTCAGCATCCTGGAGTGTCTGAGAATAGAAACTCCATCAGGATATGCCCTTCGTCAAAGACAATCTCTGAGGTGGCCGCTGCGACTTCGCTATATTGATTTGGCGAGTTCGTTCCGACGCCGGAGCCGCACATGGCAAACGGACAGTAACCGTGGCTGTGGGTCTTTGTTCTCAGGAAGGTTGGATGGTCGGGGCATACAAGTAATCGATATTCGCCCCGGGCCCGGAGCCAGTCATGGACTGGGCGCACGATGTGCTGATCGATGTTCTCCACGGCTTTGATCTTCTCCGTGGTGTCTCCCTCATGGGATGCTTCGTCAGTGGCTTCCACGTGCACCACGAGAAAGTCGATGTCGTCTCGCTCCAGGGTTTCGATGGCCGCCCTGCCCTTGGCGGCGTAATCTGTGTCGAGATAGCCGGTGGCTCCTTCGACTTCGATGACCTCCCAGCCAATCAGCCGGCCCATTCCCCGCAGCAGGTCGACCGCCGTGATTACGGCTCCCCGCTGCCCGAATCGGGACTCAAAAGAGTCCATGGCGGGCCTCATTCCCTGCCCCCACAGCCAGATCTGAGTGGCAGGCTCTTCACCGTTGGCAATTCGTTGTTGGTTGACGTCGGCGTCAGCGAAGAGCGTCTCGCTGGTTGCCATCAGCTTCTGAAGTTCAACGCCCCCCGGACCAGCAGGCACATGTGCTGCGATGGCCTGGTCTGTGATGTCGTGAGGCGGCGTGCTGGTTGTTGATTCGGCAAATGGGGCGGCTTCTCCGCGAGCACGATAGACAAGCAGGTTGCGGTAACTCACACCGGCATAGAACTTCCAGTGGCTGTCTCCGCACTGGTCTTTCTGCAGCATCTGGATGAGTGCTGCGGCGTCGTCGTTTGGGTACTGACCTGCGGTAAAACTTCGCATGACCCCGTCCTGAACGGTGACAAGGTTGCAGCGAATCGCCCAGTCACCGTCGTTCAGCTCAATTCCCTGGGCGGCAGCCTCAATGGGAGCACGCCCGGTGTGATATTTGAGGGTGTCGTAGCCGAACAGGGTCATCGTCCCAACGTCACTGCCGGAGGGTTTGCTGGCCGGGACATTGTCTGTCTGTCCCACAATTCCCAGCGTAGCGACCTCATCCATCGCCGGAATTGAGGCGGCCTGCAGCGGGGTGAGGCCACTCAGCGAGTCTTGAGGTTCATCGGCGACGCCATCCGGAATGACAAGGACCGTTTTCATGGCTGACAGGAGCTGATTCTGTGGTTTTTAGGCGAGCGGAAACGGTGTTCGGCACCCAGCAACGGCTGCAATCCTCGGGCCATCTTTGCAGATCCGGGGGAGAAATGCCTGCCTGATTGGAGAATCCCGTAACTACTTCCATCAGTCGGGTTTACACGTTTTCATAAACCAGATATATCTGCCATAAGCATCTGGCGAAGAGCACTCGGCAGCAGGTCCGCGCCCCTCGCAGATGAGACTGTCCGTTGCTGGATGGTCTGCTTCAATCGTTTTCAGTTCGAGTTTACGCCATCCTCCAAAGTGGCAGATATATTCTAGGAGGACTTCAGTGTCTGTTGAAGAAAAAGTGATTTCAATTATTTGCGACCAACTGGACACTCCGAGAGACGACATCTCGACCGGCAGTGCTTTGGTCGATGACCTCAACGCAGACTCACTCGACGTTGTCGAGCTGGTCATGGAACTGGAAGACAACTTCGACGTCAAGATTCCAGATGAGGACTACGACAAGATCCGGACCGTCGGAGACGTTGTTAGTTACATCGAAGCAAGATCCTGAGGATGGGCAACCGCGTCATAATCAGCGGTTTCTCACAGGTTGATACAAGGGCTGGAGTCATCGCGGGTGACTTCAGCCCTTCTTCTTTGGGGGCCGGGTCGGACACTTCCGGGAATTCGCGGGATCATCGGAGAGTCGATCTTTTTGCTCGTCTGGCTCTTTCCGCTGCCGGGAAGGCCATGGACCATTCCGGCGCGCGATTGGAACGATTGGATCTGAGTCGCTGTGGGGTCATCATTGGATCTGCGTTGGGAGGACTGCATGCCGCCCAGCAACAGCTTAGGCGACTTGGGGCTTCGGGACCGGCGCGTGTGTCACCATTCTTCATTCCGGGCTTGATGGTGAATGCAGCCAGCGGATCGATTGCAGCTCTCTGGAATTTCAGTGGCCCGGCTCCAGGAGTGGCTGGATCAGGGTTATCCCTCTTCGATGCCCTGGCCACCGGTGCTGGGCTCATTCAAAATGGCCTCGCCGATTTTGTTCTTTGTGGCAGCGCAGATGCGTCTTGTCTGCAGACAGGACATGCGACTGTCTTTGTGCTTCAGGCCTTCGCCACACTGGCTGATACTCAGTCACCGCATGCTGAGTTGGTGGCATGGAGTCAGGCTGTTGATGCTCATGGAGCGGAGCAGGCCTGCCTGGTGGCTGCAGAGTTTGACTCCCCCGGATTCCACCGTTGTGATTCAATTGCCGACCTTTACGAACCGGACGCAGTTGTCCATGAGACGCAGGAAATTGCGACTCAGTTTCTGCGTGCGGTCCAGATACTGTCCGGTCGAACCAGATCTCAGTATGCGGGGGCGACTCTCGGTCCGGAATTAAACGGGCATCATGGTACCGAGCCTGTAACTGCCCTGCTGACGCTGGCGTCGGATAGACGTGCTGTTTCTCTTGCATTGAAGGAAATCTCGTGAGTCGCAGTCTTTCCGAACTGCTGAGCACTCTCGTCGCGATCCCCAGCGTGAACCCGATGGGGGGGGAGGCAGACCTCGATATCTGCTTCGAAGGTCGTATGAGTGACTGGTTGTGCGACTTCTTTCAGTACCTTGGTGTCCCGTGGGAAAGAGTCCAGGTAAGTCCCGGCAGGGATAACGTGTTTGGTCTGTATGACTCCGGCAGTTCCTGCACGCTGCTGATGGATGCGCATCAGGACACGGTTCCAGTTGCAGGAATGACAGTGTTGCCATTTACAGCCGACATTCAGGGGGACCGGATGTACGGTCGCGGTACCTGTGATGTGAAGGGCGGAATGGCGTCGATGCTGTGGGCGTTTGAACGCCTTGTTCGGGAACGCCCTGCAGGGGCGCCTCGAGTCGTGATGTCCTGTACGTGTGATGAAGAGGCGACCACACTTGGAATCTCGCATCTGGTGAACAGCTGGAGTTCCGGTGGACACCGTTTCTGTGAGAAACGTCCCGACGTCTCAGTCATCGCCGAGCCGACACTGCTTGATGTCGTGGTTGCCCACAAGGGCGTGCGACGGTTTGAGATTGAGTGCAGTGGACGTGCCTGCCACAGTTCTGACCCGTCTCAGGGGATCAGTGCGATCTATCGAATGGGAAGCGTGCTTTCGCGTCTGGAAGAGTACGCTCGCGTCCTGCCCTCACGAGTGGCCTCCCATCCGTTGTGCGGCAGCGCTGCACTGAGTGTGGGAATCATCCGAGGTGGTTCGAGTGTCAATATTGTCCCGGACCATTGTTCGATTGAAATTGACCGACGGGTTGTGCCCGGTGAGGACCGTAGTCTGATCATCCCTGAGATTCAGCAGTGTCTGGCAGATCTTGATTTTGAAGTGACATTTGGCGAACCGTGGGTCGACAGCCCACCGCTCACCGATGAGGATAATTCAACGCTGGCCAGTCGTCTTCTGGAGTGTGTGGCAGCAGTCGAGTCGCCGCATCGGGCAATCGGCGTTCCGTTTGGAACTCATGCGTCGCGAACCTGTGCGGCAGGAGTCCCCTCGGTTGTTTTTGGCCCGGGCTCAATTGATCAGGCACATACCAAAGATGAATACATCGAACTGCCTCAACTGGAAGTTGCCGGGGAAACGCTCTTCCGCGTGTGCTCTGACGCGTCGCGATTAATGGATTGACCAATGACGACTTCGTGGCCTCAGGACCGCCCCTTCCCGTTTTCGAAACATGTTCCTTCCGGTGAGTTGGTAACTGCGTGGGAGTTTTCGCAGCGGCGGATTTCAGACGTGGCACGCGTGATCGAATCGCTCATGGAGCCAACTCCGGCCTGCGTGGCGGTGTCTGGATCGCTGAGCAGGATGGAGGGCCATGAGTTATCTGATCTGGACCTGCTGATCGTTGTTGATGACCGTGACGAGAGAGAGGTTGACGCTGAAGATTTGCATCGACGCGTCTGGCGCGCGCTTGAAGAACGACTCCCTGGTCCTGAAGTCGAACGGCCGACTGCCGGAGGCATCTTCAGTCGTTGTGTGTCATGGAAAGATGTCACTGATCTCAGTCGTCGAGGCGTTGTCGACGAAGATATCGACACGTTTGGGCACCGCATTCAGTTGCTGATCGACAGTCAGCCTGTCACGGGCAGCGAACAGTACGTGCAGTTGCAGCGAGAGATTCTTGACTGGTATCGCGAGGATAGAATCCGGGCACTGTTTGGGGAGTCATCGACATGGCACTGGCTCTGGCAGGACGTGCAGCGTTATTGGCGGAGTCTGCGTTCCCGAAGTTGCTGGATTGCGTCGGGGCGCCTCGGGAAGTCGATGGAGATAAACCTCAAACTGCGGTCCAGTCGCCAGACTCTGGTGGCGGCGTTTCTGCACACACTGGACCGTGTTGGTATGACGGATGGCTGTGACGAATTGATTCTGGAGGCGCTTTACCGGACGCCTGTTGAACGATTAGCAGATGCGAGCACGAGAGCTGCTGAGTTGGTTGGCGCGTACGAGAATCTCTGGGCAAGATGTCGTGAGTTGAATCATTTCAACTCCGGGGCCCATGATGTGACTCCGGAGATCTCCGACGCAGATCGACAGATTGTCGGGCAGCTGGCAGAACTAACGTGCGAAGCAATTGGGTCTAAGAGTCTCAACTGGATCCTGTAGCCCGGGGCAGCCGCAGCGAACTTCAGGCGTCGAAAGGTTGAAAGGAGGTGCGGGGATTTTCGTTCTTCCTGCTGACTGTGGACAATTCCCCTCAACCTCACCTGTCTCACAGCATTGTCATGGACTTTGCCATTAGTCCGATCACGGTCTCCTACATTACAGGGCACTCTCAGCCCGAGACACACTGGCTTGCGCCAGCTGCTTGGATGCACAGGCCGATTCTTACGGCCGAAACAATGTCTGATGAACAAGTCACTCTTTTTTGCCTCTTGAAACCGTCTTCTCCGATATCTGATCAATCTCCGAAAATAAAGTTGTAGATGATTGGGAAAACCCAAATGGTAAAAGCAGCCACAGTCGCAACAACAGCAATCGTAATAATTCCAGCCGTCATATGAGTGCGAGAATTTTCTTCGTTCATCACAGTCTCCAGAAAACAAAACCCACCAACATTGTATCGCGAGAGCAGGAGGAAGTAGCCTCTCCGTGCCGGAGATCGTAGTTGATTCTGTCAGCGCACTGTATTTCGGGCGTGTCAATGGAGTACAATTCCTGCAGATGATTTCTGGCAGGAGACTCATTCATGGCGCATCGCAATCGCCGCTGGAACCGACGGGAGGCAGTCCGTGCAGGCGCACTGGCAGCGCCCGGTCTGTCTCTCAGTCACCTCCTGCATTCGAAGGCTCACGCTGATCCGGTCGGCAACTGTTTCGGGCGCGCGAAGAATATCATTTTTCTTTATCTCGCCGGCGGGCCACCTCAACACGAAACGTTCGATCCGAAGCCCAATGCGCCGGTTGAAATACGAGGTCCGTTTTCTCCTGTCAGTACGAATGTTGCCGGCATTCAATACTCTGAATTGCTGCCGCGGACTGCGGCAATGGCAGACCGTATCGCCGTCATCCGATCCATGGCGACCGATGACAATATTCACTCTTCCAGCGGTGCGTGGGTCCTCACCGGGTACAAATATCGAGGCGCCAATGCGCGTCAGATTAGTGAAACAGACTGGCCGTACTTTGGATCGCAGATAAAACGATGGATGCCATCGGACCAACTGCCTGCGCTGAGCACAGTGTGGTTGCCGGACGTCATGCGGCTCAATGAGAACGTGACACCGGCCGGACAGACGGCTGGGTTCATGGGGACGCAATGGAACCCGGAGGTGTTTGTTGGAGATCCTGCTGCTTCCAGCTATGAAATTGAGAGTTTGAAAGCGTCTGGTATTCCTTCACAGCGAATGGGGTTGAGGCATGACCTCCTGCGGAAGCTGGATGCAGGTCGTCGTCTTGCTGGAAGTGGATCGAAAACGTTTGACACGTTTCAACAGCAGGCGTTTGATCTGCTTACGTCGGGCCGTGCCAGGCGCGCGTTCAATGTGGCGGACGAACCTGATCACGTCCGTGATCGCTATGGCCGCAATCGCTGGGGCCAGTGTGTTCTGCTTGCTCGGCGACTGGTGGAAGCCGGAGTCCGACTGGTTCATGTGCAATGGCCTCGTGAACCAGGGGACAACGCCTCTGACAATCCCCTCTGGGATACTCACGCTCAGAACGCTGATCGCGTAGAAGACGTTCTGTGCCCCATGTTTGATGTCGGGTACACGGCACTGCTGGAGGATCTTGAGCAACGCGGATTGCTGCAGGAAACTCTGGTCGTGGCCGTCGGTGAATTTGGCCGCACGCCTAAGATCAATGCCAAGGGGGGCCGTGATCACTGGGGGCCGGTGTTCAGCTGCGCATTGGCTGGAGCGGGAATCAGCGGCGGTCAGACATTTGGCGCAAGCGATCGGGACGGCGCCTATCCAGTGGAAGATCGAGTCGAGCCCGGAGATCTGACAGCATCCATGTTTCACCTTCTGGGAATGGACTATACCGGGACGTTCCCGGATCGCCTGGGACGCGAACAGCGACTCACAGCAGGCGAACCAATCTGGAAACTGCTTGGTGATCAGCCGGCGAATTCCAGCACCCAACCGTCGGAAGGCAACATCCTTCGCGTTCCTGCATACAATCCTGATCGTCACCTTGCGCAGACAGGGTTCGGCCTGCCACTCAAGCCGGCATCCTCAGAGTCGAGGCCAAAAGGCTGGCGAGCACATCCCCTGGTGGAGGTGTCCGGGTTCGGGTGTTCGATCAATCGCTCGTCGGAGACTGAGATCGCCGAACTGGGAGTTCGCACCGCGGCAAAGACGGTTCAGCTACAGAAGAACTCTACTGTGCTGCTTGCTCAGGAGGTACGCAGTCCGTTTCCCGGAACGTATACACTTAAGGTTCGTGCTCGGAGCAGTCAGTCGAGGGCAGGCAATGTCCTTCCCCTGAAGTGTGAACTGCAGTTCCTGAAATTTGCGAATCAGGCGAAGAACATTACAGAAGCTACGTTGTTTGTCGGCTCGGAGTTTAGACCAGAGTCGGACTGGCGAGTGTTTGAACTGACGCACCGTTTCGTCAACCCGACGCCTGGCGGCAATTTCTCGTATGGAAGTGGGCTGTGCGTTGCGATCCGAGTCACGAGTACGGGGGATGCTGCTGTCGCCCCCGAAACATCGCAACTGCTTCAGATTGAATCTGTTGATCTTTCCTTTGTCGGGAAAGAAGTAAACGACAAGGTTACGGTGTAGAGACTTATTCGATTCAGGTTCGCAGCCTGATTGATTGGCAACCCAACGCGTGAGTCAGGATCTGCTGGCCGGGGTTGCCAGACGATACTTGCCCAGTCTCAGCGATAGCTGCTGCAGTAACGCTCAGTCGTTGCCGCTGCTCAGCGGCCTGGTTACTCAGGTGCTACTGGCTTCCGTGGTCATGATGCTGGAGATGTTTCGGCAGGCTGGCTGCATTTTCAAGGAAGGACGCCAGATCGGCGATTTCCTTTTTTGTCAGCACATCCACCAGTCCCTGCGGCATTGCGGAAACGGTTGATGGCAGCATTTCTTCGATATCCTTCCGCGCGACGCGGGTAAACCCGTTTGGGTTCAGCAGGTTAGTGACAACCTTGAGCTCACCAGGTGTCTCCTGCACGATCACTCCGGAAACAACCTTGCCGCTCTTCAGCACAATCTGGTGATTGAGATACTTTTTATTGATCTCCGAGGATGGATCCACGATCTGCTGCACGAGCTTCTGTCCTTTGTATCGCTTCACCACGTCTGTCAGGTCGGGGCCGAGGTTGATGCCGTGTCCAGCGACGGCATGGCACTGATTACAGCGTGCTTTGACGAAGGCCTGCATCCCGCGCATGAGCGTCTGTTCTTCGGATGACGTTTTCAGGTTGTTCAGGTCAGCAAGCTTCCACTTCCTGACAATCGCAGGCTTACTGGCGGCGATCAGGGCTTCTGCTTCCGCCGCCGATCCAGCCACGATCATCTGTCCATTCATGATGACCCAGTGCCCCGGAAAGGTGCACACAAACGGATAGATCCCGGGTTCCTCCGGCGTGTTAAATCGAAGCACGTGGACCAGTGACTTGCGGGTTGGTCCAATCATAGGAGTGGCCTGCAGAATCAGGTGCTTTTTCTCTGCCGGGATAAAGTCGGACTGAGCGAATTTTGGATCTCTTGCCATGGCGTTGGCTGCCATGCCCACCTCTGCAAGTGCATCCGGTTTGACGAACACCAGGTTGTGATCCGTGGCGTCCGGGTTCGTGAAGACGAGTTTCAGTGGGCTTCCGGGGGCGACGGTGAACTGAGTCTGGGTAAACAGCATGCGTTCCGGAACACATGAAATCCGGACTGTTGTCAGATTCTCCTGAGTATCAAATTCAGCCTGGGACGCGGAAGGTGTGGGTTCCTTCAGCACGCTGCTCCGCTTCAGCTTTCTGAGAATGCCGGCGATGTTATAGCGGTCGTTCTTTGTCCAGTGCCGCTGAAGAGTGTGTGAGTTCAGGGAGCACTGAATCGCATAGGCGAGGTGCTGGTCGGCGGGATGATTGAGTGTCTGGAGAACAACGTCCAGAGCTTCCGGCGTGCCCACATAGCTGCAGGCAATTGCGGCCTGCATCCGAACAATCCCATTCTCGTCGTTGGCGGCCGTCCCCAGCAGGTCGTAGATGTCTGCAAATTCCGAGTGCCAGAATCGCAGCTGTTCAACTGCTGCAGCTCGAGCCAGCGGCTCGTCACAGGACAGCAGTTGCCGGAGCACGCTGCGGCCGGTGACCGAGAGCGAAGACTTGTCGACAGTTCCGCGACCGTTAGATCGGACGTTGCGGCACATCCAGACACCTTCCAGTTGATGGTGTCTGTAGCCGGGTTCCGATGGGGCCAGATTCTTTAGCCACTGCTCCAGTGCTGCCGAGACTTTGTTCGTGTCTCGATCGCGTAATTCACGTTTCGCAAGATACCGGATGCGATATTCGGGGCGTTTCAGGGTGTCGAGCAGCTCCTGGATGGAAGCATCGTGGATCTTCGGCAGCGG
>CAJWGB010000187.1 GCA_913031625.1 uncultured Planctomycetaceae bacterium | reverse complement strand
AAGGTGTGGCTTGAGCAGAGTCAGTTCGCCCGCGGTCGGGACAAGGATGAGCGTCTTTTTCATGACTGGATTCCAGACCAGTCATCCTACCGTTCCCCGATCGAGGTCCCCAGCAGCACGCTCCGATTTTCCCCAACAGAAGTCAGGTGCGATGGATTGACCAGGCTCTGGTGAGCAAGTGATTGCGGATCTGATCGCTTTGACGGTGGACTCGCCGGACGCATGCGGCTCCGGCTGCCGGTTAAACGAACAAGATGCTGTTTGCTCAGTGCAGGGACGCTAAGCATTCAGGCGAGCGGTCTGACAACGAGGTTATCGCTTCTCCTGCAGCTCCAGCACCTCAGCTGGCTCATCCACACCCTCGCCAGCCATGGACAGTGCTGCAATTGAGTCGATCGCTTTCGCGACAGACTTTGTGCTTCCGTGGAGGTTGAACTGCACACTCATACTCCGTGCTTCGCCCGGCTTGAGCACGGGCACGCGGCCTGCTTTCCGTTCCACACTGCGGTTGTTGGGGTAGTTGGTCCCCGGCTCAATTCCCGTCACAAATCCATCTGCAAGGGCTCCCGTGTTCTTCCACACTGTGAGGTACGGGAGTTCCTTAACTGACCAGCTGATCGATGCACCACGGGACTTTGCCTTGTTGTGCAGCAACGCGGTTGTCACTCCTTCCTGATCCGCCTTCGGTTCCAGCAGATAGACCTGCTCCACGAACCCTGTCGTCGGAGCTTCATACACAGACCAGTTGTCGAGTCCCTCGGCAGCACGGTCGTTAAACGGAGTGACTTTCTTCGACGCAGTGACGACTTCCGCCCCCTCTTCCAGAAGCGGGCTTCCAAAGTTCGCGTGGTACAGCATTTCAAACTCCTGATCCTGAGCGCCAACGTTCTTCACAACATCGTTGATCTGAAAGGAGGTGGAACCAGGAACAATTACCAGATCTGTGTGCAGCTCCAGCTTTGGACCGAACAGCAGTTTCTCGTCCACCTGGCCTTTGATATGGATGGCATGCGGAGGCGTCTTATCCACAACAATGTGAACTTCCCGTGCGGGGATGTTTGCAATCTTGCCGTGCAGCGTCAGCTCCATTTCTGCTTCGTCGCCAACGTTATTGATGAACTTGTCGGTACCCGGATGTCCATTGCTTTCCAGACCGCAGCGACACATGAATTCGTTGAAACCTTCCAGCCAGCCGAGTCCGCCGCGGCTGCTGAGGTTCACGAACTGGGGATTCACAATTTCCTTAACGGGGCTGTCCCACTTAAGTTCCAGGTCTCCCATCTTCACGTTCATGATGCCCATCCCACGAGTCGGACAGACGGTGATCGTAAATCGACCGTTGTTCACAGTGATCAGGTCGACACCTTCCTGCCGTCCGCCCGTCAGACGTTCTTTGCGAATCGTGAAGGCGTGAGGGCAGTTGCGAAACAACTGCCGACTGGAAACCTGCCAGACGTTCCTGCTTTGAGAACCGTCAGTGGTGGAAACCTTCCAATGAAACCCGTCCTGCGCCATCACAGAATGGTTGGCCAAGACTCCCAGCAGCAAAAGAACCAGCAAACGTCCCATTGAGTCACCTGTCACTATTTGTTGTCAGCAGATTGTGGGGAGTCTTCAAGAAACTCCCACTCTGAAAATGTGGCCGCCTGGCCAACTCGCACCTGATCGTCGTCGAAGACATTCCAGACTACCGCCCGGTGAATTCGAAAACGCCGACCTGTGGAGGAAATCCGGATTCCGGAATAATCGTCAATGTAACCATCCTGCTGCGTCCGCTGAAGCAAGCGGGCCCGTTCTTCCCGATGGACTGGTTCGGCAGTCTGCCGTGACGGAGTCCCAATCAACTGTTCGAGTGACATCTGCCAAAGCGAGAGAGCAGTTTGGTTGCCGTAATTCAGGAGCGGGTCGTCCTGCGTTCCATGAGCCACCGCAACAAAATCGGCGTGAAACAGTGCGTCAGAGTCTGCTGGCGCGCCCTTGCGGGGCAGCAACTCCTGCCCCAGCAGTCGGGCGAAGGAATCCAGCATCAACCGCGTCCACTCAACCCAATCGGGCTGCTGCCATGCAGAGATGTCGTCAGTCATGGTACATCACACTGCGTCGACATGATTCTCCGGAACCAGCCACACCCAGCTCTTGCCCAGTCGGCCGTTGTAGTTGCCAGCCGTGATCTTGATCAGGCCTTCGACATCTGACGCAGCGCGAATTGCTGCCTGAGTTGCATCAGAAACAGTCTCAAGGTCGCGACCGTTGATGATGATCTCCATGACCGATTCAGTGCCGTCCGGGAGCTGTGTTTCGACTCCATCGTGGCCAACCAGTGTCGGACAGAATTCATCGTTCGTGCTGGCAAACAAAAAGTTGTACCGACTGCCGGCTTTTGAACCGCTGGCCGCGATGCCACCCGGAAAAGGAGTAATCACACCGGGAATCTGCAGGCAGGCTTCCACAGCTTTCTCAGCTGCCAGCAGGGACGCATCTTCGGACGTCGCCATGAACCAGAGATTCCCCCCCATCACCCCATTCGAAAACGGGTAACGACGGTCAATGCAGAATTCACCGCCCATCGTTGGGATGACCCACATCGAACGACCAAACCGTTTCTGCACCGATTCAAACCCATCGCCAAAGTAGGCTGTTTTGCGGCCCAGTCGGAAATATGGCTGATCGTCCTCTGGTTCAGACGGAGCAAAACACCGTGCCGTTGGGCTCGTCAGCACGTTCTGCGAAACCCGCGACAGCAGCGTTTTTTCAAGAGCGTCGACTCGGTGCTTCCAGAACCGTGGCACATGCAGCTGGCAAATCGCGCCAGGACGCCCATCAGGTGTCTGATAGGATTCGTCACCGCCAGGACCAACATAGCGGTCCACACCGGCTTCACAGTCGCACATGATGGATGAGGAACCGTATCCGGTGGCGGCATGAATCGCATGATCGAGCCACTTCCGATCACGCGCGGTGATCAGGAACTCTACATAGAGACTTCGAAACGCTTCCGCATACGTGTCTTCGACTTCAGTCGTCATCTCGTCATCCTTTGAGTGATTTGGAGAAGCTTACTGGCCTGCCGGGCTCGGCCGGACTCACCTCGGTCGGAATTCGTAAGAGCTCCTGTGCACCACGACTTCTGGTGAAGTCCTGGTGCACGAATTAGCTGCGGCCCTGTCCGGGATAGACTTTGTCTTCCGTAATAACCATGTCCATAAACACATCGTGTTCGGCAACCGGAATGTCTTCGAACATCTGACACTCAAAAGCGAGGGCCACCAGTGGTGTGTCTTTGCGAGCGTGCTCGAGCAGTTTGTCGTAGTATCCTTTTCCGTGCCCCATTCGGGCACCGCGGGAATCGAAACCCACCCCGGGGACCATAATTAAATCGAGTGACTCAACGTGCACCTGTTTTTCCGGCAGGTTGCGAAGGCTCTGAGCAGGCTCGAGAATCTTGTACATGCCGATTTCCAGCTCATCCATACTGTCGAGCCGAAAGAGCTCAAGCTCTCCATCGTCGTTGCACCATGGAACGACGATTGTCTTGCCTGACTCCAACGCAGTGGGCAGATCAAACCGTGTCCGAACCTCTGCTCGTACATCCACATAGAACATCACCGTCTCAGCCGCCGCATACTCAGGAAGCGCCATGAATGCATTGACGATTCGGCGACTTAATTCATCCTTGTTTTCCTGCGCCTTGCGGTTGGCGTGGGCCTCTTTTCGCAGAGCATTCTTAAGGTCCTGTACGGCGGACTCCATGTCTCGTCTCCCTGTCTAAGGCGTCTGAAAACGCAGTGAAATTGTGCCGGTTTGTAGCACCCGAAGTCCAGAGATTCAATGATCGGCGAGGCACTTCAGGGGTGTCTGGTTCGCAGGAATTGTGAGTGCCCCGGATGGCGGATTCCATTCTCTTTCGGAGAAAGCGGCCGATTCGAAAGCAACGGGCGCCCGGCGCTTGTGTCAGGAATGGAAAGCTGCAGACTTTTTCCATACTTCAACCGGAAAGCTATTGATGAAGATCCTGATCACCGCCGGACCAACGCGCGAATACATCGACGATGTGCGGTTTCTGTCAAACGCCAGCAGCGGCCGCATGGGATACTGCCTCGCCGAGGCGGCCATCGCTGCCGGTCACGAAGTCGTACTTGTCAGCGGCCCTGTGGATCTGCCAGTGCCGGAAGGAGCGCGCGTCAGCCTGATTGAAACGACTTCAGAACTCCGCCAGTCATGCCTCGAGCTTTTTCCCCGCTGCGATGGCGTCATTGCAACAGCCGCCGTTTGTGATTACCGCCCACACGAGCGGATCTCCGGAAAGCTCACCAAAACCGGACGGCCGATTACTCTGGAGCTGACGGAGACGTCAGATGTGCTCGCAGAACTGGGAGAACAGAAGGAGCATCGCTGGGTGGTCGGATTCGCGCTGGAATCACAGGACCCACGCAACAACGCGATGCGAAAGCTGCGAATGAAACAATGCGACTGCATTGTGCTGAACGACACTTCGGCCATCTCATCACTGGAGAACACGGTTGAGATCCTCTCGCCGGAAGCTGAGACCATGGCCGTTATGAATGGCCTTAAGTCAGAGATTGCCGAAAAGCTGATTGGGTTTATCGAGCGTGAGATCGCTCGATGAGGAATTCATCACCGTAGAGGTCATGGTTGATGCAATCGTACTCAAACACATCCAGCGTCACCTGAAAATTCCTCCACAGGTCCTCCGCCCGGAACAGGAACAGATCTCGACTGGCACCTCTGCCGACGAGGACTACTTCGCCTCTCCCTCGCCAGCATCTCCGTCTGATTCCTGCTGAGCAACGTCCCCATCTTCATCATTGTCTGACTCATCGCCTTCAGACTGGATGTAGGATTTTTCCTTGTAGAAGTAACCGACGGGAACAAAGAGAACGGCCGTCACGAACACGGTCATGACCCAGAAATTGAAGTAGTCAGCGCCTTCCAGCGTATCCTGGCCGCCCACCGTAATGGGCGTATCGATGTTGGTCTCTGCGATCTCGCCACGAGCCTTATCAACGGCGTTTTTCTCTCCGGCTTCGATCATTCTCTTCTCGAGCCAGTTATACGGCTTCTCTTCCCCGCCCTTTGACGGGTCTTTCTTTGCGGCACGACTGACCTGCCCTTTCAGGACAATGTCCCACTGGGTCTGTGGCTTGCCGTCGCCTCCCATCGAGGTAATACGGTAAAGGTCTTTCGAGACCAGCTTGTAAGTCAGCTTCTCGCCACGCGAATCTTTGTATTCATCAATCAGCTTCTGGCCGTCCACTGTGGATGGCAGCTTCTTGTTGGCATCATCGGTCTCCGAATCCATAAACGCCTTCTCAATGTCCGCTGAAGCCTGCCGGAGGACATCATCATCCGGCGTGATCATCCGATCCCGGACCATGTTACCTTCCGACTCCTTGAACAGAATTCGGATATCGTCCGCTGACCCCTGCTTGCTGTCTGCACCGAACAGGACAACAGTCAGTCCCTTTGCAGGTGTGGACTCCTCAGGAACTGCCTCGCCATCATCCGGCAGAGAATCATCCCCCTCATCAGAAGGCTCAGCCGCCTCCGCAGACTCTTCGTCTGCCGGATCTGCGGCCCAGTCACGATTCTCAACGGAGTAGACCCAGCCTCCCGTCACGGTCCTTCCGACTCCAGTGGAGCTGTTGATCTCAGCGACCACCTCTCCAACTCCAGGCGTCTGAATGGCATGATTAACAGCACTCGTGAACAGGTTGCCAAGTGAAACGGAAAACAGCCAAAGCGCCATCACGACGGACTTCATCGTCTTGGGAGCCTGCGTATATGAGAATTCAAGACCTGTGATCGAAATCATGACCTCGCCACTGGTCAACAGGACGTAGGCGAGCAGCTGCCATGCAATCGAAGGAGTCTGGCCACTGTCAATCAGCGACTGAGCGTGTGCCACGACCCAGAAACTCCCCACGGTCAGGAAAAGTCCAATCGAGATCTTGCGAATGGCAGTCAGCTTAAAGAACTGATTCACCCCCGGGTAAACCACGAGCTGGAACAATGGAATCAGAATCATCACCAGGATCGGATTCAGAACCTGAATCTGACTTTCCAGCCATTCCACCCCCATGAATCTTCGGTCCATATCCTGAGCCTGGATAACCCAGCTGGAACCAGTCTGGTCGAAGAGCCCCCAGAAAACAGCGACGAATGAGTAGATGATTCCGAGTTTCAGCACCGCAAAGATACCCTCGCGGCTCATACTTTCCTTAACAAACTTCTTCCCGCCCGGTGGCACATGAATGAAGACGCCTCGTCCCATCCAGAACAGCAGCGTTGCCAAAGCCATCAGGACTCCTGGAATCCCGAACGCCACGTGTGGTCCGTAGTGGAGCAGCAGAATCGGAGTCAGCCATGTGGAGGCGGTCGATCCGAAATTAATTGAAAAGTAAAACCACTGAAAGACGCGTGTCATCAGGTGGCTGTTCTTCTTGCCAAACTGGTCACCGACATGAGCCGAAACACATGGTTTGATACCGCCACTGCCGAATGAAATGAGAAACAGTCCGAGAAACATCCAGGTGACCGGTGCCAGCCCTGGAAGTCCCATCAGTGCAAGACAGAAGTGCCCGATGCAGTAGACGATCGAGAGCCACAGAATGGTGCGGTACTTGCCGACAAGAACGTCGGACAGAAAAGACCCAAGGACCGGGAAAAAATAGGTCGCTGAAACAAACAGGTGATAATACTCCTGCGCCTTCGCCTCGGACATGACGTCCGGAGATCTGCTTCCGGCAATCATGTAGTGCAGGTACTTCGTCATGAAGACCACCAGGATGGTTCTCATTCCGTAGTAACTAAAGCGTTCAGCCGCCTCGTTACCAATGATGTACTTGATACCGCGAGGAAGCGATTCAGTTTCTTCGGGGACAGATCGATAGTCTGACATTCAGGCGGTCTTTCGCTGTGAAACACTCTGGTGAGCTCATTGAGCCGTCAATTTAACACGCTGATGGCTACAGAGGCCATGCTTCTGCGAGGGATTCCTGCTGAATCCGCGTGAGCTGCGCGATTCCGTTCTGTGCGAGCGTCAGCTGTGCCTGCAGCGTCTCGAAGTCAAACGGCTCCCCTTCGGCGGTCCCCTGAACCTCAATGAACCGCCCACTGCCAGTCATTACGACGTTCATATCGACCTCAGCAGTGCTGTCTTCCGGATAGTCCAGATCCAGCACTGGCCGCCCGTCGACGACTCCGACACTGACAGCTGTGACGCTGTCAGTAATGACCTGCTGATCGCTTCCAATTTTGTGAACCGCATCGCACAACGCAATAAATCCCCCCGTAATGCTGAGTGTCCGAGTCCCCCCGTCGGCCTGCAGCACGTCGCAGTCGACCTGAATCGTGTGTTCGCCGAGTGCCGCAAAATCAACGGCAGCGCGGAGACTCCGGCCAACCAGACGCTGGATCTCAGTCGTCCGACCATCCACTTTCTTACGGTCACGCTGCTTGCGGGGACTCGTACTCCCCGGCAGCATGTTGTACTCCGCCGTGACCCAGCCCTGAGCCTGCTCGTCTTCGGACCTGGGCCGCCGCCAGGGGGGCACACTGTTTTCCAGACTCGCCGTGCACAGAATCACAGTGTCCCCTGCACTTATCAGAACACTTCCAGCAGTTGCCTTTGTGAAGCCCCGCTGAACCTTGATCGGGCGCAGTTCATCCACCGCGCGGCCATCGTGTCGCGACATTGATTTTCAATCACCAGAGAATTCGAATGAGAAGGGAGTGTTCTCTCGAATCCCCGTTCAAAACGCAATGCACCATTGCAACCGATGACGCCAGCCACGAAAGCGGTAACAGCAATTGCCGCACGGATCAGGACTGACAGCTGTGCTCTAAACTCGTTTAACCGGCAGCCGAATGGGTACGCGGTCAGCCCGGACAACACTCTGTGCGTCTCCGTGCTCTCTCAGGTGATTTACCCAAACTCTATTCACCACAGAGATCACAGAACGGCACAACGTATGTTCCGCCGAGCTACTGATGCACGTTATTCCATATGTTGCAGTAGTGGCACTTAAAATCGCCGCTGGGCGAGATCTCAATGTCCGCGTCCAGCCCGGCGCCACAGTTATCGCACGCATACTCGCCCGGATCGCGAGATGGCTGTTCCCGAGCAATGGGAGCGGACGAAACATCCCGACGCTCACGGGCCGCCCGTTCAATTTCGTCGGTCACACGGTCAAACAGACTGTGG
Source organism: uncultured Planctomycetaceae bacterium (assembly GCA_913031625.1). Taxonomy (GTDB): domain Bacteria; phylum Planctomycetota; class Planctomycetia; order Planctomycetales; family Planctomycetaceae; genus Fuerstiella. Next base: position 5,185 of record CAJWGB010000187.1, on the reverse strand, counting down.
TGCCGCACGAATCCCCGGATGACAATCGCGATAATAATAAAGGCGACGAACGCGAAGATGGGCACTATTGAAAACATCATCATGACGGGCACTCCAGAAACTCAATCCACTTCCCAAACGGCTGAAAAGCCCGGCGGATCAAATTCATTTTGAGGCAATCCGGTCCAGAATACCATTGACAAACGCGCCGGAATTCTCGCTGCCGAATTCGCGAGCCAGTTCGATGGACTCATTGAGTACTACCGGCGTCGGTGTGCCGACAGACTGCATCTCGTAGCACCCCAGACGCAGCACATTGCGGTCGGTGGGAGCCATCCGTTCGATCCGCCAGTTGTCCGCGACCTCGGAAATCTGCGTATCCAGCGCGTCACGCTGCTCGCGAACCCCGGTAAACAGCTGCCATGCGAAGTCAGTGAGTTCTTCGTCGTTGAGTTCCTCTGAAATCGACTGTCGAATCCAGTGGACGTCGGCGTCCGGATTCTGATCTGTCAGGTACAGCATCTGCAAAACGGAGCGACGCGCGTCAGAACGACCGACCATATGATTCTTTGTCTCTATTTCTGTTGAGCCAGCGGCTCAGTTACTCAGGAACAGTTTCAGCCCTGGGCTTTTCCGAAGGCGAATCGTCTTCTGCTCCGGGAGCCGGTTCGGAAGAAGAGTTGCCTTCAAGAATTTCCGGGATCAGTGCCTTTAGCTTCAGTTCCAGTACGGCAACAGACGCTTCCACGTCGGGACTGGGAAGCCCCTCCTGCTGATCGACCTGTTCCCCGGCCTTGAAATAGGCAAAGTGTGGAATGAACTGAGGAACATACTTTTCGAACAACTCCGGATTATTCTCCGTGTTGACTTTGGCAATCATCGCTCGGCCCTTGTACCTCACGGCCAGTTCTTCAATCGCAGGAGCCACCTTGAGGCAGGGTGCGCAATGGGGAGCCCAGAAATCAACCAGAACCGGCAGCTCTGACTGAAGCACCAGTTGCTCAAAGTCTTCGTCATGAACAACGATCGCGACGTGGTCAGGATTCTGCTTGTCCTTCTCTTCAGGCTTGTGATCGCGGACTGCCTGCAACTCCGGGTCCGAAGGCAACTCACTGACATCTTCGGCACAGCCAATCAGCAGCAGGGGCAGGCAGATGATAAAGTGTCTCATGGAAATCACACACAGTCCCGGGAAACGAACGAAACCTCTATGATAGATACGCAGGCTCCGTAGTCCAGAGGAAGTCTCCGCATCCCCGTCATCACTCTTTCTGAGTTCCTGGAATTGTGAATATGTCCGCCAATCCGAATCCTGACGTGCCCCCACTGACGGTGACTCGAGATGAAGTTCGCCAGCTGGATGCCCTCGCCATTTCCCAATGCGGAATTAACAGCCTCGTCCTGATGGAAAATGCGGCCCGAGGCCTCGTGGATGCAATCCTTGCCCATTCCCCTACCAGGATCGTGTTTCTGTGTGGTCCAGGAAACAACGGAGGAGACGGGCTTGCCGCCGCGCGAATCCTGGCCAGCAGTGACAGGCCAACTGAAGTACGCCTCGTAACCGCAGGCAAACAGCTGAGCAACGATGCAAGCTGCAACCTCGAGATTCTTAACCGATGCGGTGTTGATGCTCCCGAGTCGGCACCGGAGCAACTCAGTTCAGAACTCAAATCGCTGCAGACCAGCGACCTCATCGTGGATTGTCTGCTCGGAACCGGAATTCGCGGGGCCATCCGCGCTCCCTGGGAGGATGTCGTCAACGCCGCGAACCGATCGCCAGCACCGATCCTTGCGGCCGATCTGCCATCCGGACTGGATTGCGACACCGGATGTGGGACCGGAGCCTGTATCGAAGCTCGACAGACAGTCACATTTGCTGCCTTGAAGAAGGGATTTCTGAATCCGGACGCTCAACGCTACACCGGAACGGTGACACTGGCCCACATCGGCATGCCCGCTCAATGGGTACGCAGGACCGTTCTGGAGCTGCGAGAGACTGCAGACCGGAAGAATTAGATGAGGTTAACGACCGCGACATTTCACCAGATTAAGTTCGACTTTAGTTCAGGGTCTGGTTGAATGAAAACCGGAAGCGTGGGCGAGAGATCTACTCGCAGATGCTGTTGTCTCCCCCGACGACGCTCGATGATGCAACCCGGGCTAATCCCCGGGGGAGCAATGTCCTGATGAGCCGTGCTTTCTTGAGTCACTGTGGCGCAGCGGGCGTGCGGAATCTCAAAGCCCACCGCCCTTTCAGCGGAGTGCCAAAGCACTCCGGCCGAACCTGCCTCCCAGACAGCCGCCTTTTTTGTTGCGACACCAATCTCGCGAGCAGGTCAAGCAGAGGTCCTCGGGTAAGACGCGATGGCAGTCGTATTGCATTTGCCACGAGTTCCGAAGATGATCAGGCAATGAAACGGACATTTTTCGTTCTGTTGGCATTGCTGACAGTTTCAATTGTTCTGACCTCGACCGCCAAAGCGCAGTCAGCTCGCTCAGGTGACGAAGTCCCGTCACCTCTGGATGAGTTGGCCGGTCAGCTGTCGTCGAAAGAATTCGAAACAAGGCTGAAAGCTGCAAGACGACTGCAAGAACTGAAAGTCGCTCAACTTGACAGGCTGCTGACACAGACGACGGGAACTGACAGCAGCGTTCGCATTCTCAGAGAACTCAAGCAGCGGTACGTTAAGCAGGCTCTGCCGTCTCCGGGCAGGCCATTCAAACCCAGCGAACAAACTCAACAGGCGTCCAGTGTGCTTGAGCGGCTGGCAAATGCCAGTGTTTTGCTACATGCAGATCAGGCAAGGAGCGTCCTGGAAGGGGAATGGCATCGCCGAGCTCTGTTGGTCTGCCCTGAACTCAAAAACAAGGGCGCCAAGATCGTTTACGGCACCTGGTCACAGACCAGCATCGCCATTGGGGCTCCGTCGTCCGCTCCTGCGATTCAGATTCTGATCGGTGAAGACTGGAAGGGAACAACAGAGGACCTGCGACTGCTTGACCGCATGAAACGGCTGGCGGGACCGGACATGATCCGCCGCGGCGTCTCGGTCTGGGTTCTGGAAGGCCACTCACTGACCAACAAGGACCTCTCCGTCATGTACGAGTACCTTGGGACGCAGCGCGTGCAGGAAAGGTCACGTGTGGCCCTGGGAATCACATGGAATAACCTGAGTCCCGGCCCTGGCGTCATGATCGACCGCTGCACGCCTCGAGCATCCGCCGCGGAAGCGGGACTGCGAAAAGGCGACCGAATCCTGGCAATCATAGAACCTATTCCGGAAGACCTGGGTCCCAAAGAACGCCGTGAAGCGGAGGAGGCTCAGGAGCTTATCGACTTTGACGACCTGATCACTCGACTCAAGAAGTACCGGGCCGGTGATGAAATGACGTTGCGGGTTGAGCGACAGTTTGATCCGGAAATCAAAGAGATTAAGGTCAAACTGAAGGGCTGGGAGGATACCCCTGCGTATCCCTGACCAATCAGAAATCCTCAAGACGGATCAAAACAGCTCAGTTGAATGGCTTCTGACCGGCCGTTAGTATTTCTCACCGATCGAGACGAACTTAAGTTCAGTCGGTCACCAAACCAATCGGGACGTGGCGCAGCCTGGCAGCGCGCTACACTGGGGGTGTAGAGGTCGCAGGTTCAAATCCTGTCGTCCCGACTCTTACCAGAACACTCGTTCTGGTAAGTAAGAAGGCAGCCGGATACGTCACTGAACGTCCGGCTGCCTTTTTTCGTTTGTTTGAACTCGATAGAGATTTGCGACACAACTGATGCGACAACCGCGCGACGATCGTCGTGATCCGAAGACAATGCCAGTCTGCGGAATTCGGTCAGTCTTTCCATCGCTTCCGAAACGGCCTTTTCTGTATTCGCTGGCAGCTTTTCTGCCTCTACCCACCAGCCTGAATTGTAACCGAGACGCTCACGGAACCGTCTTTTTCCGTGGTTCCTGTTCCCTGGGCCACTTCCATCATCAAGGGGAAGACGCACGAAGGCTGCTGCCTCGATCCCGATCGACATGGCCAAACGAAGTAGAGTGTGCCATGACTCCCTTTCTTCTGGATGGCGATGTATCGCGGCGCAATGACTCTCCTTTGCTCAGAGACGCGAAGGAATTACAAGCCGGTCTTGCAGAGATAGTGGCACTCAAAGAACACTCTCTGATATTCAGCCGTCGGTCACGCCATGTTTCGGCGGATACTTGTCCGTCATCAGCGAAGCCCGCGTGGGAGAACAGACGGTGCAGGCAGCATAGCCTTGAGTGAATTTCATCCCGGCTGCGGCCAACTTGTCGATATGTGGCGTTTCGTAATAATCGGATCCGTAGCACCCCAGATCGGTCCAGCCGAGATCATCAACCATAATGAAAACGACATTGGGGCGGACGTCGACTGGCCCGTCGAAGTTTCTCGCACCGGTTGCATTATCTGAGAAACCGTCGGCCGCCGGGAGAACGACAGCCAACAGTCCACAAAGAAAAACTCGCAATGTGTCCGTGATCGTACCACCTGAATCGGCGCTAGTGTTTCGACAGGAATAGATCTCTGATCGTGGCCTCATATCATTTCGCTACTGCTGAGCGGCCGGTGCGTGCTTCTGCTCGAACTCGGGAAACGGTGCAGGTGCGTTGGGCGGGAAGCGGTCCAGGATCTTCTGCAGACGGGCGCGGCGGCCGGGGACTATACGTTCTTTTGACGTGAACAGGTTCTTTGTCTGCAGTGGATCGTTCAGCATGTGATAGCAGCCCTGCTGATTGTCGAGCAGATACTCCCAGTCGCGAACCATGCGGAAGTCGCCAATCTGTGAGAAGATCCAGTTGCGCTTCTTGAACGGGTCTTCGTCTCCCGAGAGGCTGGGTACCAGCGACTTGCCGTCGAGTGTGACTCCATTCGGAAGTTTGGCGCCGGTCAATTCGACAAATGTTGGATAGAGGTCCGTGAAGTCGACGAGATCGCGGGAGTAGAGTCCCGGTTGCGGAATCAGGAACGGAGCCCGGACGATGAACGGCACATGCACGCCCCAGTCGGCCCGTTGGCCCTTGCCTTTTTTGTAAGCCGTACCGTTGATCGTTCCGGCAGCGGACGACCCGTTGTCCCCAACAAACACAATCAATGTTCTTTCGGCGATCCCAGCCTCGTCGACAGCATCGATCAGCTTACCGACGAGATAATCCATATAGGTCACGTAGCCAGCGTA
>CAJWGB010000186.1 GCA_913031625.1 uncultured Planctomycetaceae bacterium | reverse complement strand
ACGTCAGGTACTTTGCCAATGAAGGATCTGCTTTCTGTTGCCTGTTGGGATACAGAACATGAATCATGTCGTGGCAGCCCTGACAGATTCCTTCTGTGGTGCGTCTTTCACGACTTTTGGGCGTCATGTGATGCTGTGACACCTCGCGTTCGCACAACCAACAGACGAGTCGCTCAACTGGCTGGTTAATTCTGCTCTGTGTTCTGTATTTGCGTCTGATAGCGCGTCCGTTTGACCTGAGATAACACATCTCGATTCGGACGGTTCACTTCACGGGCCTGTGGGTTATGTCACATTCGGTAACAGATAGGGGATTCCGGGGGCATCTGGTCGCCAAAACTTTGGCCATTGTGCCCCAATTGCAGCAAATTCAAGATCCGAAGTTCGCCGGGACAGCGATAGAATGGGGGCAGAGTGGACTCAGGGGAGTCCCATTCGTTTTTGTTTCATTCAGGAATCCAACCATGCGAAAGCACATGCTGTGCCTGATGCTGGGAGCTGCCGTCGTCGGATGTGCAGATCCTCCCGCGGAAGGGCCTACGGCTGCTGACCCAACCACCGAGAGCGGTGGTGGTGACGTATCCGGGGCTCAACTCGTTAAGTTCACCTGCCCAACCATGACATGAGCAGGATGCCAGGCAACTGTCGATAAGACGTTGTCTTCGCTGCCGGGTGTAGCGAGTCTGACCTTTGGAAAACAAACCGTGACTGTTCACGGAGATGCAGAAAAATTTGATGTCAGCGGAGCTGAAGATGCACTCAAAGAGTGCGGCTTCCCCGCTAACAATACTGAAAGCCTCACCGAGTCCTGATCGGTGTGAATTCAGGAAGGGTGTTCGGAAACGAACGCCCTTTTTTTATTGCGCGGTCGCGAAGCGAACACTGGACGGGTCCTTACTCGACCTCGGTCACCTTGACGAACAGGACTTTGTTCAGTTCTTTCTTCCGCTCACCGAGTCGCAACAATCCCTCACCGCAGGTCACCCATGACTCCGTATCACTGACGCGACAGATCCCTGAGTTTCCAAGAGTGGCCTGATTCTCCGGCAGCAGGATACGTTCTGATTTCCGAATCACTCGCAGTGTCGCCGGATCCACCTGTGCAATAAACAGCGGAGCACGATGGCGAAAAATGTGGTCATTGTCGGCGCCTCGGCGCGTGTAGACAAGGAACAGACCACTTGATGTGGTAATCCAGTGCTGTTGCGTGTTGTAGCTCCCAAGCAGTCGACCGTCATCGAACTTCCACTCCTGGATTGGCTCAAACGTCTGCCCGTCCGAACTGCGAGCAACCCACCCCGATTTGTCTGCGCGCATCGTCAGAAAAAAGGCGCCCTTGAACTCAGTCAACGACGGTTCGTAGAGGCCTCGATTGGATTCGATCGTCATCTCGGTACCGTGATTCACATACTTCAGCGTCGTTCCATCAAATGAACAACGTGCGACTGCCGTGACGTAATTCCTGCCGGGATTCCGCCAGTACCGAATTGGGAGCAGGATGTCACCGTTGGGCAGATCCACACGCTGATTGTTTCCCGCGTTGCATGCAATAATCGGCGCGCCCGAATGATCTTTCTCAGGCAATTCGAGGAACTGCAGCTGGCTCCATTTCATTGTCGCCGGGTCCAGCACGGCCCATGAAACCTGTTCGAGTCGGTTGTTCTCTTTCTTTCCGTTCTCGAAGTTGAAGGTCTTACCGGTGATTAGAACTTTGCCGGACTTCGCATGCCATGTGGGCCACATGTCTCCGGCCGCCACTTCATAGCCATTCGACAGCTTTCGGCGCTTTAATGGTTCAACGACGGCTGGCTTTGTCCATGACTGTCCGTGATCGTGGCTGACCATCTGAAAAATGTCATGGAAGTCATGGCTGACGTACCGTCCGCTCTCCGACATCGTTGTCAGAAGAAAGGCACCGTGTGTGTCAGTCTGAGGCACCGCTGCGGTTCTTGCATGCCACCAGTCCCAGTCTTTCGACTTGCCCGCAATTGACGGCTTGTGTTCGATTTTCAGCCGTACGTTCACAGGCTCTTCTGCCGGGCAGATGGATAACAAACAAACAAACAGACATATTCGCATGAGATTTGCTCCGTTGATGAAACCCGATTGTCATGTGTTTCAGCGAGGCTGGCTACCGTGCGAAATCGCACTCCCGGTTTTCGAACCGGAATTGAGTTCGTATGCTGTTTACTCAGCAATGCATCCGTTCCATCACTCTCTGACCAGGAGCCTGCCATGACAAGTCGACGTGAGTTTTTGGGAACGTCTGCAGCGGCATCCGCTGCAGCGATAATTCAGCCGGTCTGGGGCACGAAACCGGCCGACGAAAAACTGAGCCTCGGCATCATCGGCTGCGGCGGCATCATGACCCACCATGTGAAGGGCCTGGTTGCTCGCAACGAGAATGTGGAAATCTCATGGCTGTGCGACGTTGATCCGGCACAGATTTCTCGAATGGCGGCTCATGCGACAGGGCACAAGCCCAGGCAAACATCTAAGTACGAAGATGTCATCACTGACCGGAATGTCGATGCGATCATTATTGCTACGCCGCATCACTGGCACGCTCCAATCGCCATCAACGCGATGTCCGAAGGCAAACACTGCTACATCGAAAAGCCGATCTCGCATGTGTACAACGAAGGGCATGCCATCATTGAGGCTGCGAAGAAGTACAATCGAGTGGTGCAGCAGGGAAGTCAGATGCGCAACAGTCCCGTGACCGACCGAGCTGCAAAGCTTCTTGAGTCCGGTGTCATCGGCGAGATCAAAATCGCTCGCGCATGGACGGCTGAAACTCGCAGTGTCGTGAAACCTGTCCCTGACAGTCAGCCTCCCAACGGAGTCGATTACGACCGCTGGCTGGGACCGGCTCCAAAGCGTCCCTTCAACAAACACCGCTTTCATCAGACGTGGAGGATGTACCGTGACTATGGCAATGGTGAGATCGGTGACGACGGAATTCATGACATCGACATGGCGGCATGGGGACTCGGTATCGACAGCGCGCCTGTACAGGTAACTGCCCGCGGCGGCCGAATGCTGCTGCACGGACATGCCAGTGACTACCCCGACAACCTCAACGTCACGTGGGAATTCGAAGATGGTCGACTGATGGTCTACGAAAACTATCCATTTACCGCATATGGCATGCACGGTTTCGACAACGGCAATGTGTTCTATGGCACAGAGGGCTACATGATCTTCTCGCGCCGTGGCGCCTTCAGTGTTTTCCTTGGACCGAAATCCAGGAAGGGCCCCACGGAAGGCGATGTCCGCGGCCAGCGCGGATACGCCGAACATATGGCCGAATTCCTTAATGCTGTTCGCTCGGGAGATCGTGCCACGAGAGCTCGCCCGGAGGTGGCTCATCGATCATGTGCTCTTGTCCATCTTGGTGAGATTGCCTTCCGAACGACTGGGCGACTGGACTTCGACCCAAAGACAGAGACGTTTGTCGACAACGACAAGGCAAATGAGCTGCTGACCAAGAAGTACCGCAGCCCGTATGAGCTCCCTGGGGCTTAGATCGCAGGGTGAGCACCGCCCCCCAAAAAGTAATATGCCTGTGCAAGCGGCGCTGTGGGCGATGCCCACCTTACAGCGACTACTCTGTGGTTCTCTGTGTCCTCTGCGGTGATAGCACAGATCAGAATCACCACAGAGGACAATGAGGTTCACAGAGGAACAGGACGGCAGCATCCGACCGTCCCACTGAATCGTTCAGGCATTTGCAGGTGGATCAAATCCATCCGGCACGCGCTGCTGAATTGTTTCTTCCCGGACCTCTTTGAAACCCATCCTCGCATAGAACGGTCGCGCCGCGGGGCTGTCCCATGAACACGTTGTCAGCCAGACCGTTCGTCCGTTCGCCAGTTCTGTCGCTCGAGTCACAACCTCTCGAAACAGTGCCTTCCCAAGTCCCCTGCCGGTGCATTCGGGAATCAATCCAAAGTAGGCGATCTCAACAGAGTCTTCATGCTGACAGAGTTCTGCAAAACCGGCGGCATCGCCGTCCACTTCGAACACAGCAAACAGTCTTCGTGGCTGTTGCAGGATGGCCGTCAGACCACTCTCATCCAGCAGGCGGCGGTCGAACCATCCCCATGGTTCTCCAACCGCCGTGTACAACCGCAGGTACTCCTGAGGTGACACTTCGTCTTTCCATCGGACGGAAGGCGATAACTCGGCTGCTGCTGAAGGCAACGCGTCAAGATGGAGCGTCCAGCGGGTGACGGGAAACTGCTGAGGCACGAGCGTATGTGTTGATAACGGATGAGCGAAATGCAGACGCAAAACAGGTGAGGCACGTTTGGATTCGGCTGACAGGAACCGTATCCTCGGGGATTCGAATTCTCCTGTTTCTTTACACTGCCTGACAAGGAGTCGCAATTATGTCGACGACTGCTGATGTTTCACAGGACCTGCTGCCGGAAGTCAGCGAGTTTCTTTCCGCTTCACTGCAAAAAGCGTTTGTTAATGGAGCATGGGTAGAAGCTTCCGGAGGACAGACGTTTGACGTGGTTGACCCGGGTCGAGGTGCAAAGATCGCCACCGTGGCCGCACTGCAGAAAGCCGATGTTGATGCCGCTGTCGACGCAGCGGCAAATGCCTTCGAAGGCAGCGGCTGGGCCAAAATGCCGGTCGCTGAACGTTCGGCGGCCCTGCACCGAATTGCTGACGCTGTAGAAGCTCGCAAAGTCGCGTTTTCACAGATCGAAGCACTGGACTGCGGAAAGATCTATGAGCAGGCGGAAGCGGACGTCCAGAACTTCATTGATACCTTTCGATATTTCGCCAACCTCGCTCAGCAGGTGAACTACCGCAGTGTGATCGGCGTTCAGGGTCACGAGGCGTGGGTCGCTCGACATCCATGGGGACCATGCGGATTCATTATTCCGTGGAACTTCCCGTTTCTGCTGGCCGGCTGGGGCCTTGCACCGGCACTGGCGGCTGGCAACACGTGCGTTCTGAAGCCGGCAGAAGACACTCCTCTGTCAGCCCTGTACCTCTGTAAGATCGTTCAGGAGCTGGATCTGCTTCCCGCAGGCGTGCTGAATGTGACAACCGGACTGGGCGAAGAAGCCGGCGCAGCAGTCTCCAGCAATCCGAAGTTTCGCCGCATGAGTTTCACGGGCTCTCCGGAAGTCGGCCGACTGGTCGCCGAGTCCTGTGGACGAAATCTGATCCCCGTCAAATGTGAGCTCGGCGGCAAAGGGGCTGCTGTCGTCTTTGAAGACGTCGACATCGAATCAACGGCCGAAAAACTGGTCGGCGCAATCACGTTCCACACGGGTCAGGTCTGCTGCGATGCCACTCGCTGGCTGATCCACAAGGACATCTACGACAAGTTTGTGGGAGAGTGCGTTGAGCGGATGAAGGCTGTCAACATCGGCTACCAGATGGACAGTGCCGCTCAGATGGGCCCTGTCGTGAATCCTACTCAACGGGATCGTGTCCTTGGCTACCTTGAAAAGGGCGTCGCCGCGGGAGCGGAACTGGTCCTTGAAGGGGGAGCTGCCGAAGTTGCTGGTTGTGGTGGATACTATGTGAAGCCCGCTCTGATGGCAGGATCACTCGACAACGTGGCTGCACGCGAAGAGATCTTTGGCCCCGTCGCGTATCTCGCTCCGTTCGCCACAGAGGAAGAAGGCATTCGTCTCGCCAATGACACGGACTACGGTCTGGGCAACAGCGTCTGGTCGAGTGACCTTGTCCGGTGTGCTCGCGTGGCCGAAGCCTTTGAATCCGGGAATGGCTGGATCAATGCGCACAATGTCGTTGTGCATGGCGTTCCTTATGCGGGCATTGGCAAGAGTGGAATGGGTGGAGGAGTCGTTTCACCGGAAACACTCAACGATTACCTGCGACCAATTTCGTGCGTACGACCGCTGTAAGAGTTAACTGAGAATAATGGCTGACCGGATTTGGTCAGCCATTTTTTTGTGCGCCACCAACTCTGACAAACAGCATTCATTAGCGGAAGTGCGCAAGCACTCCGGCCGAACAACCTTCCGAGTTCGAATTGACCAATCCGGCAGACAACTCGTACGCACGCTCGGCCGGGCGGCTTTTGCCACTCCGCTATGAAGCTGTCACTCGATCGCCGACGGCGAGGGCCTTGCGTATTGACGAGCAACCAGACTGTGCGTTCGACCCGGACGCTCGCGCGCCTCGGCTCACATGTACTTCATACAGCAAAGCCAAATGGGCAACCCATTGAACGCCAGCGTGGACCTCTAGTCCTGACCAGGAACCCACAGTTTGGACTTCTCGCCTTCCGGCGGTGGATCTGCCTGACCGGGCGTCCAGAGAGTTCCGGATGCTGACGGAGCTGCTTCGAGGATTTCCAGCAGATGTTCACAGCTGCTGGACAGGAGTTCTTCCCGGATCACTTCTTCGATCTCAGGAATCTTCAGGAAGTAGCGATCACGCAGGCTGGCCAGCAGATCGGGCAAGGCAGGATCGTCAGGCCGATCAAGGCGACAGCTGAATTCCCGAATATCCAGTTCCAGTTTTGTTCGGAAGGAATCCGGATCATCCGCGACGGACTTGCGAGCCTGTTCAAAACACTCGGACGCGAGTTCAAAGTCGTTGTTTTCCCGAGCCGTATTTGCGCGAAGCAGATGAGCTCTCATGGGAGAAAACTCTTCGAGCGATGCTTGCCTGCTCACGAGCAACTCGAGTGCCTTGCCGAGGAGTCTGCGATGGCCGATCAAGGTGATTCGGTTGGCAAATTCGACGACCTGAGCATCAGTCAGCTCCGAATCTGCAACGCGCTCAAACTGCAGCATCGGCAGTGACGTGAGGTTCACATTTTCATCAACATCGAGAGCAACAGGTGCCGGGACGCCGAGGTCTGATCGAAGTTGGGCGAGGTCCGGGTCGTAACCCATCCGATTGGCAACGACGCCCAGCACAAAGATTGACGCACACACTTTGCGATGATTGGCTTCATCTTTGGCGGCATCAGCGGGCGCCTGATTGTCGAGTCTTCCCTGAGCGGCCTGCTTCCATTCTTCAACGGCCGCAGTCAGACGTGTCTGATCAATGGCACGATAATGGGCACCGCCCAGCTTGTTGATGTGGTGAACTTTCCAGTCGAATGGCCGGCACTCGACAGGCAGCCGAGACAGGTGAGTCGCCTCTGCACCCTCTTCCGCGGCTGCTGCAAGGTCGCCGGCTGCTTCACGAAATGCGGCGGCAACTTCGTCTACGTCATCATCAAGTGCAACCACAAGTGCCACTCGGTGTGCTTCATCGTCCGAATCGACAATGGTGATATCACCTTTGACAGCGGGGAGACTGTTCGGGTCCGGTTCATCACCCAGCGCTTCCGACAGAAACTCGTATTCCGCTGCAACACGACCGTTTTCGAATCCTTCCTCCTCGGGGTCTTCCACGCGTGCAAGCAGTTCTGCGTCATCGAGAACAGTAAGCAGTTCAGACACTGACTGCACCGGAATACGATGCTGGGCCACTCCATAGGTATTCGTAGAGAGGTCCATCTCGATGAGCTCGGCCAGCGTTTCAGCTTCGACAGCGCCGTCGAACTCTTCGATCAGTTCAGCAGCGCGGTGCATTGCCTTCGCGGCACTCTCCAGTTGCCCATCCCATGCATGGAACAGACCGAGGTTGAACCACAGTGCGCCGTTGTTGGGGTCTTTCTCCAGCAGTCGGCGGTAAATGATGGAAGCCGGCTCCCAGCAGCCGATCTGACTGACCTTTCGAGCAACCGCTTCATCTTTCTGGAGGTCTTCGCTCACCTCAACCGGAAGGAGCGACAGTCGTCCCCGGAACGGGTAAGGAATGGTGCGCTGCGATTCGAAATTCGCCAGCTGCATCATCAGGGAGTTTCGATATTCCCCTTCACTCAAACGAATCGACAGTGCCAGGTGTTCGCGAACAGACATGGCGCAACCGCGACGTGCCATTTCCTGAGCAATCTGAACAGCCAGACTGGCGACGGATCGGGGGTACTGTCGGCTTCCCAGCTGAAACGCGCGGTGAATGATCCGGCGTGACGAACCGAACCCATCTGTGTTGAGGCAGACGTCGGCAAGTGCGAGCAGCGCACGAGGCTCGTCCGGCTGAGCCTTCAGAAAATCGACCAGGAGCGTGCGTGCTTCCTGGTACTCGCCTTTGTTCACAAGAATGCCGCTGAGTCGAGTGACCACGACTTCTTTGTCGCTGTGCTTTGTCAGCAGCTGTCGCAGCAGCTTCTCGGCTGCATCCGGCTGATTCTCGACCAGCTTTTCGACACGAATCATTTCGGACAGAATGTCCTGGCAGCAGAATTTGAGTTTCTTTCCGTTCCCGCAAAAGCAGGGGGAATAAGGATCCTGAGACATGGTTGTCGCCTGTTGGAATAAGAGTGGAGGCGGCAGGTAGCTCCAGCACAGAGTCTCCGGCGCGCATGCGCTGCTGGACAGATAACTTTGCAGAGAAGGAAGACAGAGTCGCCACCGCGGAGATGTATTCAAAAAGTGGTATTCGGTTCGATGCACGACCGTGTGTGCCTCATCGAAACGGGGTCGTCATCCTACCATGATGCGGAACAACATGCACAGAAACGGACGAACTCTGACCTGACGATTTCGATGTCAGACAGCGGCCGGCAGGGCTGCGAAACAGCCTCAGGCAACCGGTCTGGTCGAGCTTGTCTTAACGGTACGGCACTTCCAGGTCACAGGAAACCCATTCTTCTTATTATTCCCCGCTGAAAATGACGAATAACTGGGGTATGCTGGCGGACTTGTCTGACCGGCAAAATGCGTCGGTCCGTGTTCTCTCAGAGTGAAAATGATGTCCGAAAAAACTACGACTGATCGGATCAACGGTCCGGAGAGCCCCCATTTTAACACAACCGGGGATTCCGAAGAGAATGTTGCTCCGTGGACCGAAGTGTCAGAGGGTCGCTTCATGCCGCGACGCGTTCGTGGCAGCGGGGTCGGCCGGGCACTTGGCTGAACGTTTACCGTTCCGTCGTCTGGTTCAGACGGCAAATGCAGCGAGTAATCGTCGCCTCGGGATTACTCCGACCGCTTCAGCACTCAACCAAAGAACAATTCTGCATCTGTCCCTGCTGCCCGGGTAAACTGCCGGCAGCGAATCACTGCCCACTGTGAAGGCAGGGAATGGTGCCCTTGAAAGAGCATTTCTGATGACTCTTCAGGTTGTTAATAACGCCACATGCACATTCTGTGGCTGCGTCTGCGACGACATCCAGCTTCACCACGACGAAGTTCGGATTCACGAAGCCAGGAAAGCCTGCGTCCTTGGCACCGCATGGTTCCTGAACCATACGGCCGAGAAGAAATACCCGGTCGCCCTCGTCGACGGGAAAGAGGCGACTCTCGATGAAGCCATCGAGGCGGCCGCTCATCACCTCCACGAAGCGGACATGCCGCTGGTGTACGGGATGAGCAACACCACGTGTGAAGCTCAAAAGGAATGTGCCGCTCTTGCAGATCAGCTGGGAGGGCTGCTCGACAGCCATACCTCGTTGTGACACGGTCCTACAGAAATCGCCGCCCAGTTGGGTGGCAAAGTCACATGTACGCTCGGCGAAGTAAAACAGCGAGCGGACTTCATCGTCTATTGGGGCGGTAACCCGGCCGAGTGTCATCCCCGACACTTCACCAAGTACACCATCATGCAGAAGAGCAGGTTTCTGCCGCGCGGGCGAAAGGACCGCACGATGGTCCTCGTGGATATTCGCGAAACCAAGAGCGCCAAGGCAGCTGACACGTTTCTGCAGGTCAAACCGGGCAAAGACTTCGAGCTGATCACCATTCTACGCGCGATGATCAAAGATCAGCGGGTGACGGATGCTCAGATCGAAGACACGGGTATGACGCGCGAGGTGCTCGATAAGCTTGTAGACCAGATGAAGAACTGCAAATTCGGCTGCATGTTCTTTGGCATGGGTCTTTCCATGACACGCGGGAAGCACATGAATAGTGCTGCTCTGCTGACCCTCGCGGCCGAACTCAATGCCTTTACCAAATTTGTTGCGATGCCGATGCGCGGTCACGGAAACGTGACCGGTGCTGATGTCATCATGCGATGGCAGACGGGTTACCCGTTCGGCATTACCTTTAACCGTGGATACCCTCGCTATAATCCGGGTGAATTCAGCACGGTTGACGTACTGGTCCGTGGTGACTGCGACGCGGCATTTATCATTGGTGCCGATCCGGGCGCCACGATGCCGCAGCCAGCCATCGATCACCTTAAGCGGATTCCAACCATCTGCCTGGATCCGCACATCACACACACCAGCAAGCTGGCCCGTGTGCATATCACGACGGCTCCTCAGGGCATTGCTGCGCCCGGAACCGCCTACAGAATGGACGAGCTTCCTCTTCCACTGAAGCCTGCTTTGAAGTCTCCGTATCCCACGGACGAGGAAGTCGTTCGCAGAATCAATGAAGAGCTTCAGAAGAAGCCATTCTGGATGCCGGAAGGAGCTCCTCTGACAATGACGGCTCACGGGTAGTCAGAGGCAGGATGTAAGTCATTCGACGTGCAGGAAATCACTGTCCGACGCGCAGCAGAGGCAGAAGGAAGAGATGATCAGAATCACTGGAGGCAAAGTCTACGACCCCGCCAACGGCATTGACGGCGAAGTCAAAGACATCTGCATTGATGACAACGGTCGTATCGTGGAGTCCATCGATGGAGGTCGGACGATTGACGCGACAGGAATGATTGTCTTCCCCGGTGGCGTGGACGTGCACACGCACGTGGCCGGTGGAGCAATCAACTTTGCTCGCGCGATGACTCCCGAAGACCACCGCCGGACGCAGGCGTTCATCCGCACCAAGACGCGTCGCAGCGGATTGGGAGGCATGGCCCCGACCACTTTCGCGACCGGATATCTGTATGCCGGCATGGGCTTTACCACCGTCAATGAAGCGGCTGTTCCCGTCCTGTCTGCGCGGCACACACACGAAGAGCTCGCAGACATCCCCATCGTTGATAAGGCCTCGCTGACGCTGATGGCCAACAACGAAATCATGCTCGACCAGATGCAGGCGGGGGAATACGAGCGAGCAAAAAACGTCGTGGCATGGTACATCTGGGCGGCCAAGTCATACGGCGTCAAAGCCGTGAACCCAGGCGGTGTGGCTGCATGGAAGTGGGGAGAAGACGCGAAACAACTGACGTCTCCGATTGAAGGCTACAGCAACCTGACGCCCGGAAAGATCGTCACTCAGCTGGCTCAGATCTGCGACGACCTGAAGCTCCCACACCCGATGCACCTGCATTGCAACAATCTTGGCGCGCCTGGCAACGTGTCGACCACGATTGATACGCTCAAGCACCTTGAAGGTCACCGCGCTCATATCGCTCACTCACAATATCACGCTTATGGCGGAGACGACTGGGACAGTATCTGCTCTCAGACCGGTCAGCTGGCGGAGTACTTTAATACGCATCCACACATAACGACCGATGCCGGAGCGGTTCTGTTCGGGGACACCGTCACAATCACCGCTGATGGACCATGGCAACACCTGCTCTACAAGCTGACCGGGCGCAAATGGGGCAACCTGGACGTGGAGAACGAAACCGGCTGCGGCATCGTTCCTTATACCTATCGCCCCAGCAACCTGGTGAATGCCGTCCAGTGGGCGAGTGGGCTGGAACTACTTCTGTTGATTAAGAATCCGTGGCAGGTGTTCCTCTCGACGGATCACCCGAACGGTGGCTGCTTCTGGCGCTATCCGGAAATCATTAAGCTGCTGATGTGTGCGGACTTCCGCAAGGAGTGTCTCGAACAGCTCCCTGACAAGATCAAAGGAAAAATCCTGTTGCCGGAGATCGACCGCGAGTACACGCTGTATGAAATTGCCACCTCAATGTCGGCCGGTCCGGCGAAAGCGCTCGGTCTGACGAAGAAGGGAAGCCTGGGCGTCGGCTGCGATGCAGATGTGGTGATTTACGAGGAAGATCCCACCGACATAGCTCGCACTTTTGCTCACCCCCGTTACGTCCTGAAGGCTGGCGAAGTTGTGATCGAGGAAGGGGACATTCGCGAAGCTCCGGATGGCCAGGAGTTCCTTGTGAAGCCTCACATGGCAGCCGACACAGATGAGTTCATGCAGCCGAGGTTTGAAGACTGCTACACCATGCAGTTTGAAAACTACCCGGTGGAGCTGGAACGAATTGAGCGGAAGGACCTGCAGGAACTGCCTGCGGAATAAGTTCGCCTCGGAAAGAAGATCATGTCGACCGTTTTTCGTCTGAAAGAACAGCCCAACGTTCCTCTGGAGGCAGAAGTCCTCTGCCCGGACACCATTGCTGATCTCTCCAATGCAGAAATCCGCCAGCTCACGGTATTCCACGGCAAACGACAGGTGCCACTCGAAGATTTCTTCGATGTGGAAGGCGATGGGAGCGTGGACATGGAACTGCACGGCGACCTGAAGAAAGTTCGCTGGGTTGCTCGCGCCATGACAAAAGGCAGTGTGACTGTGCACGGTGACATCGGCATGCACCTTGGGGCCTACATGAAGAACGGACGTATTGACGTCCATGGCGATGCCAGCGACTGGATCGGCGCCGAAATGAAGAACGGTCTGATTCACGTCCACGGCAATGCGGGCGGCCAGGTGGGTGCCGCCTACCGTGGTGATATGCAGGGCATGAAGAACGGAACCATCATCATCGACGGTTCAGCCGGTCTCGAGGTTGGCATGCGAATGCGACGTGGCACCATTATTCTCGGTGGGCCGGCTCGAGACTTCTGTGGCCTCGAAATGAAGGGTGGCACCATCGTGCTTCGCGAAGGCGCCGAAATCCGAACAGGAGCATGGATGCGGCGAGGAACAATCATCTCGCTGAAACCACTTCAGATGATGCCCACTTTCGCTGACTCCAATGAGTTCAATCCCACCTTTCTGAACGTGTATGCAAAACACCTTCAGCAATACAACATCGATCTGCCCTTTGCCGCCGACGCCGGATCTTATCAGCGGTTCGCCGGCGATCTCTCAGTGCCCGGCAAAGGCGAGATCCTCGTCTGGAATCCCGCTTAGGCTGGGAGCCACTTTTCATCAGGTAGCGGACTTCACAAGAGTTCCTGCTGGGGTGGAATTCTACGAATCCCCCTACTCCTGGTGAAATGTCAGAGTAGCAGTCACCATTACAGCTGGTTGAGGTAGTCCTCGAACGCCCACATCGTCCATTGGAAATGACGATTCTCCGGACGGCCGTAATTGAAGAAGCCATGACCGGCATCGGGATAAATGGTGACGTCACAACGATTGCCGGCATCCTGCATCCGCTTCTGAAACGCACTCAGCTGTTTCGGCGTAATGAGTCGGTCATCCGATCCACTCAATACGAGGACAGGAGGAAGCCCTGATCGTACGTGATGTGCGGGTGAAAAAGATCTCGGATCGATGCCTGCCTGCTCACACTTTTTCCGGCCTCCGGACCAGCCGTCGACCAGGTCAATGACAGGATTAAACAGTACCATCGCCTGAGGAAGATGCTCAAGCACCGGGTCACCTTCCAGGGCCAGCGTGCTCAACGCCATCGACAGGTGGCCGC
>CAJWGB010000185.1 GCA_913031625.1 uncultured Planctomycetaceae bacterium | reverse complement strand
AGGCACTTGCTTCTGCCGCTCCCGTTCTGTCAGGAGAGATGGCGTGCTCAGAGGTGCCGGAATTCACAAACGGACACCTCGTCAAAGCTCTGTTGCGCAAAGGGGATATCAAGGGAGCACGTGAACGACAGCACATTGGCTACAAACTGGTTTGTGATGAAGAAAAATACCTTGGAACCATTGGTGACCTGCTGCTGGTCGTGATTCGTGCGGGCAACTTTGAGGAGGGGATCCAACAGGTCAATCGGCACTTGCCGTGGGCCGTCACCGCGCACGCTGATGAACTGCAGATGCGATTCTACGCGCCGGTTGGCTTGCTCTTTGAAAAGCTGGCCAGCGAGCGTCCGCAGTCAATTGGATTGAGGGTCCCCAGGGAACTGGACTGTTATTCAGATGACGGCAGGTATGATCCGGCAGAGCTTGGACACTGGTTCCGTAAGCAGGCGGAAACGATTGCAGCGAGGTTCAATCAACGAAATGGTAATGTCACGTGGACGAGGACATTCGAGGAATATCGAGAACTTGCTGACATTGCGGGCTGACATTCGGATCCGACGTTTCGTTGGCAGCAACCTGATCAATCCAGCTGGACAGCGTATCGACTCAGGTATCCAGGAGATCATCCAGAACCTGTCGCCCGAGCGTGACGGGCCTCACTGTGAGGCAGTGGACGTGGCCAACAGTCCAGTTGCGGGGGGAATTCTGACGAATCCCACAACACCATATGCAGGAGGTCGCTCGCCCTCAGCAGCTAACGCGACTCGTCCTGCAGACCGTATTCTTCAATCTTTTTGTGCAGGGTGTTGCGATTAATGCCAAGACGTGACGCCGTTCGCGTTTGCACTCCCTGACACTGCCGCAGCACCTGGAGAATCACTTCGCGTTCCACGCGACTCACCACCTGAGCATGCACGTCGGAGGCATCCTCCTCACAGGAGGCAATCCCGAGACTCACCAATGACGAGCAAAGCGAGCCGATATCGTTGCCGGGACCGCGCCCTATCTTTGTCGGCGCCAGGCCTCGCACGTGAGGTGGCAGGTCCGCCACATCAATTTCGCCACGACTCATCAGAACGAGTGCCCGTTCGATGTAGTTCTGCAATTCGCGAACATTGCCAGGCCAGTCGTACTGAGTCAGAAAGTTCAGTGCACTCGTGGTTACTCGAGCGACCGACATCTCATTTTCTTCGGCGTAGCGTCGCACAAAGAATTTGACGAGGGCTGGGATGTCGTCCGGACGCTCCCGCAGAGCAGGAAGGTAGATCGGGATCACATTCAATCGGTAATACAGGTCCTCACGAAACCGACCGGCCACAACTTCGTCCGGCAGGTCGACGTTGGTGGCGGCGATCACACGGACGTCGACCCGAATCGTGCGCGTATCACCGACGCGTTCGAATTCCTGTTCCTGCAGCACTCTCAGCAGCTTGACCTGAAGCTGATAGCTAACGGAGTTGATTTCATCGAGAAAAACGGTGCCGCCGTGCGCTGCCTCAAATCGGCCGGTCCGCGTCTCATGAGCACTCGTAAATGCCCCCTTGGTGTGACCGAACAGCTCACTTTCAAGCAGACTCTCAGACAAGGCCCCGCAGTTGACCCGGATAAACGGGCCGGTGGCTCGGTTGCTGAGATTATGGAGTGCCCGAGCAATCAGCTCTTTGCCAGTCCCGGTCTCCCCCGTCAGCAGAACTGTGGCCGATGACGGCGCGACCTTGCGCGTCACATCGTACACCTCCTGCATCTGGACACTGTCCCCGATAATTCCGTCTATAACCGTGTCAGCCATCGACTGTCTGTTTAACCAGCTTGATTGTCGCCCGTTGCCTGCAAAATGAGCAAAACGAAGTTCTGACACTTCTTACGCCCAACAAGAGACGTCTTATACCTGCTGCACCTGACGGTCAAAAGGAGCAAGTGCCCCTTTTCGGGCAATTCCTGCTGCCAGGGGAGGCGTATCTCAAACGCCTGCGTTCGAAAGTGATCATCTCTGCGGACACCAAACTGTGGAAACCCGAAAGGCCCGAACGTCGTTGGGAATTCTGGAATACCAACGTTTGCCGCAGAGGTATCTGCCCGGCGCCAGCACTCTGCTCGAGATTCCGCTATCATCAAATTCACCAATTAATCAGGCAGGAAACCATGGCATCTGAAGAACAAGAATCAACAATCGGCCCGATTCTGGGCCGGGTCCCCAGTGGTGTTTTCATCCTTGTCGCTGGCAATGATTCGGGACAGCAAACGGGAATGCTGGCAAGCTGGGTCCAGCAGGCTTCCTTCGAGCCCCCTCAGGTCACTGTCGCCGTGAATCAGTCGCGGTATCTGAACGAGTGGCTCACTGATGGGAGTGCAGTCACCCTCAATCAGGTAGCGAAAGGGGATGGCGTCCTGTTCAAGCATTTCGGCAAAGGGTTCGAACCGGACGAAAACGCATTCGACGATGTAGAAACAGAGACGGGAACGACAGGCCTGCCGCTCCTGAAAGCTGCAATGGCATCGATGGAAGGAACTGTCCGGGGGGCCATCGAATCGGGTGACCACGTGATTTATCTGGTCGAAATCACCTCGGCGACCGCCCACCAGGCTCCGGAAGAATTCGATCCGTTTGTCCACATCCGCAAGAACGGTTTCAACTACTGATTCGAAAGCAGGCCTGCATTACCATGAGCACGACTGAACCGTGTGTTGTGACCCCTGAGTTCCTGAGAGAGCTCGCTCAAATCGTAGGCACCGAACGACTCCTTGATTCAAAGGACGAGTTACTGGTCTACGAGTGTGACGGATACGTGGTCGAGAAAAGTGTTCCGGATGTCGTCGTGTTCGTCGAATCTGCGGCCGAAGTCTCGGCCGTTGTTAAGGCGTGCGTGAAGTATTCCGTTCCGTTTGTCCCTCGTGGAGCGGGGACCAGCCTGGCAGGTGGGTGCCTGCCTGTGGGTGGCGGCGTCATGATATCACTGACCCGAATGCGACAGATTGTGGAGATCAACCTGCGTGATCGGTTTGCAATCGTGGAACCAGGGGTCGTGAACCTGAATCTGAGTCGTGCGCTTGCTGGCAGCGGATTTCACTATGCACCAGACCCTTCCAGTCAGGGAGCCTGCACGATTGGCGGGAACGTCGCCACAAATAGTGGTGGACCTCATACGCTGAAATACGGAGTCACAGTCAATCATGTCATTGGCGTCGAATTCGTTAACACGGAAGGTGATATCGTTCGACTGGGTGGCCCCTGCGGCCGTCAGAATGACTTTGACATGACCGGGCTGTTCGTTGGCAGCGAAGGGACGTTTGGAGTGGTGACCAAAGTCTGGGTTCGGATCACCAGAAACCCGGCGGCGTATCGCACCATGCTGGCAATCTTCGACAGCGTGGACGACTGCAGCCAGGCAATCAGCAACATCATCGGAGCCGGAATCGTTCCCGCAGCCCTCGAGATGATGGACAAAGGGATCGTCGGAGCACTTGAGGAAGCATTTCAATTCGGCTTTCCACTCGACGCTGAAGCCGTTCTGTTGATCGAAGTCGATGGTCTCGAGGTCGCTGTCGACGACGAAGCACAGACAATCACTCAGTTGTGCACAGACACCGGTGCACGCGAGGTCCGACTGTCACAGACCGATGATGAGCGTGCTTTGCTCTGGAAGTGCCGCAAACAGGCGTTTGGAGCGATTGGAAGACTCAGCCCCAGCTATTGCACTCAGGACGGAGTCGTCCCTCGCACTCAGTTGCCTCAGATTCTGAAATTCATCGCCGAAGTCAGTGAGCGACATGACATTGCCGTGGTGAACGTCTTTCATGCGGGTGACGGCAACCTGCATCCGATCCTGCTGTTCGACGAACGCAACGCGGAACAGGTGCAGCGTGTCATGAAAGCCAGCGATGAGATCCTCGAGAAGTGCATCGAACTGGGTGGAAGTGTCACAGGGGAACATGGCATCGGTGTTGAGAAGATCAGCTTTATGAATCGCCTGTTTACTGAAACAGATCTGGAAGTGATGGAGGATGTGCGAAAGACCTTCAATCCGTCTGGAATCTGCAGCCCCGGCAAACTGCTTCCTACCGCGGGAGCCTGTGGTATGGAGCACATCGAACGCAGTCACCCTGGTCGAAAGGCGGCGATGTAATGTCGAGCACTGCTGCTCCGGAAGGATGGCTGCGACCAAACTCTGTTGATGAGGTCGTCAGAGCGATCAAAAGCGCTGCTGAGAATTCCACAGCGATTCAGCTGCGTGGAGTCGTGCCCGCCGACGTTCCCGTCCAGCGAAGAGTGACCTCACTGCTCATGGACGACTACAAAGCTGTGGTCGACTATCCGGCACGCGACATGACGATCACAGTTCAGGCAGGACTGCATGTCTGCGAACTCAACAGGATTCTGGCAGAAGAAGGGCAACAACTTCCGATTGACTGTTTCAATCCTGCGATGGGAATTGGAGCCGTTATCGCAAGTGACGAAAGTGGCCCGCGCAGGTTTGGGTACGGGACGCTGAGAGACTACGTGATCGGTATCGAGGCAGTGGACGGGCAGGGCAGGATCTTTCACGCTGGTGGCCGCGTAGTAAAAAATGTTGCCGGCTATGACCTGTGTCGTCTGTTGACTGGAAGTCGAGGAGCACTGGCCGCGATCACTCAGGTGACATTTCGGCTGAAACCCCGGCCCGTCAGTTCCCGATTGTCAGTGTTCACGTTCGCGGACGCAAACAAGTTGCAGCAGGCTCTGGAGCGATTGAACACGACGGAAGCGACCCCCGTAATTCTGGACTTTGCTGTTTCTGAGGGGACCGCTGAACTCAGAATCGGGGTCGAAGGAGCGGATGCTTCCTGTGACTGGCAGATCGAGCAGTTGACGGCAGACTGTCAGGCAGAGGAAGTTGCTACCGAACAGAATTCGATCGCGCAGTATTGTTCCTCCTTTGGCTATCGATGGAGCTGTCCGGCAGTCAGTGTGCTACCCTCACAGGTTGCCACCGCGGCGCGCATGCTGTTGAAACGAGGTTGCGTGTCAGTCGGCCATGCCGGCACAGGCATCCTCTATCCTTCACGCATCTCCGAAGTCGGTGAGCCACGAGATGCCGCAATCGAAGTGGCAGCGGAATTGGGAGGAAGTGTAACTTCGTGGGATCATGACCACCCGGCGTGCTCGAACACGCCTTTGACACAGCGACTCCTTAACACCTTTGACCCACATTCGGTCTTTCACTGGAAGCCGTCAGGAGCCGAATCGTGAGTGACGAAAACACTCCTCAACTTCCAGTCATCGGGCAGTCGATTCCATACGAACGATTTCTCGACTGCGTGCATTGTGGCCTGTGCACGTCTGCCTGTCCGACCTATGTGGAAACCGGCGACGAAAACGACAGCCCCCGAGGTCGCATTTACCTGATGCGTTCGGTGGTCGACGGTCGCCTTGAGTTAACCGATAAAGTTCGCGGACACCTGGATCTGTGTCTGGATTGCCGCAGCTGCGAAACAGCGTGTCCGTCCGGAGTCCAGTACGGAAGACTGCTGGAACCGTTTCGTGTGGAGATGCAGGCCGAATCCCCAGCAACGCCGGAACGCCCCGCGACTCCGGCGAAGCCTGACTGGTTCCATCGCTGGTTCCTGTACGGATTGTTTCCAAACCGTAAATGGATGAACCTTGCCCTGAAACCGGCTCGCTGGATGCAGACACTCCGACTCGATCGGCTGGCACAAAACATCGGGCTGACTCGACTGCTGCCGGAACGACTTCGACGGATGCAGGAGCAATTGCCCTGGCTTGGCGCCGCCCAACCAGCATTGCCCGAATTCCTGTCGGCAAAAGGAGAACGTCGAGCACGCGTCGCGTTATTCCTGGGGTGTGTGGCGGACGCCATGTTTCGGCCGGTCCACTGGGCAACCGCTCGAGTACTCCAGGAGAACGGCTGCGATGTCGTGATCCCTCAAAGCCAGCAGTGTTGTGGCGCCATCCATTATCACAGCGGAGCATCAGAACCAGCCGTGGAACTGATCCGGCAGAATGTCAGTGCGTTTGAGGATGAGAGCCTGGATGCCATCATCGTGAATGTGGCCGGGTGCGGGTCGATGCTAAAGGACTACACTCACATCATCGACGAACTGGCACCCGGCAGCGTCGACACAACGAGTGTCGTGAGTCGGTTCAAAGACGTCTCAGAATTCCTTGCTGAACTCGGAATTCGCAGCCCGACCGGCAACATCAGCGCCGTCGCAGCGTACCAGGATGCGTGTCACCTGCAGCACGCTCAACAGATCAAGACTCAACCAATTTCGCTGCTGCAACAGATTCCGGGCCTGACCGTGAAACAGATTGGCGAGCCGGAGCTCTGCTGTGGTGCCGCCGGCAGTTACAACCTGACTCAACCGGAAATGTCCGATCGACTCGGTCAACGCAAAGTCCGTAACCTGCTTGATGTCAGCCCGGACGTGATTGTGTCCGGCAATGCCGGGTGTTCACTGCAGCTGCAGGCTCAGCTTCGCAAAGAGAATCCTGACCGCACGATTCCGGTACTGCACCCCATAGAATTGCTGGACATGAGTTATCGCGGTGAAGGCCTGCCGTCATGAGCCTGCCTGACATCAGCGCAGTCGTGTTTGACCTCGACGGATTGATGCTGAACACCGAAGACGTGTTCAGTGAGTCCGGCAGGCAGCTGCTTGCACGACGCGGCCTCGAAATGACGGCCGAGATTCATCATGCCATGCTGGGTCGCCGCCCGAATGAAGCCTTCCAGGCAATGAAGGATCTCACTGGAATTACTGATGAGATCGAATCACTCAAGGAAGAAACGCGGGAGCTGTTTCAGGAGATCGCTGCGGGCCACCTCGCGTTGATGCCCGGACTGCTGCCTCTGCTGGATCGGATCGATAATTCCGGACTGCCACGTGCTGTGGCGACCTCGTCACCGCGCGACTACATGACCGACATGCTCGGGCGTTTCGACCTGCTCGACGGGTTCCGGGTGACACTGACAGCGGAAGACGTCACTGAAGGTAAGCCGAATCCCGAGATCTATCTGACTGCCGCGACACGACTGGACGTGGAACCGTCGAGGATGCTGGTCCTCGAGGATAGTGAAGCAGGCACACGTGCCGCTGCATCCGCAGGTGCATTTACTGTGAGTATCCCGAGTGTCCATACCCAGGCTGGCGACTTCTCGATGGCATCGATCCTGGCGAAACAACTGGATGATGACGTAGTACTGCAGTTGGTGACAACCGGGTGAGCCGCGGGCCGTAAGGCACCGGGCCCTGCTCGGTGAGCCGCCGGCCGTAAGGCACCGGGCCCTGTCCGTTCGGCGCAAGAGCCCCGAATCTCGATCACGGTTTTCGCCCCATGCGGTCCTGTGCAACATCAACATACCTGGCGCAAGCTTCAACATCCGATTCAGAATCCAGAACCTGAATGTCTCCTCCAGCAGTCCACACAGGGCGCTCCATCCATATCACATATTTCTTCCTCAATTCCAGCGTGGCTTTTGCCTTCAACTGGTCGCGAACAAGCCGGGGAGTGTAGCGCGGTGCGGACAATACAACGTGGACATGATTAGAACGTACGGCGACTGCCCAAAGAACCCATTGCCGAAACTCGATGATGTCACAAAGGGCCTGATTAACGACATTCCTCATCTCTTCGTCGAGCAGATTCACTTCATGTTTCAGGCGATTGCGATGCCACGCAGCGAGCATGGGCTGCGGCAACTTCGGCCCGTGAGTTCTATGCCTCCAACCAGAAGCGTCTCCGGGGAGGTGAGTGCCATAGACTGTCCATGTCATGAATAGCGCATAGGGAGTTTGCATGACCAACCTTCGTGAACTGCATTCATTAAGGGAAACGCAATTCAGAGCAAAGTCCCGCACACATTCAGAGCATTGTTGACAGCATTTACCAGAACAACTGCAACCCGGCCGCTTACGCGTCGCGGCTCACCAGGTCAGATCACCGGGTTGCGGGACGGTCTCGCCATATTGTGGGACGGTCTCCCGACCGCTCCCACCCGAAGCGACCCAAGATGAACCGTCAGCTACCTCTCACGACCAGACAAAAATCTCGTTCCGGTCGCTGCTGTACCCGATGAATGTGGCCAGTACGATCCGCGGCAGATCGCCGGCAACACCCGGCACTTCATGGATGCACCGAGTGTTGAAGAAGTACAGGTCGCCGGGTTCGAGGACGACCTCCACGTTGGAGATATTGTTTTCAGCAGCGTATTCCGGAAACCGGCGTTTCCTGAGCCAGGGATCAACCTCCGGTTCCCACAGGCAGTGATGCAGAACACATTGCGCGGACTGGTCGCCTAGTTGAGTATTCTGCAGCACAAGCACTCCTGCGAACTGATGCTCAAAATGAAACACCTGATAATCATCACGCTTTTCGCGCAGACGGACGGAGTCAAAATGGGGGGCGTAAGTGTAGCCGCCGTAATGTGCACGAATGATTGCCGGGCCGTAACGTCGCCCGTCCGGTTCGTATGCAGTGACTGCCTGTTTGTCGACTGAGAGATCCGTCAGTCCCTGATAAAGCACATCGACCGGGCTGTCACCATCAGAGAACAGGTCATCGAACGTCGCAAAGGTCTCTTCACTGTGGGCGAAGAAATCTCGCTGGCTGGAACCGCGATAGCCGAGGCTGGTCCCAATATCGATTCGCCGACGAGCACGGCTTTTGATGACTTCAGCGTCCCATGCCTGGGATGCTTCGCCGCTCTTTCCTTCACGAAAGTAGCCCTCCGGAATCGACGCCTGGATGAACTTTTCAGGGATCGGCTGATTTGGATCGTAGAGCAGTTCCTTTTCGACCATCTTTCGCACGAGGGCAGCGCATTTCTCTGGCGACCACGCCTGCCGAATGATGAGCGCTGGCACTTCGGCCGCAGCCAGAGAGTCGAGTGGGCGTTCCCATGCTGAACGAATGGCATCGACGGACGGTTCGGCGGGAATCCATGCGGATGAAGAAGCTGTCACGATGAGCTCTGTGGCAGGAATTGTTGACAGGTTTGGGAGCCTTGAACCCGAGATTCGGAATTGCCTCCCATAAGAGCCTGCATGATGGCATTTTCAGGCCATGGCTGTCACTATTCGCGAGCACAATTTCTCGAACCGTGACTGGTATGGACTCAGAATCGTTTTCCGCCCGCTTCAAAGAACTGCGGGACCTCGTTGACACGTCGCTGGCAGAACTTCTGGAGCAACAGCCGTGGCCCGATGCGCTGCGACGCGCCATTTCTTACAGTTTGATGGCTGGTGGCAAGCGGCTTCGCCCGGCCCTCGTGCTGATGGGCTGCCAGATCTGTGGTGGCAATCAGAAAGACGCTCTACCGGCCGCACACGCAGTGGAAATGATCCACACATATTCGCTGATCCATGATGACCTGCCATGCATGGACGACGATGACCTGCGGCGAGGGCGGCCCACCAGTCACCGCGTTTTTGGTGATGCTCTGGCGACTCTGGCAGGCGATGCGCTTCAAACATTGGCATTTGAGACTCTTGGCAACGCTCCCGTTGGGCCAGCGATCGCGATTGACTGCGTCCGAATTCTGTCGTCCGCGTCAGGAGGGCCCGGAATGGTGGGAGGGCAGATACTCGATCTTGAGGCAGAACGCGGCGCGTTCCCGGCTGGCCCGGAAGTGGGCGTCAACCTGCAGAATTCGCCGCGGAGTGGCGATTCCGGACGGAATTCGGGTTTGCCGTCGGTCGAAACAACGGTTAACGGAACACTGAAGCCGGAGGATTCGAGGAATCCCGCCAGCACGAATGACTCGTTTCGCGTAGAACAACTGATTCAAATTCATAAAATGAAAACCGGGGCATTGATGACTGCCGCACTGGAACTGGGCAGTGCGGTGGCTTCAGCGACTGCGGATGAACGAGAACGTCTGAAAAAGTTCGGTCAGAATATCGGACTGGCGTTTCAGATTGCCGATGATCTTCTGGATGTCACTGGTAGTGACGAACGACTCGGTAAGGAAACAGGGCGAGACAACGAACTGGGCAAACTCACGTATCCGTCATTGATCGGAATTGATGCCAGTCGCCAAAAGGCGATCACTCTGGTGGATGAAGCGTGCGTCGCTCTGGACATTTTTGACGATCGCGCCGACGTACTGCGTCAACTGGCCCGGTTCATCGTGGAGAGAGATCACTGATGTCATTCGAGATTCTCAGTGAATTAAAATCACCGGAACAACTCAAAGGGATGACCGGCGCACAGAAAGTGCAGTTGGCCGATGAGATCCGGGAAGCGCTGTTGACAATCGTGGAGGACCGCGCGGCTCACTTTGCCAGTAACCTTGGCGTCGTCGAGTTGTGTATTGCGCTGCACTCAGTCTTCGACTTCTCAAAAGATCGACTGATCTGGGACACGGGGCATCAGATCTATCCGCACAAACTGGTGACAGGAAGATTCCCCGAGATCCAGACGATTCGCCGACGTGGTGGACTCATGGGATACCCCAATCCCGTTGAGAGCGACTACGACCTGTTTGTGACCGGGCATGCCGGATCAAGTGTATCCACAGTCCTTGGCCTGAAAGCAGCAGATGACCTGCTGTTCACCGAAGAGAACCGCAGGTCAGTCGCAGTCATCGGTGACGGCGCTCTCCCATCGGGCATTGTCTTTGAAGCGATGAATAATGCGGCCGGTCTCGAGAAAGACCTGCTCGTCATCCTCAACGACAACAAGATGGGCATCTGCCCGCGCGTCGGGGGCATCGCCAGTTATCTGGACAAGGCACGAGTGGCTCCCTTCTACAATGGCATGAAACGCGATGTGTCCTGGCTGCTGAACAAGCTCCCGGTCGTCGGAGAACCGATGGAACACATGCTTGGCCAGTTTAAGGAAGCGCTCAAGACGTTCTTCCACGGCGGTATGCTGTTTGAAGAGATGGGATTCCGATACATCGGCCCCGTTGACGGACACGATATCGAATCACTGCAGCGTTACCTGACGATGGTCAGGGACGTGAAGGGTCCCGTCCTGCTGCACGTCTTTACGGACAAAGGGCACGGATTCGAGCCGGCTCAGCAGGACCCGGTAAAATTCCACACACCGGCGCCATTCTGCCGCGACGAAAACAACGAGATCGTCCCGGTCAATGCAGACTCTTCGGTCGCTTACACAAACATCGTTTCTGACGCGATTTACGAAGCGATGAAAAAGGACGAACGTGTTTGCGTCCTGACGGCTGCTATGTGTGCGGGGAACAAGCTTGGAAAGATCCGCGGCGACTTTGCCGAACGATTCTTTGACACCGGAATCTGCGAAGGGCATGCGGTCGCATTTGCCGGCGGGATGGCCAAGAGTGGCATGCGACCAATCGTCGACATTTACAGCACATTCCTGCAGCGAAGTTTCGACCAGATTTTCCAGGAGGTCGCCCTCCAGAATCTGCCTGTCATTTTCTGCATGGACCGTGCCGGCCTTTGCGGACCGGATGGTCCCACCCACCACGGAGTGTTCGACAATTCGTACATGCGAATCTTCCCGAACATGGTCGTGATGGCCCCTGGTGATGAACTGGACATCCAGCCAATGCTGGACTTCGCCCTGACACTCGACGGCCCTTCCTCCCTCCGTTATCCCAAAACCAACGCCGAGCAGGTGGAACGCGAAGTGGCCGCTGTCGAACTCGGGCGATCAGAAGTAATTTCGTGGGGAACGGATGGCAACATCCTGGCCTGTGGAGCTCTGTTGCCGGACGCAGTCAAAGCCGCTGAGAAGCTGACAGACTCAGGACTAAGCGTCGGCGTTGTGAACGCTCGGTTTGTGAAGCCGGTTGATGAAGAAGTGATTCGCAAGGCCGTCCAGACCGGTTTTGTAATCACCGTTGAAGAGAACGCTCATAATGGCGGATTCGGCAGTGCCGTCCTGGAGGCCGCGAATCGCATCGGAGCAGCGACAGACCGTATCCGAGTCCTCGCGATTCCCGATGAGTTTGTCGAACATGGCGGACGCGGGGAACTTCTGGCAAGCCTTGGACTGGATGCAGAAGGGATCTGCACGGCCGCTCGAGATCTGGCTGCAGAAACTGCGGACAGTGAGCCGTCCGCCAGCGTCGCGTAATGTAACTGCCGTCACCAGACGGACTTCCCTCATGACCGGGCCACGCTCCGGAGAACGTAGCGACATCTCGCACTGGCGGAGCCAGAAAAACGCCGTCGGACTCCCTGCGAATCAATCTGGCGGCCTGAGAGGACCACGGTGTATCGTCCTCCGTTCCACCATCACGGAGTTCGCCAAAATGATCGCCGCTCGTTTCCTGCTGACAATCATCTGTGCCTTCACGGTGTTCGGACACTGCGTGCGGGCCGATGAATCAATCGTCGATTCCTCGGCGTCCACAGACGTTGATTATGCTCTTAAAATTAAGGGCACAATCTCGGCTCCCTCTCCCAATGGCCCGATCACACTCCCGTTGGAGTCTTCCGGTAAGTTCCGTTTTGCCACGCACCGATTTCCCACTGATGTTGGCGGTCCGATGGCAATACGAGCCGTACGAGAATTCCAGTTGGCGGAAACAGAAACAGTCGTCGCCAAAGATCATCGCACGCGACTCACTCTGTCACGTCCGTACCGGTTCCTGCACATCTTTGGAAGTCACACTGGTCTGGAACAGGTCTCACCCACCTATCTTCTACCGCGTCGTGAACTCGATCTGATCCAGATGCCGTTTGATGTGCTGGCGACAGATTCCCTTGCACCACCGTCCATCGCTGCGGTCGAGGCCAAGAGTTGGAACACGGATTCGTGGGTGGTCCCCATGCTCTCGGGATTGCAGGCAGTCGCTGAACAATCCGTCGTCTGTACGTTAAAGGAGGAGAGCAGAGAGAAGCTCGTGGTTTCCTTTCAGGGCAAGGCGGAAGGCGCTGTGGATGGTTCAGGATCCACGCTCTCGTTTGCGGGTGAGTTCACCATCAACCGCGAAACGCGGATCATTTCGGAACTCAAAGTCACTCAGAAAGAGAAACGTTCTCCCGGTCCGGTCAGTCCGGGGCTCGACGTCACAATCGAAGTTCAATGGACCCAGAAACCAACCAGACGAACAGACAAGCCCGTCACGGCGGTAATGGCGACGGATGCCCAACGTCGACTGGTCGTTCGCACGCCCGTCCAGTTGCAAATGAAAGTTGGTCGGGACTGGCACGTTTTCCACGAAGCTGGACAGACGATTCTCCTGCGACAGTTGAAGGACGGCGAACTGATTTCGCAGTGTAACCTGACGCGGGCAATCACTGTTCCGCCCGGTGAGCACACCTCAGATGCCGAGTTCCTCGACAACGTAAAGACACTGGTCGCAGAAAGCAAAGGGAGTGTGGTCAACCAGGAGACGATTCGGGACGACAAACAATGGCGTGTGCGTCACGTCCAGGCCGTTGGCGATGCCGGCGGTGAGGTCATTGTCTGGGACTACTTCCTGTGCTCCGAAGCGGGCGGGCGACAGTTCTCACTGCTGTTTTCTCATGCCCGTAAGGATGAGAAAAAATACGCCAACGCGGCCGGCGAAATTCTTAAGGGGATCAGCCTGATGCGGACCAAACCCAAGCTGCCGTTTCAATAGCCAGTCCCGCACGTGGCCTTACTCACCCAGTCGGGTCTCCGGACA
>CAJWGB010000184.1 GCA_913031625.1 uncultured Planctomycetaceae bacterium | reverse complement strand
TTCAAACTGGGTGGTCTGCAGGTGGACGGCGACCGGCTCTACTGGACAATGTACAAATACTACAACGTTTCCGGTGAGGACTATCTGTCCCACGGAAGCAGCAGCCTCGACCTCAGTAATCCTGATGTCGAAGGGCTCTGGCACCTTGGCCCGCGTAACAGCGGACAGGATCGCTGGCACAGTTACAAACACGCTGGTTACATGTGCCGCATCCCTCAGGCCCTGGCAGATGAGGTCCTTGGCGGTCGGCGACTGATGTCGGGACTTCAGATTTCGACAGGCCGAATGTACTCCAGCCAGGGGCCCGCACTGTTCGCCTTTCCCTGCCCCAATGAATCAACTCGCTCAGGTGCAAATCTGAATGCGCTGCCTCTGCTGTGGTATCCGATGGATCGGGAAGCACCGGCACATCATCCGATGGATCGCTGGATGGGAGCAGCATGGCTCGCCCTTGCCGGCAGGCACTCCATTGTGTTTGTTGGTCGAAAAGCTCATGGACCCGTCTACTACGGCGAAGCACGTCCAACCGATTGCTATCCGGATAAGGGATACCACGGTGACTCGTACGAAGTACAAATGCTGTTCTATGCACCGGGGAGTCTGATTCAGGCCAGCAATCGCGGCGTCCCCAACTCCAATCCGTGGTATCGGTGGGATTCCAATACTCCCGGCGGAAGCATTGACCGGTTCATGTATCAGCAATGCGGTCGAGATATTGGTGGCCTTGCTTACGATCCTCAGCGTAACCTTATTTAACTGGTGGAAGTAAATGGCGGAACGCTGAAGGAGAACCGGTACGATCCTGTACCGATCGTGCACGTGTTCCAGATCAGGACATGGCAACCAGAGCTGTAGGGCGACTGGATGTCACGGACTGGAAGTCCGTCGTGCGGAACTGCGAGAACGCACCTCAGACAATCACCTCATTATTCTGAGACCGGGCTAATGGCCTAAGCTCGGATTCCGAAGTGTAGACCGGTGCGAGGGCCGGCACCGCATGCACAGCAACGCTGTCCCTTTCCGGCGCTATGGGCTTCTAAAACTGACTGACTCGTCGCCTCTCGCCTGCTTC
The DNA here is from genome assembly GCA_913031625.1 of uncultured Planctomycetaceae bacterium. Lineage (GTDB taxonomy): Bacteria > Planctomycetota > Planctomycetia > Planctomycetales > Planctomycetaceae > Fuerstiella. Next base: position 12,565 of record CAJWGB010000184.1, on the reverse strand, counting down.
ACTTCGAGCCCGCTGTTCGTCATCTGATAAACAGCGAACGTTGCCAGCCAGTGTTCGCCTTCATAATGACCGCTCAGGACATAACTGAGCCCGGCCTTCATGTGAGGTTCCAGTTTGCTCTGCAGCACCATTCGTCGAGGATCATTGTCCGGCAACGCATGCAGAATTCCGTTGATCGTCCATGCGCGTGACAGATCGAGACCGGCAAGGTGCACGAGATGTCCATCCGCCGTGTCCGGGACTTCCACGGGAACAGTCATGCTGCCGAGACGGTCACTCCTGAGATCCGGCAGAAACGCGTCGAGCCATTCTGAGAACTCCTCCCGGCTCAGCACTCTTCTCATCAAATCCGCTTCATTGAATCCGGACGAAAAGAAGTCGTGCCCGGAGGGTTCGTAGTGCGCCGGATAGTCTTTGTCATTCAGATAGAACTCTTTCGCTTTCTTAATGATCAGCGATTCAAAGTCCTGATCACCAATCGTTCGCGCATAGTCCAGAGCCATCCCGAGCGCAAATCCGGTATCCGTGTGTGTCCCTACACGAATCGGAAAGGAGAGTTTTGGCAGGTAGGTTTTTGCATTCGAGACGATTACCTCTTCCAGAGGCTTCAGGTTGGCTCGCCAGGTTCCTGCGTCTGCGTCATCAAAGGAGTGAACCTCTCTGACAAGCTGCAACAGCCATGCCCAGCCATACATGCGTTCGAAACTACGATTGTGTTTCTGCTGGAAATATTCTGTTTCCTGTTTTAGTTTCTGGGCTGTGAGCTGCTGGTTGAGGACATCCCGAATTCGTGCTGCGACCGGAGCATCCGGAGAGAGCTTCAGCAGCCGCACCAGCATCCAGTGGCCGTGAACGGAAGAGTGCCAGTCAAAGTTGCCATAAAAGACCGGGTGCATCTGTTGGGGAGACCGTACGTCCTCAGCTGAAGCCATGACGTTTGAGGGTTTGTTGGGGAACTCCTGAAAGAGTCCCTTGAAGGCAAGGCCTGCGAAGTCTGCAATCTGTTGATCGGTGAGGGAAGATGTCATGACGGTCTCTGCAGGTGGAGCTGCTGTGATGAAATGAGCCTGAGCGCGTCCGAGAGCCAGAATCGCCTCTGTGTTTAACACGAGTTGCTTTGGTTGCTCCGGAAAATCCGTGAACAGCAGATGGTGAGTGTTCGGGTCCGCTGCTGCAACTTTCCGCACCGCACTGACGACATCAAAATTATTCACGCGTTCATGGTCAGTGGGAGGCTGCTGAGTCACGAACCATCGGAGTGAGGGCTGACCGAGGTCCTTTCTGGAAGAAACAATCAGGTCCTTCATCCACATGGCGGCGTCTCGTCGATAATGCGGCATCGACATTTCATTCTCGCCGACGTGGTAGCAGATCCCGGTCAGTTCAACCTCGTGCCCGCGTTCTTCAAGGTCCTGAATCCTGTCTTTCACATACTGAATGAAAGCCGGATAGATGTGGCGCGTTTTGGCCATACTGCCTTCGCGTGTCCAGTCATTCATCTGGGTTCCACTATGGGTGAACTTGGCAATGGCAAAGTTTCCAAAATCGGATCGTCTGAGAGCCTCGCCAAGACTGACTTCCGGGCCGAAGGTGTCGTAGTAACCCGCCGGACGCAGCGGTTCCCAGCCAGATGATGACTGGTAGCCACCACCGATGCTGTAGTGATAAGGAATCGGCTGAGCCTTCAGCAGCTTCGGATGCACGTCCTTGAGTTCCTGAACAAACGCTCGTTCGCCCTCCATGTTGCGATGACCGGCCAGCACAAGAAGTTTGATCTTTGAACCCTTCTTATAGGGCCATTCGAGAGTGTTCGATTTGGGCGCCGTGTCGATGCCGACATTTTTGAGATAAGCATTCGCGTAGTTGTGCCCGTGTTCCAGCTGTCCCAGTGTTCCGTAGTGATAGTGCAGGCCAACTCCGCCCCCGATTTCAACACCGACATGAGACGTGGAGATATACTGAGCAAGAGGATCGTTGTTACAGACCTCCTTCTGTCCAAGGCTAATGGCGTACATCCGAGGCCGCAGGTCCATGCCCCAGATCGTCTTGGTACAGAGTTCACCGATGTAGAATCGAAGTTGAGGTGCATTCAGATCCCTGCGCCACCGAGCCAGAAACGCCGCCAGATTCTTTCCGTACGACTGTTTGTATTCCTCGTTGAACATGTCGTTCTCACCCTGATGCCACATGAATCCTTCCAGACGGTAGTCAACACCTTCGTCGTCCAGCTGTTTCAACGATTCACGAATCGTCTTGAGAGCCAGCGGATACATTTTGAAGCCCTCGGGCTCTTCCGGATTCCAGTCGCCGCCAAGGTGAGTCCCTCCGGCGGCAACCTTGATGATGGCAATTGGAGCGTCAATGCGCCGTGTGACTTCACGAGCAAAACTCAGCTCCGGGCCAACGATATTGTTGACCGGCAGCAGGTCGGTCCAGCCTTCTGACTGAGTCTTCTCATTGCGTCCGATGCAGTAACTGAATCGAACGCCCTTTTGTGGTGCTTCGAGGCCGCGGAACGGAGGGAACCGTTTGATGTCCTGAACCTTCGAATCGCTGCCCACCATATTGGACTGACCAGCGAAGATGAAGACGCGCACAGGCTCTGCAGCGTGGCAGCAGGCGGTGAGTGCAATAAGTGCGATGAGTTTTTGCATGGGATGTCGAATCAGTGCATTGGCCGCGATGGTGACTAACCCAGCGAGCTGGGTGTCGTGTCTCTAAACCGCCTGAAATTCTGTCAGTTGACCAGTTAAGAGTCACTGCGCGTGGTCCGGTTTTCAGCTAATTCAGAAGGAAATGAGCGCCTGCCAGCCACAAGGCTCAGAGGCCAATTCGCTGCGCGTCGCGAGGTCGGCTTGTGTCAGGCGCGAAGCATCGACAGCAGTGGAGTTGCAACAGCCCATGTCCACGCCAGTTCCCGCAGATGCGCGATTCCTGTTACCGGTCTCCGGTGCCATCGATGAGATCACCGTTGGTATCGGTGTCATACTCAGGTCGTTGATCGACACTGCAACTTCCAGAGTGTCGTTCCATGAAACGGTCCCGTCCTCGAAGTCGACTTTTCCTGCGTCACCACGGAGTGAAAAACTATCGACACCACAGTTTTCAGCCAAACGACCATCCCGGAACCGGGGCATGTTCTGGCGCTGACTGTCCTGACGCTGACTGGGAGAGTCGCCAGGTGACGACAATGCAAAGCCGCGGGCGCTGGCTGCAACTCAACAACTCAGCAGACCTGTTCAAGCACGTCTTCTGCCACATAGATCGGCAGTGGCGGATCGTAGTGAATCGACAGAGCCACTGCGTCGCTTGGGCGGCAGTCAATTTCGATGATGGCGTCGTCACGAGACACCTTCAGGATCGCGTAATAGGTGTTGTCCGACATTTCCGTAATCACAACCTCGACCGGAGTTCCGCCCAGGATGTCGATTGTGTTCTTCAACAGGTCATGAGTCAGCGGTCGGTAGGGAGACTCTTCCAGAAGACGCCGGTTAATAATGCTGGCTTCAAATTCTCCAATCAGAATCGCGAATCGCCGCGAGCCTTCAACCTCTTTGAGATAGATGGCGCGCTGATCATTCAGGTCGGACGTAATGACCCGATTCAGCTGCATTCGTACTGGCACTGCCGATCCTTTCCGCGTGGTGTGACAGCCGGATGATAGCAGCGAAACAAAGGCTTCGCAGTCAACTGGCGCTTTGACATTGCGGTTAAGCAGATTCTCCGACCCCCAACTTAACTGTCGGGGTTGAGCCCACACGTGGATGTACGCGTTGTGCGTGCTGATGTACACGAATTGTTACGTTTTCCTGACAGAAACTCGTCCGCTTCCGTCTTCAATCTATTCAATCCTGGGCGCGCGGTGGAAGCCGTCGGTATAGTGGACGCTCTACCGGTTCTGCTCCCCGTCGTGAATCGCAGTAGCAACGCCAGTCACGATGTGGGACACTGCCACGTCCGAAATTTAAAATCCAGAGTCAGCACCCCAGAGTCCTGAAACGCAACATCGGTTTTGGAACTGGGCCAGGAAGGAATTCCATGAAACGACTGATCGTTGTTGCTTCGGCGCTGACTCTTCTTGTCACCACGATGGCGGCCGCTCAGTTTGGTGGCCGGTTTGGGGGGCCTCGCCGATTCGGACGCCGCGGCGGTGAGCTCATTGGCGCAGACGGAAGGCCAAGTCGAAGAGGCATCCCGGACTGGAAGCTGGACGAGAAGTTTAGAGAAGACGTCTTCACCTTCTGTCGGATTCAGTTCAGCAGCTACAATCAGCATTACAAATGGGCGACAGACTATCCGGATGCGGACCTCAACTTTTCATTCCGCCTTCAGCAGCTGACGTCACTCCACACGAATCCGGACGGAGTCATCCTGGAGCTGACCGACCCAAAGCTCTTCGATCATCCATTCATCTACATGATCGAGCCTGGGGATATCTACTTCAGTGAAGCAGAAGCCACCGCGCTGCGCAGCTACCTGTTGAACGGCGGCTTTCTGATGGTCGACGACTTCTGGGGGCAGTATGAGCTCGACCACTTCCTGTCTGAATTCAAACGCGTGTTCCCCAAAAGGGAAGCGACTGAGCTGCCACTGGAACATCCGATCTTTCACTGTGTCTACGATCTGAAGGAGAAGCCTCAGATTCCTGCGATCGGACACGCACACCCGAACTACACCGATGCAACCGGTAGACTGATCACATGGGAACGCGGTCCGGACACCCGAGACCCTCACTACATGGGCGTTCACGATGACAATGGAAGGCTGATGGCCATTATCTGTCACAACACAGACCTGGGTGACGGCTGGGAACGGGAGGGCGAAGACCCGTGGTACTTCAAAGAGTTCTCTGAGAAGAAAGCCTATCCGCTCGGAATCAACATCGTCTTTTACGCAATGACTCACTGAGGACCTGAAAGTACAGAATGAGTGAACCAGAAAACGACGTGGAACTGGAGTTCGTGGGCGACGATGCGTCGACAGCAGGCGACACCGGGCCGACCGAATTGACGATTGAGCGAGAGCGAGAGCTGATTCGTCAGCTGCGATCACTTCGCGCTGACATCGACTCAGAATTGTCACGGGTCATCATTGGCCAGAAGGATGTCGTCGAACAGCTCCTGATTTCTCTGCTGGCAGGCGGACACTGTCTGATTACAGGGGCTCCCGGACTGGCCAAGACGCTGCTCGTCAATTCGATCGCTCAGCTCTTTGACCTGAACTTCAACCGTATTCAGTTTACTCCGGACCTGATGCCCGCTGACATTACAGGCACCGAAGTACTCGAAGAGGAGAATGGCCAGCGGCGGATGCGGTTTATTCCGGGGCCGATCTTTGCCAACGTCCTGCTGGCAGACGAAATCAACCGTACGCCTCCCAAGACTCAGTCAGCGCTGCTGGAAGCCATGCAGGAGCATCAGGTCACAGCTGCCGGAGTCATCCGCAAACTTGAGGAACCCTTCTTTGTCCTTGCGACTCAGAACCCAATCGAAATGGAAGGAACCTACCCACTGCCCGAAGCGCAACTGGACCGGTTCATGTTCAATGTCATGATCGACTACCTGCCGGAAGACGATGAAGTGGCCGTTGTTCAGCAGACCACATCCAAACGACCGGCTGCAGTGAAGCAACTGTTCGATGGATCAGTTGTGTCTGAGTTAAATCAGGTTGTCCAGCGTGTTCCTATCGCGGATGAAGTCGTGCGGTATGCGGTCCGACTGGCCATGGCTTCACGGCCAGGTCAGCCGGGTGCTCCGGACTGGATTAGTGATTTGGTCTCATGGGGAGCCGGATTGCGGGCCGGGCAGAATCTTGTCCTGGGCGGTAAGGCACGAGCACTCCTTGATGGCCGACCATACGTTTCCACGGCAGACATTCAGGCACTCGCAAAACCCGTTCTTCGCCATCGTATTCTTCCCAACTACAGGGCAGAGGCCGAAGGCGTCACTACCGAGCATCTGATTGATCGGCTGCTCGATCATGTTGAGCACCCAAAGCAGGAGGCGGTTGCCTGACATGAGCACTCCGACGGCGACAACAGAGTCAGCCGGCAGTTCCTCGTCATTCATGGATCCGCGGGTTGTAATGAGCATCAAGTCGCTCGACCTGCGCGCCAAGGTGATTGTTGATGGCTTTCGAACGGGCCTCAACAAGAGCCCCAGGCACGGGTTCTCGGTAGAGTTCTCCGAATACCGCCAGTACACCCAAGGCGATGACCCTCGGTTCATCGACTGGAAACTCTACGCTCGGACGGACCGCAGTTACATCCGTCTGTTTGAAGACGAAACCAACCTTCGCTGTTATATCGTGGCGGACTTCAGCCGCTCAATGGCGTTTGGCTCTCTTGAGTACACCAAACATGACTATGGCCGGACGATTGCAGCTGCTCTGGCGTGGATGCTCAATCGCCAGGGAGATGCTGTCGGTCTGTCTCTGTTTGATGAACGTGTCCGGACCGTCATCCCGGCACGCTATCGGCCAGGCCAGCTGCGACGCCTCATGGTGACTCTGGAAGAACAGACCTCAGGAAAAGATACGAATCCCGAGCAGGCGCTCGAACACGCGGCACGGCGACTCAACAAGCGAGGCTTCGTTGTCCTGATTTCGGACCTACTGGCGCCTGTTGAGCAGTTCGAAGCGGGGCTCAAGCTGCTGCGCGGTTGTGGCCACGACGTCGTTGTGTTCCAGATTCTTGACCCGGTAGAACTCAATCTGGAAATTGACGGACCTCGACTGTTTGAAGACCTCGAGACAGGGCAAAAGGTCTATGCCAATCCGCAGGATACCGGGCAGTCATTTCGCAAACAGGTGGCTGAACACAACGCGGCCGTCCAGAAGGCCTGTGAGAAAATGGGAGCTGCCTTCGTCAGGCTGGCAACGGATGAACCACTGGAGCTGGCTTTGTCCGAATTCCTGCATGCTCGGAGGGCTCGACGATGATCGCGTTCAGCCCACGAATGTATGACACGCGGGAGGTGCGTTGATGCAGTTCCTGTTTCCGGTCTTTGCGGTAGTTGGTGCAGCTGCCGCCGCGATTCCAATAGCGTTGCATATGCTGCGGCGTGCTCCCACGAAGGACATGCCGTTCAGCCTGGTACGGTTTCTGAAACCGTCTCAGCCAAAGATGACAAAACGGTCGAAGATCGAACACTGGCCGTTGATGCTGCTGCGAATCATCGCGGTGCTGATCATCGGGGCTGCGTTTGGCCGCCCCTATTGGGAAGCAATCATCCCGCTTGACCAGCAAAAAGGTGCCGGTGAAGCAGTCACCATTCTGCTGGACACCAGTGCCAGCATGGGCCGATCCGGAATCGTGGACCAGATTCCGGAGACAGTTCGCAACGTGGTCGCTGAGCTTGATTCAACCGACCAGCTGACGGTCATTCAATATTCCGACATCATTCGGACGGTGATTTCACGAGAGAAATGGCAAACGTCAACAGACGCTGAGCGTGGCGCATTGATCGAAGGTGTTGTCGATAACTACGTACCGGACCAGATGGGAACAGATACCGGAACCGCCATGCGTCTGGCAGGGGAAGCGCTTTCTCAGGAGTCTCGAGAGTCCGGCACTGTCAGCACTCGTCGACTCGTCGTAATCACTGACTTCCAGCGAGGCAGCAATCTCGATGCACTCAAGTCAGGCGACTGGCCCGACAATGTTGAAGTCGACCTGAACATTATTGAGCCGGAATCAAAGGGCAATGCGGGGATCAGCTTCGTTCGTGATCGAAGACTGGACCGGACTCGAATACGTGTGACCAGTGCAGGCGATTCGGTTCAGCAGGAATTCAAGCTTCAGCCTTTTGACGCTCAGGGGAATAACGTCGGACAGGCGGTCAGTGTTTCGGTGGCTCCCGGTCAGCGGCGAACGATTCTGCTGCCTGCAACTGATCCACAGAGCAAGGCGATCGTCTCCGGGATTGAACTCTCGGGCGACGAACAGGACTTTGATAATCTGATCGAACTGCCGGCTGTGGAGAATCCCATTGTTCGCGTCGGACATGTTGGCCCGGTAAACGTCAATGACCCGGAATCCATGCGGTATTACCTGCAGCGAGTCCTGGATGGGAATCAGGAACGAGATGTCGAAGTAGTGGATCTCTTGAAAGAAGATGGAGTTCTGCTGCCTGTACCAGATGACGTTCGCCTCGTGGTGTGTACAGCAGACGTTCCGGAGGGCCTGCTTGCTTCATTGAAGGGCCTGCTGGATCGAGCCGGGACTGTGCTTGTTGCAGCGCCCGATGTGAAGACAGTTGAGTCCGTTTCGACGCTGTTGCCGGATGGAGTGACAGTCACAGAAGCGGACGTTGATGAATACGCCATGCTCGGTCAGGTTGATTTCGGTCACCCCCTGTTCTCCATGTTTTCCGAGGCGCGATTCTCTGACTTCTCCGGGATTCAGTTCTGGAAACATCGAAATCTGGACTTTCCTCGGGAAGACAGTTCCAAAGGCGATTGGGAGGTCATTGCAAAATTTGACACCGGCCTGCCAGCCATCGTGGATACTCGCAGTGGCGACTCCGGCTCGGTTCTTGTGATGGCCACCGGGTGGCACCCCTCTGACAGCCAGCTGGCACTCTCAAGCCGTTTTCCAGCACTCCTGACCAGGTTGCTGACTCTGGCCAGTCCGGTCAACAGTGATCAGATCATGCAGTCCACGGGCGACACAATTCGCCCCGGTGAACTGGTTGCGTCCGCAGAGTGGACCATGATCCTGCCGGACGAAACGACGGTCACTGCGGCGCAGGTACTCACAGAGAATCAGGAATCCTCCGGCAGAACAGACACCGTCGACTCACCGGAGGCACTCCTGCAGGCATCGTTCCGCCTGACGGAGCCTGGCAGATATCAGATCACTGGAATTGTTGACGGTGAACCGGCGTCAATCGCCATGATTGCTTCTTTGTCGAGTGCTGAGTCCCGAACGGAACGACTTCCCGACGGTCAGTTGGAAGCGTTTGGCATTGGAACATTAAAGCAGACAGACGCTGAAGATGCGGATCAGGAAGGGAGTGCCGCAGCAGATATGGGGCAGAAGAACGCAACGGAAATTGAGAAACAACAACAGTGGTGGCGGATCTGCCTGCTGGTGGGGCTCAGCCTGCTGGTGGTGGAATCGCTGTGGGCTTCGGCCATTGACAAAAAACGCCAGCAACTGGAAGCCGCCGGATGATCCGGCCTGACCAGCAAAGGAAACTGTCATGACAGGAACATTTCTGGAAAGCAGCCTGCAGATGGTCGCTCGTCGACTTTATCTCCTGCGACTCCTTCGTCGCCAGGCACTTTGCTGGGTTATGCTCCTTGGCCCCGGGATCGCTCTTGCGCTCATGTTACCGCCGTCGGCAGGAATCTTGTCGCTGCCGATGATGGGGCTGTTGGTGATGACCATTGTCGGACTAATGTGGACGCGCTGGAGACTGGATTCACCGACCGCCTCGGAGACTGCTCGCCTTGTTGAGCAGCAACACCCGGAACTCAACGACGCAGTAATCACCGCTGTGAAAGTTCACGAAGAAGCGGCCCACGGAAAAGCACGGTCCATCATGACGGCATGGGCCATCGATGAAGCAGACCGGATGGCTCAGGATTCTGACTGGCGCTCGGTTGTGCCGGGACACCGTGTCTTCAGCTGGACACTGGTCAGCATGCTGACCTTCGCATTTTTGGTCAGCAGCGTGATGGCTGCCAGCCGGTGGGGACACCCAACCCCCGATGCTTCAGCTGACCCCGGAGCTGCCGCCTCGACCTCAAACCCGGCGGCTGCCGCGAAAGGTGACATTCAACTGACGGTTGAACCAGGCGACGTGGAAATTGAACGAGGTGCAGCACTAACTGTTGTTGCTCGTTTTGAGCAATCGCTGCCTGCGAACGTGATGCTGCAGCTGGAGACTGAAAAGGGCCTCGCAACATTCACCATGGATCAGACGGTCGATGAAGGAGTCTTCGCTGCAAGGATTCCGTCGGTCGGAGGAGATGGTGATTATCGCATCTGTTACGGCGAATCCCTCGCGCAACTGCAGCAGGTAGAAGATCCGGACTTTAAGAATAAGTCTCAGGACTTCCACATCAGCACCTACGTACGACCAGCCGTTCAGCAGGTGGACGCCGCTATTACGCCCCCCGCATGGTCGCGACGCGAGAAACAGTTGATTGAAGATACGGTGCGTGTGACTGCTGTCGAAGGGTCAGAGATCGAATTCATTGTTCATACCAATAAGCCGGTTGAACTCGCAGAACTCCGCGGTGAAGACGAGGCAGTGATCCCGTTGTTGCCGACCGACGATGGTCAGCTGGTGGCAGCAATCGAAGCAAATGAAGACGTCAGCTATCGCGTCTGGCTGAAAGATTCGGACGGCCGGACGGCCGCCGAAGAACAGGAAATATCACTGCGAGTCACCCGCAACAAACGCCCGAAAATCAAAGTGACATTTCCGGGACGCGACACCAATGTGTCACCACTTCAGGAGTTCGCTGTTGAAGCGGAAGCCATGGACGACTTTGGTCTCACGGACTTCGGCATCAGCTTTTCTCTCACCGGGCAGGACCCAGTGGAAGTGTCACTCAAAGAAGCGAACCAGGAACCTCCAAAGAAGGCAAAGCTGCAGCATGAGATCAGTCTGGAATCACTGAATGCTGTTCCCGATGACCTGCTGGTCTACCACTTTTATGTCGAAGACATGGCTGCGGACGGGACGCCGCGGCGCACCCTCAGCGACATGATGTTCGCGGAGGTTCGGCGATTCGAAGAAATTTTCCGACAGTCGCAGCAGCAGGAACAGCAGCAACAACAGCAGCAGCAGGATCAACAGCAACAGGATCAGCAACAACAGGGTAACCAGGCCGCGCAGCTGCTTCAGCTGCAGCGTCAGATCATGATTGCCACATGGAACATTCAGCGTTCTCTGGATGAAAGCTCATCGAGAACCAGGGCCATGGATAAAGCTGTCGAAGACTCTGATGTTGTTCTGCAGTCGCAGGGGGCCGCCCTCGAACAGCTTCAGACTCTGCTTGAGGAAGCGGGTGATGACGCAGAGACTCTCAAGCTGGCCGGTGCCGTGGACGTGGCTATGAATGAGGTGGTGACTGCACTGACTGACTTTGCGTCAGATCGAAATGATGACGAGCTGCAGAATGCGATTACTGCAGAGCAAAGAGCGATTGCAGGGCTAATGCGACTGCGAGCCAAAGAGCATGAGGTTCAGCAGAGTCAGCAGCAGCAGAGTCAGAGTCAGCAGGGGCAGCAGAACAGTGCTTCCCAACAGCAGCTCCGACAGCTCGAGCTGGACAATGATCGCAACCGCTACGAATCGGAACGTCAGGCGCAGGAACAGCGTGAACAGAACTCGGAACAGAGCGAACAGCTACAGGTATTGAATCGACTCAAAGAGCTCGCCCGCAGACAGCAGATGCTCAATGAACGTCTCAAGCAGCTGGAATCAGAATTGCGAGCTGCCGAGACGGATGAAGAGAAAGAAGAGATCGAGCGTGAACTGAAACGCCTGCGTGAAGAACAGCGAGAGATGCTGCGTGACGTCGACGAGTTGAAGGACACAATGGATCAACAGTCTTCAGAAGCACAGCAGCAGAATCAGGAGACACGTCAGCAGGTCGACCAGGCGCGGCAGCAGGTGCAACAGGCGTCCCGAGCAATGGACGAAGGCGACCTGTCAAAGGCCATCTCAGAGGGAACACGTGCAGAGCGACAGTTCGATGAGCTCCAGGAAAAGTTTCGACAGCAGACATCGAATCAGTTCAGCGAAGCCATGCGTGACCTGCGTCAGCAGGCGCGTCAGGTAAGTGACCGTCAGGATGAGATTGCGAGAGAACTCTCCGGAGAATCGAAGCCGGAAGACCGCTCGGACGACAATCAGCAGCGACCTTCTCTCCGCAGCGATCGCGATCGTGATGAGCTTGAAAAGAAGGTAACCCAGCAGCGAGATGACCTTGAGCGGATCCTTGAAGAAGCGAAGAAGATCGTTGAAGAGGCTGAAGAAAGTGAACCGCTGCTGTCCCGCAGGCTGTTTGACACAATTCGAGAAACCGAAGAGAAAAAACCTCAGGAAGCACTCGAGGCGACCGAAATCCTGGTCAGTCGAGGACTGTTCAACCAGGGTCAGGAAGCAGAGCAGATTGCCCGCGAGGGAATTGATGGCCTGAAGAAGGGCATTGAGCAGGCCGCAGATGCGGTTCTGGGAAGCGAAGCCGAATCTCTGAGAAGAGCGCAGGGCGAATTGCAGGACCTTGCCAATCAACTGCAGTCTGAGATCAACGAGAACACTCAGGGACAGCCAGGGCAACAACCCGGCCAGCAGAACGGTGAACAGCCCGAAGAACAGAACGCAGGCCAGCGACGGCAGACAGGCGATCCCCCGGAACGCGAAGCGGCGCCTTTGCCGGAGCAGCAACCCGGTCAACAACCCGGTCAACAACCCGGTCAACAACCCGGTCAACAACCCGGACAGCAACCCGGAGAGCAACCCGGACAGCAACCCGGACAGCAACCCGGACAGCAACCCGGACAACAACCCGGACAACAACCCGGACAACAACCCGGACAACAACC
>CAJWGB010000183.1 GCA_913031625.1 uncultured Planctomycetaceae bacterium | reverse complement strand
GAAATAATTTAGTCCCAATGCTAAAGTATTGTTCAGATGAGCCGATACTATCCCTTGTAGAAATTTACTTGCGAGATTTTCCACGAATCTAGCAACCTTTGGAGAAGTGTTATGACAAGCATTACCGAAACAGTGCGTAGCGCTGCGCAAGGTATGGCCAAAACTGAATCAGCGGACAAGAAGGCCACTGAAACAGCTGACGCTGTCTCCCAAGAGCGTGTCGAGAGTCCGAAAACAACTGAGACAAACCCTTCGGAGGTGCAGTTGTCTGATGAGCCTCTCCTTGACCACATGGCCACAGAGCTTGAGCAGAACGACTTTCACATTCATACGGCGATCCGGCTGGTCGTGCTCAGTCCGCAGTTTCGTAACGTACGCGGAAGGAAGCAGGAAACAAACGGCCGAGACTGACACGGAACGGACGGCCTCACATGGTGCCATCGCTTTGCCAGCCTGTTTGAAGTGTCGTTTTACACTGACTCAGCCTCCCCGGATCAGCATCTGACCAGGAGAGCTTCGTCGAATTCTTCGTCTGCCTCAAGTCGTTCCTACGCACGCTTCCGGGCAGTCATGGCTTTCAAACCTGACCAAAGTTCAGGCTGATCATCCCCACTCACATTGCAGTCAGGACCAGAACTGCGGCGAAGCCGTTCATCCATGCACAGATTGCTCCGCCGACTGTAAAGATCAGCCTCTATGCAGCCACGGCTTCGGGCTCATCGTCGTAGAAGAAGTTGGACATCAGGTGCTCGCCGCAATACAGCAGGATCAGCAGCCCCATCAGTACGGGAAACACTTCAACCCCCAGACGGCCCAGCGCAACGGCTCGGTCGAGTTCCTCCGGGCTGCTGACAAGCGAGTACCTTCCTTCCCCGAGAAACTCATCCAGCTTCTCGGGGCTGATCGTCACCAGATCACTCTCCGACTCAGGGCCATTCGCGGCAAACACGGCTGAGAACGGTTGCAGCGGCTCGGCGCTGCGCAGCTCATAGTGACCGGGCTCAACGGCATCGGTTAACAGGATACTTTTTTCATCCAGAGTTCTTGTGCCGTCGGTGAGCCGCAGCCGTGGACGTGCCACTTTGAAGGTTGTAAACCGCGACTCAGCCGGGATGTCAATCTCAACGGCTTCGCCAACAAGGAAGTTGCGTTTCGCTTCGGACCGCCCCGTCAGGTACTCCATTGCTTCGTTGACCAGCAGGAGCCATGCCCAGTTTTCATCGTTGACGAATCCGTCACTCCAGCGACGAGTGCCGTCGAGTGCGGATGCGATCATGACTACTTTGCCATCACCGATGGAACGTTCGACAAGGGCCGGCTTTCGCAGGCGGTCAGTAAAGGACATCAGGACTCGGGCGTCCTCCGCCAGATCAAGGCTCCATGCTCGCTCAAACAGTGCCCATGAAAGTTCTGCTTCCGCTTCTTGCTCGTCTTGAAACGCCTTGACGATCGGATGGCCGCCAGCGACAAGGTTGAGTTGGGCGGCGACCGGACGAAACATTGGTGCGGTGAGAGGGATCCCCGGAAGGACTGCTTTTGCCTCGGGTAAACTCCATGCTCCGGAGTCCAGCATGTTTCGTCCGCCCACGGAGACGAACAGCCCACCGCCGGCAGCGACAAAGTCTTTCAATTCAGCCCATGCCGTCGCATCCGGGGTCGACCAGTTGAGCAGGCAGACCACGTCATAATTCTGCAGCGACTGCTGACGGAACCGACTGCCGCTGATTGATTGACACTGATAACGCATTTCACCAAGTTCGGTGAAGGTGTCCGGCTGCATGGCGTTGCGAACGAGAAACGAGTCGATCAGCTTGTCCCCGACCAGCAGAACTCTGGGAACCGCTGAGACGTCGAAGGCAAACCAGCGTTCATCATCGAAGGGCATCGGATCAGACGTCGTGAGACGAATGAGGCCCTTCTGACTGGACGAATTTGGGGGCCCGCTCACGTTGAAGACAGCCACCGGAGGTGCGCCGCCAAATGTGACTTTGCTGGCCGCAACGGTACCGCCACCTCCGCCGCGCAGACGATTTCCGTTTTCATCGATCGTGAAGAGTTCCACCACTGCGTCTTCAGGAACGTTGCCGGTAGCGTAGACCGTGGCACTCATCCTGACTGGCTGAGTGGCCACAGTGGATTCGCGTTCGAGACGGATGTCTCCCAATCCAATGTTAAATGGTTCTGCGACGCTGACATCGATGAGGTAAACCTGCAGCCATTCGTACTGGACCAGCAGGTCGTGAAGGCCTGCTTCATCTCTCTCATCCCATGCAGCACGAGAGAGGTCACTAAAAACATACACCTCTCGCAGGAATCCATCGGATGACCCTTCCTGTGCAGTTGCTGACTCGCGGTCTGAAACCTGATTCAAAATTGCCTCTTTGATCGTTTGATTCAGCGACCGTGTCACGGCCTGAGTTCTGAGATCTTCCATTCGGGATGAAACACCAGCCAGATCGGCCTGAAAGACAGTCTCTGAGTCAGCAGTGTTTGTGATCAGTCCGACACGGCTGCGTGAAGGCAGAATCTCAAGGTGCGCGCTCGCGATGGACTGAGCATGTTCGAGGCGAGTCCGGCCCTCATGTTTGTAAGTCATGCTCTGACTGACATCGAAGACGAAGACGGCTGCGACAGGGACGTCCGGCGTGCCTGATGAATGGGGCTGAGTGACTTCCGCTTTGACACGCAGCCCCCACGGCATACCGACGAACAATAATCCTGCCAGTATTCCGGTTACAGCCGTCCAGCCCTTTAGCCGTGCGCGCTGTTCCTTCTGAATATGCGAGGCAATCGATCGTGCATCCGAGCGTTTTCGGAGCCAGAAATACGAGCCGACCGCTCCTCCGGTCACTACAGTCAGAATAAGCCATTCGTACCAACGTAGTCCGTACTGCGCGTTTGGCAGCGTCGGACGCATCAATGCAAACACGAGCGCAACGATGACGATGATTCGAAGCAACAAGAGCAGCAACTGACGGAGTCGCATCCGTCGCTGACTTGATCGCCGGTGCTGCTGGATGAGTCGAAGCGCAGGAAACTCAACTCGCTTCGGTTTGGCTTTCATGATGAGATGCAGCACCACGGGAATTACTGCGAGCAGCAATCCGAAGAACATGGTCTGGTGTGCAACGTTCATCATCTGTCAACATGCAATGAGGTGAGCCAACGGATTCTAGCGAGCGGCCCCGGTTGCTCAATGCGTCTTCAGCGGGCACATTGCCCGTTTAAACAAGCTCAAAAGAGGCGCACGAAAAAGGGAGGCCACCAGGACCTCCCTCGATTCTTCACCTTAGACACGGTTATTTCACCACGTCTTTTGTGCCTGGCATTTTGCCATCATTGATCAAGTCGATGAAAGTCTTGCCATCGGTTGCACTCTTTTCCTTACCGCCCTTTTCCAGAGCTGCTTTGATCTTGGCGACGTCCTTCTGATTCTTCATTCCAACGTGCTTGCCAAGTGCAGCACCGTAGTTGTTACGGTCCTTCTTGGACTTGGTTGGGTGACAGACAGCACATGTCAGCTTCTGACCGCTCAGCTTGGACGCATAAGCAGCTTTGAATTCCTTCAGGTACTGAAGGCGAGCAGATGCCTGCTGGCTAGACGCAACGAAGGCGAGCATGCAGGCAGCAACAATCAGGTTACGCATTCTCTAAGTTCTCCAGGTTCAATAATTTCCGATGTGGTCACCACGGAGCTGGCAACGAGGTCATTCTTCGACACACCAGAGGCGGGATCAATGCAGAAAAGCTCCGATCAACGACACTCATATCAGACAATTCGGCCAAAGACGTGTCAACCCACGAGGGTTTCCCAGCCAAAACTTCCTGTTTCTGCCACCGACTTTAACGGCCAAGGCACTCCACCTCGGAACCCGTAAAGCATGTAGCCCAAATGAGTTACGGCGTTGAACTCACGGTCCGGGACGCCTGTGGGCTTCAAACTGCAGGTGTTTTTCGCCGGTTTTTGGGGGGCGAATGACAAAACCCGGTCTGGCTGCGAACCGCGAAAGGACTTGATTCGCCTCTTCTGCAATAACGGCACCGCTGTGAACGTGAAGGAGGTACCGCAAAGTCAGCTCTGATTCTGCCTCGATCTTATATTCCCGTTTCATGCAGATGGATGCGCCAATCCAGCCGTCTTCACGCACGTGCCAGTGGTTCGGGTATCCAGGATTCGATGGGTGATCGATTACCGTCACCCCTTCTGTACAGACCTCTCTCGCTTCACCCTGCCCGCTCACAACAGGTCCGCTGTAGTCGACCCAGCGAGCGGGGCGTCCGAAGATGGTTGGTTCATCTTTAGCACCTTCGCTATTCGTCAGCACGCCTCCGCCAAAATGAGCCGAGAGTGTCTTTGAGACACGGACCGCCAGCAGACCAAAATTCGTCTGGTTAAGCGTCACGGCCTCTTGCCCTGCTCCAGGCCGCATCGTTAACTGGAACTCAACCTCCATCTCGCCTGCGTCCCGCGGGCGAACAGCGATGACAACGTCCTGCTCCATGATCTCTTTCTGTTTGGCGTCGAACCATCCGAGACAGACGGCCATTACCGATTCATCCTGTCCATCCCGATAGCGGTACCAGTGTTTCTGACGGATCTGGTTGCCTGTCTTCTCTGCCCAGAAGTTGAGGTTGTTGAGTTTGTGGAAGGCCAGCCAAACGGAGCGATGGTGGTCGTGATTGGACGCACCTGGATGTCCCATTCGTGTCAACGAGACTCCTGATGGCCCGTTGAGCGGATAGAGAAACGGCCCCGGATACTGTCGCCCGAAGTGCCAGTTTGTCTTTTCGACGCCATCGATCAGAAACCGAGCCTGTTGATTCGGCAATGGAATCACTTCACAACGTTGCGGTTTGAAGTCCTGCCCCATTGTGAGCGGGAGACAGACGAGCAGAAGCAGAGATCGCATCAGGAATCCTCATCAGTTCGGAGGCCGGTAGAACTGAACATGATAGCGGAATCGGCTGGAGTGCGCAGTTCTACGTTTACTCTTCAACTGCCTGCGGTATCAGTTGCAGCTGGATTGGCTGTTCAGCCAGGTCAATCCGTACGGTTGCAGCAGGCAAAATCGCCTGTCGCGGGTCCCAGGCTTCGCGCCACGAGGTCACAGCCAGCCCACTTTCAGATTCGGACATCGATTTGAAGACCAACAGTGATGTTTCTGATGCAGGGGCGACGATCGGGAAGACGGCCGTAGGAAGACGGTGGAGACAGACCCAGATCTGACGCGTTGCTCCATTTCGGGTTCCCTCAATAATGGCCGAATACTCTCCCTTCAGTTCTCCGAGAATCTGAAGATCTTCAAACCCCATGGAATTGAGTTGCCGGATTGCAGCCTCGCGAACGAGCTTCCATTCAGGGGCAGGTACGACAGAGATCTCAGTTGTCCGTCTGTCTGTTCCATCATTTATCAGACTCATTCCTGCCAGAACGATTCCTGAATCCAGTTCGCTGGCCCGTTGAAGGTCACGGTGACTTTCTTCGATGTGATTAAGCTGTTGATGCGCCAGGCCACGATTGAGCCATGCGTGCGCAAAGTCGGTGTTGGACTGAATTGCGGCAGAGTAATCGGCAATGGCGAGGTCGAGTTCCTCACGCCGAACGCGTAGATTTCCTCGCTGAAAGAGGGTCTGAGAATCGTCTGGTGAGATGCTGAGCGCTGCGTTGTAATCGACAAGTGCGTCTTCGCTGCGGCCCGCGTCAAAGTAACAGAGCCCTCTGTTTCGCAGTGCAAGAACGTTTGTCGGGTCGCGCTGGACGATACGTGTGAACAGTTCCGCTGCTTCGTTGTATTTCTTCTGTCGGGCGAGGATGGCCGCCAGATTATTCAGAGCCGATAAGTGTTGCGGATCTTTCGTGATGCACCGCTCGTAGTTTTCCACGGCCCTTTCAATCAGGCCAAGCTGCTCGTAGCAATAGCCTCGATTGTGGTCCAGATCGGCCAACTGACCAAGTTCAGAATCCAGACTCGTATAGACGCGAATCGCCTTTTCGAATTCCCCCCGCTCCTGAAGCAGAACTGCCTGTTCCAGACGGACTTCCGGAAGATCTTCAGGAGACCCACAGCCACTTGTGAGAAGTGGCAACAGGATTATGACGACCATTGCAACACGTGAGGTCACTCGAACTGCCTCCCTGATGTGTGTTCTACCGGCACAGGTGTCAAGGATGTGGGGAGACGATTGGGGGGAGCGTCGAAGTTCCAGGTGCCAATGGGTTCCATTTCGTAGCTGTCTTCATCGCGGAGTGAACCTCCCGCCTGTATGCGGACCATCGACGCCGGATAGTGCCGGATAAACGACAGTGATACCTGATCCGCTTTGTGAACGTCGGCGATGTGTTTTGCGTATCCCCGCAGTATCAGGGGCCGTGCCTCCGGCGAGAAGGCCTCCACGTTTTCTGCAAGCATGAAGTAACGGTGGTAGAGCAGCCTTGGGCTGGTCTGCGGATCAGGAAACCGACCTTTCAGGGGAATATCCCCGGGACGGTCGATGCTCCACTCAACAAGTGTGCTGGCGCCCGGGTCCGGCGCGAAATAGTGGTAACCGTGGTTAAGGAACAGCGCTTCGTTGTAGGGACGAGCGAGTTCTGCAGCGTTCACCAGCAGCGGGGAGGACGGTGGCATGCCGGACGGCGCCAGAAAGACGGCGACCACGTGGAATGGGATCCACAGGTTCAGCAGCAGGAATCCGGCCTTGCGGAAAATACTCATGATCGCTGGGCTGGCTGGTCATTTGGTAGGAACCAGCATTGTTGCGTTGTCAGAAGGGGAATCAACAGCGGACAGGCAGAATCAACGCCGGGGCAGCCATAACAGGAACCGGAGTTCAGGATCTCCCGCCTGGCGAGGCCGCATTTATCACAGAGGAGAGGATCTGCGAGTGACTACGGCCTTGATGCTCATAGTCGAGTTTGCGGAAAACCAGAACGCCCGGCATGGTCAATCCTGAGTCTTCTCGAGGGAGAGTTACCGAACTGCTGTCCGGTAAAGCGGGTTCCGAGACATCACTAACTCCAGTGTCCTCGACGTCTGAAACAATGGGTTCCTGAGGCCTGGGTTACAGTTGGGTTTCTGCCCCCTCGTGCTCACGTCAAGCAACTTTTATTCTCGGCTGTGTCTGCAGCGAAGTGTCCCGTGGTGCAGCCAGATCATCGACAACATCCAGCGTAGGTTGTTCGGGACGCTGAATGAACGGAATCCCGACCACAAAACAGAACGGGAACAGTGCGAGTGTCAGCCTGATCGCGAGAGTGACGCGATGGAAAGAGCGAGGGTTCATCGAGAAGTTCCTTTGCAGGTCCAATGATCCGAACGCAGGAGTTACAAACTTCGCCGAACAATACCCGGAAAGCAGGGGCATTTGGGCTTGAAACGGTTCCGGCCGGTTCACTTTCACTCTTCGTTCGCCGGTTAGTGAGTTGAGTGAGACTCTGATACGAGTTTCTGTTTTGACGGTTGCGTAGCCGTTCGCAATCAGCAGACAATTTCGATTCAATCATCCCCGCAAGTCATGGCCACATGAGTCAATTGCATCGTGAGCAGACCTTTCACTGCCTTGCCGATCGTCCGATGCTGTGTTATCCACTCCTGTGGAAGATAAAAATTGCGCAATTCCTCAAATCAGAACGAACCTGTGATGACTCAATTTGAGCACCTGAAAGCTGTCGTGTTTGACTGGGCCGGAACCGTTGTTGACCACGGCTGTATGGCGCCGGCGATCGTATTTCAGGAAGTATTTGCGCGACGAAACGTGACTGTTACGGTCGCCCAGGCGCGAGAGCCCATGGGGATGGCAAAACGCGAACATATACTGGCTGTTTCAAGAAATCCGGAAGTCGCCGACCTGTGGCAACAGGCACATGGCCGTGCCTGTACCGAAAACGATATCGATGAAATGTACGCGGATTTCATCCCCCTGCAGATGGAAGTGCTCAAGGACCACAGCACCTTGATTGAAGGAGCCGTGGAGACGGCCAGTGAATGCCGTGCTCGAGGGCTGAAACTAGGCTCCACGACAGGGTATACCCGTAGCCTGATGGAAGTAGTCTGTCCACGAGCCGCCGAGCAGGGCTTTGCGCCTGACAGTGTGCTCTGTGCCGATGACACTCCTGCCGGACGCCCGGCGCCATGGCTGCTATTTCGAACAGCCGAACTGCTGGACGTCTATCCGATGGAGGCCATTGTCAAGGTTGATGACACTCCGGTAGGCATCGAGGCCGGACGTAACGCAGGGTGCTGGACTGTAGGAATCTCGACGACCGGAAATGGAGTTGGGCTTTCCCGGTCCGATCTCAACAGGCTTTCGAGTAACGATCTGCACGAGAGACGGACGGAGGCTGCGAACCGACTCTTTGATGCAGGTGCACACACTGTTCTTGAGTCGGTTGCAGACCTCGTCCCCTATCTGGGACAGGTTGAGGCTTCCCTCGCACAGGGGAAGTCTCCCAAACAGATGGGCCACTAGGCAGGACAGGGTGGACGGACATGCGTTGCTGAAAGCAAAGGTGAGGTCGTCGGTGTGCCTGAAACTGATGAACCAGTCTCGATGTCACATTCTCGGATTCCAGCTCAATAAGCAGAGGCCTTCTCGTCTGTGCCAGGTCTGTCAAAACTTCCGCAGTCGGGCAGGGCATGTCCTGCGCCATTCTGCTCAGACGTGAGTTTCCGGACGCGGTTGCAGGACGCATGGATGTAGATACTCTTAAAGGAGTGCTAATTCTGTGGCATACGAAGAATGAAACATATCGCCCACTGCCAAACGTCTCTAAGCCCTGATCAACGCAAAAGAAACAGAATATGCCCCTAGCCAGAACACTTGAGCCGGAAGTGATGGACACGGTCGAGGAAGCGGTTGACTATGACAATATGGACCATAGTGGTGTCAATGCACTGTTCGTGGATGATCTGATCAGCCTGCTGGTAGAGAAGCGGGGAGAGTCTTTCGGGCGAGTGGTTGATGTTGGCGCGGGAACTGCATTGATCCCGTTGGAACTGCTTGCCAGAGATGTAAGTGTTACTGCAATTCTTGCGTGCGACCTTTCATTTGAGATGCTGCGACTGGCCGCGCAACACAAGCGAGACGAATCGTCCTCGGCACCGCTGCTGCCAGTGTTTTGCGACGCGAAGCGAATGCCAATTGCCGATCGGTCTGCGGACGCTGTAATTTCCAACAGCATCATTCACCATATTCCGGAGCCACTGACAGTGTTTCAGGAGATGAAAAGGGTGGCCGCCCCCAACAGTCTGTTTTTTGTTCGGGACCTGATGCGTCCGGAATCTGAAGAGAGGGTGGAGCACTTTGTCAGGATGTATGCCGGCGAAGAGAATACCCATTCGCAACAGATGTTGCGCCAGTCACTGCATGCAGCACTGACGGTGCCGGAGGTGCAGGAAATGCTCAATGAGTGCGGACTTCCCCCTGAGTGGGTCTCCGCAACCAGCGACCGACACTGGACAGTGCGAGGAATCGTTCGGCGGCCACATTGACACTGCGAGCCGGGGTAAAGCGAATCGACCTGAAGCGCCAGCAAATGAGAGTTTCTCAGATGATCGAATGTGTCATCTGGAGACCCGACAGATACTTCAGAAGCGAACTAGCTTCGATTTAATCGAAGCTGACCACAGGCAGCGTCGATGTCGGCGCCTTTCCGTTTTCGAACGGTCACGTTCACACCACGCCCCTGCAGAATCTCCTGAAAGCGTCGGGTCTGTGGCTCACCAGGAGCCTGAAGATTGAGTTCCGATACCCCATTCATCGGGATCAGGTTCACGTGCGCAATCCGATTCCGGAGGAGTTGGGCCAGTTCCTCAGCGTGCTCCGGCTGATCATTCACGCCAGCGAGCAGCACATACTCCCATGAGACGCGTCGACCGGTGACCTCAAAGAATTCGTCTGCCGCAGAGAGGATCTGCCGTAGCCCTGTCCCCTTGTTCACCGGGACAATCTCAGTCCGCAGCTCGTCGTTAGGGGCATGAAGAGAAATCGCAAGATTGAACTGCTGACCTTGCTGAGCGAACTCACGAATTTTTGCCGGAATGCCGACCGTGGAGACCGTGATGCGTCTGGCCCCAAGCCCCAGTCCCTCGCCTGAGGTCAGCGTCTCAAGTGCACTCATGAGGTTGGTGTAATTTGCCAGCGGCTCGCCAATTCCCATGACCACTACGTTTGTGATCTTCTCATCGTCCTGCATCAGGCGGTTCAGAACCAGAACCTGTTCGACAATCTCTGTGGTCGTGAGGTCTCGCTTCACGCCAAGCAGTCCGCTGGCGCAGAACGTACAGCCCATGGCGCATCCAACCTGAGTGCTGATGCAAACAGTGCGGCGACCCGGGTCTCGCATGAGGACGCACTCGACCAACTCACCGTCGCTCAGTTTCAGCAGCAGCTTCTCCGTTCGATCCGTGGCGATCTGGTGGCCGACTTTCTCGAACCCCTCAAAGCGAAACTCCGCTTCAAGCTGATCTCTTAGCTTGCGGCTCAGATTTGACATTTCGTCGAACGAGCCAACTCGGGAATCGAACAACCATCGCCGGATTTGTCCGAGGCGAAATTTCTTTTCCCCCTGTGTTGCCAGCCATGACAGCAGTTCACTGTCCGGCACAGACAGGATCGGCCGCCGCGAATCCGGCTCGGCTGCGAGGAGTGGCAGAAGTGCTTCGTCTGACGTCACAGGGCTGAGTCCCGAGCGGATTCGATTGCACCGGGCAGGATCTCTGCAAATCGGCCCACAGCGTTCTCAAGACGCACCACGCTGCATTTCCGGCGTGTGAGGGGAGATGCTGATGATCGCCGCAATAAAAAAGGAGCGGAACACTGCCTCCGCTTGCACCCGAGGACCGACACCGTAGGGCTGCTTCGTTTCCGACCTGACCCGGTTAGGCTGGCCTCGCCACAATTGGAGACAGCGTTCCGCTCCCGAGATTCCTCACAGGAACGGCGACATTATTTCGGCCGCTTCACGGAAAGCAAGCCGAACTCACGTCTGGCCTTCCGGGTGTGGGGAAATAAGGTCTGATTCTGTGGTTCGGGGAGACCTGAACGGGACGGTACTCAATCAGTGGAATTGCTCTTTGGATTCACCTGCAACATTCTCAGCCCCTGTCCGGTCCAAAGTAACTCCAGATCCTGGTCCGACCATCGTTCCCAGCCTCGAGATGGGGCCCCCACATGATGACCGTCGCGAAATCTGCCCAGGTAGACAACTGAGTGAGATGTTCCGGGGATCCAGCCATCCTCAGACACGTACTGAGGGAGGAGTTCGGCCATCTCCGGTTCCAGTTGACAGCAAAGAAGGACTGGATGCATCTT
The DNA here is from genome assembly GCA_913031625.1 of uncultured Planctomycetaceae bacterium. Taxonomy (GTDB): domain Bacteria; phylum Planctomycetota; class Planctomycetia; order Planctomycetales; family Planctomycetaceae; genus Fuerstiella. The sequence continues at coordinate 2,420 of CAJWGB010000183.1, read as the reverse complement.
TGCCAATTCTTCAATCTGAGATGTGGAACCCTCGAACAAGACGACTCGGTATCCGGAGCCGTGCAGCTTGCTGGCCATCCCATGATAGAGGCCGAGCCATGTTGTCCCTGCTGGGGAAATGGGCAGCCCGAAGAATGAACTCCCGGAACGAGTGAGGCACAGTTCAGCCATCTCACCCTCGGTTGCCGGGACGCCAACTGTGCCCAGCAATGTGGCGGCAGCCGCGGCAGAACAGGTGTGAGGCGTCGTCTGAAGGTGTAATACGTACTCGTCGGTATGTCTGGGATAATCCCATTCACTTTTACAGTTCGGCGGGCCGCCGGCTACGAAATAGAAGAGAGATCCAATGGCAGCAATCAGAATAATGCCCACGACGACCAGACCGCGGCCACGTCCCTGTCCAAACCTCAGCCACACCCACCCCCCGAGGCCGGCAAGGAAAATGGGGAACCAGTTTGAAAGCACGATGACTGACGGCAGCGGAATCCACTTAACAATCCAGAGCTGATCCCAGACGTACTCGACGTAAAGAAAGATCGTAATCACGATCCCAAGTGCGAGACTTGTTTGCAGGTGCGGAGAACGATCCCGAAGCAGCCGGACCACCAGGAAGAAGGCTGCAACCGACAGAAACCCGATCAAGCCAATTGCCAACCGAATATCATGCATGCCTGCTCACCTTTCAGTGGCCGCTAAGCGGGGAAAGACACTATTTCCAGTATGTCAGCTTCATGATCCCAATGACTGCTCCACCAACGACAACCGCCGCAATGATTCGCGGCGTATCGGTCAATTCTGTCGTGAACATCAGACCGATGTTGGTCGCCATTGCTGACATCATCGCAGCGATGATGCTGATATTGCGACGCTCGGCAGGATCTCCTGCAGGAGCAGCCTGCTTCTTTTCGTTCTTCTTCTCCGGTTTCTTCTTCTCTTTTTTGCCGGTAGGGACAGCCTGCTTCTTTGAGGCAGCCGCTTCATCACGTTCACCAGGTGCGTAATAGCGAGCGATGGCCTGTTGAATGCTGCGGGGAATCGCCAGGGCAGACCGCATCGGCATACCAAACCGCAGGCGAATCTCATCTTCAAGTTCAGGACAAGCTTCTGCAGCACAGGCGACAAGCAGCTTTCCTCGATCTTCGAACAGTGGCAGGCACGTGTGTCGCTTCACCACCTGTTTAGGCAGCATGTCCAGAACGTCGTCTTCCGGAAGCATGTCGTCCAGATCGACAAACGACATGCGGAGTTCTTTGGCAAGAGCACCTGTCGCCTGGATCTGAGTGGCCAGTTTCATCTGCACGACGGCGTCACGGTGAGACAGGCCTCGGGCATCGGCGAAGTGTTCAATCTCCGCGACCTGACCTCGTTTAATAATCTCAGAAGCAACCAGATACTGCAGGCAGGTCCGAGGCTCGTCCCCGGCATCCGGCCCGGTCTCGCGCCCGAGGCTTTGGTCATATTCGCGTTTGGCATCCGGGTCCGTCAGGCACAACATCGCTCGAGCGAGTTCATTCAGGAGATCCTGAGACGGCTTCAGGTACTGGCCGGTCGCATACTTACGTACGACCCCATTCAGCTTCTTGTAGTTGGATTCAATCTTTGAGATGTCATCCTCAAACATCACGCAACGCAGCAGGGTGTAGTAATCCGGTGGTCGATCCCCTTCCGGAATACCAAGCCACTCTTTGTATACGTCGATTTCGGGCACCAGGTTCTCCTTGCTCTCGCTCTGGTCATAGTTGCAGAATGGTGTTCTCGACAGATTCTAACAGGCAATCGAGAACGGGGAAAGAACGCATCGAGGCTGAGATGTCGGATGCATCTCCTGCAAGACACTCAGGCAATCGATCAGGCGATGATTTCTTTCACAACGCGGCCATGAACATCGGTCAGCCGAAAATCTCTGCCGCTGTACCGGAATGTAAGCTGCTCGTGATCCAGCCCCAGAAGGTGGAGCAGAGTCGCGTGCAGGTCATGGACGTGGACTTTGTTTTCCACGGCGGCAAATCCAAAGTCATCGGTGGCTCCGTAAGTCATTCCACCGCGAGTTCCCCCGCCAGCAAGCCACATTGAAAATCCGTGGTGGTTGTGGTCGCGGCCGTTCCCATTTTCCGCCACAGGCGTGCGGCCAAACTCCCCACCCCAGACGATCAAGGTGTCCTTCAGCAGGTCTCGCTCCTTCAGGTCACTTAACAGTGCGGCGATCGGCTGATCAACGTTACGAGCCTTATCGGCATGCGCCTTAATGTCGCCGTGGTCATCCCATGGCTGACCATTCCCGTAGTATACCTGCACCATGCGGACGCCGCTTTCGACCAATCTTCGTGCCAGCAGACAGCCGTTGGCAAACTGTCCGTTCCCATAGGCTTCCCGGGTTCCCTTTGTTTCGCGATTCAGGTCAAACACTTCCTGAGTCAGGG
>CAJWGB010000182.1 GCA_913031625.1 uncultured Planctomycetaceae bacterium | reverse complement strand
GTGGCGGGGCGTCCGGGTGTCTGATCTCATCGAAGCACAAGAGGGAGAACAGTATCCAGTTCTGCAGCGGACTCTTCGTTTCAATTCAGACACGCCTCAGACGAACATGTTCCTGCGCATTGCTGCAGGGAACATCGAACAGACACCGAAAGGATTCCTGATTGATGATTCCGTGTTGATCGAATGCAAAGACGGTCAGTTGCGGCAGTCTGATGGAAAGACTGAACTGATCGTACCCGTCATGATTGCTCCAGGAGCTCCCGCGACTGTGAGCTACAGAATCGTCTGGTAGACCTGACACAGGCATGAACCCAGTAGACACGATCCTCGTCGAACGAATTCGGCAGCTGATGCGCCGCCGGAAGGCCTTTGCCGAACAAAAGATGTTTGGGGGCGTCGCGTTCATGATCAACGGCAACATGTGCGTGGGCGATGGAAAGAATCTTTGATCGGGCGGGCTGCCAGAGAGGATCACGACGAGATGCAGCACGAACCCTTTGTGAAACCCATGGATACGACCGACAAAGTGATGCGAAGCTGGGCGTAAATTCAGGCGGAAGGGATTGATTCCGATGTAGATCTGTGTCACTGAATCGTTCGAGCAGTCCCCCATGACAGGTACTGCACGCAAAACAAACCTCTTCCGGAGTATTGGAGGACAACATGCTGACACGAAAGTTAGGGAATACGGGAAAGAGTGTCTCTGAGGTTGGGCTTGGCTGCTGGCAGCTGGGAGCTGACTGGGGAGAGGTGAGCGACACTGAGGCATTCGAGATTCTGTCCGCTGCGGTGGATTCCGGCGTGACGTTTCTGGATACAGCGGACGTCTACGGAGACGGGCGATCAGAACGGCTGGTCGGTCAGTTTCTGAAGTCGCGTTCCGAGGACCTGTTTGTGGCCACAAAAGTAGGCCGCCGCAATTATCCTGGTCCCTACACGGAAGAGATACTGCGGCAGCACATTAACGAGTGCCGAGCACGGCTGTCCGTTGACTCACTCGACCTTGTTCAGCTCCACTGTATCCCCACCGATGCGATGCGTGACGGGACGGTTTTTGACTGGCTGAGGTCACTGCAGCTGGAAGGGCTGATCCGACACTTCGGAGCAAGTGTGGAATCGATGGAGGAGGCCCTCCTGGTTCTGGAGCAGGAGGGACTGACATCGCTGCAGATCATTTTCAATGTGTTCCGTCAGAAGCCGATTGAGTCTCTTTTCAGCAGGGCTTTGGAACAACAGGTTGGAATCATCGTGCGACTGCCTCTTGCGAGTGGACTGCTGGCCGGAAAGTTCTCCAGCGAAACAGTTTTCGGCGAGAACGACCATCGCCACTACAATCGCGATGGCGCGATGTTCAATGTCGGTGAGACGTTCGCGGGTCTGCCGTTTGAAACTGGCGTGGGACTGGCCGCACAACTGCAGCAGTATGCCCCCGCCGATCAGACAATGGCTCAGTTTGCTCAGCGCTGGATACTTGATCACGATGCGGTTTCCACCGTGATTACAGGAGCGTCTCGGCCATCTCAGGCCAAAGAGAACGCTGCGGTTTCGGACCTGGCAACGTTGTCAGCGGAGACACACGCGCAGCTGGCAGACTGGTACAAATCCAAGGTGCACAGCCAGATCCGCGGTGCCTACTAGGAATCCCCCTGTAGGTCAGGTTTCAGCCTGACGCTGCCTCCGTGTGGTCGTCCAGGCAGGAACACCCCGACGACCTGACTGCTGAGACTGCCGGCTCCGGGACTGTTCGTGTCAGGCCAAAACCTGACCTGCGGTGAATTCACACGAGTTGTCGCGGACGAGTCTGACGCTCGGCGAGAGCCGCCTCGACGAAGCCGGCGAACAGTGGGTGGGACTTGTGCGGTTGAGACTTAAATTCCGGGTGATACTGCACAGCGACGTACCATGGGTGTTCCGGAATCTCGACCACTTCCACAAGTGTACCGTCCGGACTGGTTCCAACAGGAACCATCCCCGCGTGCACGTATTGTTCACGGTATCGTGAGTTGAACTCGTACCGGTGGCGGTGGCGTTCATTGACTTCAGATGTCCCGTAGGCCTGAAGTGAGCGAGATCCCTCTGAAAGGACGCACGGCTGTGTTCCCAGCCGCATTGTGCCACCCTTGTCCTCGATCTCCATCTGTTCTTCGAGCAGGCAGATGACAGGGTGCGAAGTGTCAGTATTGAACTCGCTGCTGTTAGCGTCTTCCAGCTTCATTACGTTGCGAGCGAATTCGATGACAGCGACCTGCATCCCAAGGCAGATCCCAAAGTACGGGATGTTGTTCTCACGAGCGTACTCCGCCGCCAGCACTTTGCCTTCAATTCCTCGCATCCCGAAGCCGCCGGGGACAAGAATTCCGTCCACGCCCTTGAGCAGTGCCTCCGCTCCCTGTCGCTCGAGATCTTCAGCTTCGACGCGTTTTGCGATGACGCGTGTGGAGTGACTGAAGCCAGCGTGGTCCAGAGACTCGTAAATCGACTTGTAGGCGTCCCGATGCTCGATGTACTTGCCGACGACGGCAATGGTTACTTCGTGGCGTGGGTTCCGAATGCGATGAATCAGCTGTCGATAATCATCCAGCTGAAGGGGTCCGGCCTGCATGCCGAGTTTCTCGATGATCAGCTCGTCCAGACCGTGATCGACCAGCCCGAGTGGCACTTCGTAGATTGAGAATTCTTTGTCGACTTCCTCAATGACCGCTCGTTTTTCGACGTTACAGAACAGGGCGATCTTATCGGTATGTTCGCGACCGATTGCTCGCTCTGTTCGGCAGACGAGGATATCCGGCTGGATACCAATGGTTCGCAACTGTTGGACGCTGTGTTGTGTCGGTTTAGTTTTGGCTTCTCGGGCCGCCTTTAGGTAGGGCACCAGGGTCAGGTGGATGAACAAACAATTCTCTTTTCCGACATCCAGAGGAACCTGGCGGATGGCTTCGAGAAATGGCAGACCTTCGATGTCCCCGATCGTCCCACCGAGTTCGGTGATGACAACGTCGATGTCCGGTGAAGCCAGGGAACGAATGCTGCGTTTAATCTCGTCGGTGATGTGAGGAACAACCTGAACGGTGCGTCCGAGGTATTCGCCACGACGTTCTTTTTCGATGACCGTCTGATAAATCTGGCCCGTCGTGAAATTGGAATTTCGATCAACCGGGCCGGAGGTGAATCGTTCGTAGTGGCCGAGGTCCAGGTCAGTTTCGGACCCGTCGTCGAGCACATACACTTCCCCGTGCTGATAGGGGCTCATAGTGCCAGGATCCACGTTAATGTAGGGATCCAGTTTCTGCATACGGACGGTCAGACCGCGACGTTCCAGCAACATGCCGATGGAGGCTGATGTCAGCCCTTTGCCGAGCGAACTTACAACGCCCCCGGTGACAAATATATGCCGAGTCATAACAATCCTCATTCATGAATGTGGCCTCCATGACCTGTCGATCACGAGTCAGCCAGCAATCTCGCATCCCTGCGTATCTCAGCCGGGGATTGATTGAGACGAAAACCTGACGTCAAAGAGAGGTCTGCGTCGTGCCTCAGCCGGACTATTAGAGCGACTCTGAGCCGGACCTCAATGTTGCTTTGACGAATCCTTCAGGAACTCTGCGAATTCGCTTTTTGAGAAACTTCAGCCGGTGATTGCGCTGGACAAGTCGCTCTCGATTCCACCAGGACGGAGAGCCAGTATAGGCCAACGGTTTGGGGATCCCAATTGGAGACAGATCGTTCTCTGGGCGGTCCTGTCTAATTCCCCGAAACAAGTACAGATTGCTGGTAGCGACGCAGCGGCACTTCTTCCAGCTCTTTGACCGACTCTTCCCATTTTCGGATCCGGGCAAGATCATGTTCCGTCAGGGATCGCACAAACTGATGTTCCGCACGGAGCACCATTCTGTCATCCGGTCTGAGGTCCAGTTGAACAACGACAGGCAGACGATTGCCGATCTCTCGCAGCTCACGATTCAGAGCCAGCCGAGGTTCCGGGAACATTGCAGACGGATGCAGCAGGTAATTCAGGCGGGCAGTCCAGTCGGCGTATTGCAGGTAGGTTTCAACCTGATCTGAATCTTCCCATTCACTCGTGCTGACGGAATACTTCAGCGACGGACTTCGAAGCGCCAGAAGGCCGGACCGTTTACTGAATGTCGGCTCAAACTCCGGAGACAGCTGAAAGGCCAGCGTGCGTGCAGCCCTGGTGGCCTGAGGCGAGTTGGAAGCACGCAGCTCAGCCAGATATTTCTGAGTCTGGGGGCCTCGATTCTTGAGGAGTGCCTGAAGCTCTGCAAAGGCGATATTGGTGTAAACTTTGTGGCGTTCATTAATGACGGTGAACCGTTTGGCCGTCTTATCAAACACAACGACCTCGTCCGCTGACGGTACGAAATCGTAGGCCCGACCTTTGTGAAACAGCGTGATGCTGCGCGACAGAACCGGCTCCTTGCCGCTTTTATCGAGGCGACTCGCGTCATAGACCGCCGTTGAGACACGGAGGCCCTGAGCGGCGGCAGTAGCAGCAGTGAGTGAGACGAGGACGGCGGTAAGTCTGGAAAAACGTGACATTGGGAAGCCTGACGCGGATACACTGAGAAGGGATCCGAAGAGTAATGGAATCCGCCGATTGCGCGACCCAGATCTCCGGAATCACTGCACGCTCCCACAGTACGGAAGACACCCGTCGTCCCGGAGGTGCGCAAACCGACCTGTATAGCTAGGCAATGCGCAGTTTCCGCCGGTTTCATTGGCGGCGTGCGACCTGTGCTTTTCGCCGCGTGATGCAGTTTGTGAACCTCGTGGCAGACAAAACAGAGGCCTGGCCCCTCTTTTCATACACGGAACACGTCCGTTTTTTACGTTTTACCCCTATCACCGGAAAGGAGTATCCGTCGTGGTGAGGGATTGTGCCCGCAGCGGCATCACCGCCACCTGAGGCGTGAAATGATCATTCATGGTATTTATGATGGGACTGTTGGAGATCAATCCGATAATTGAAGCTGACACACTTACTGATTCAACACGGACACAAGGTATGAGTGACCCTCTCGCGAAAGCGGCTGCGGAATGGTTTCAAAAGGGCACCGAGGCAATGCAGCGGGAGAACTGGGATTTTGCCGTCGAGTGTTTTGGCAGCGCGGTCAAGATGAAGCCGGACGTGGTTCTCTACCGTCAGACCAAACACGGTTGCTCCCGTAAGATGTACGACGACAACGGCAGCGGCGCCAAAATGGCGGGCATGAAGCTCATGAAAGTCCGTGGCAAGATCAAGAAGGCAAATGCCAAGAGTCAGTGGAAAGACGTCGTCCAACAGGCTGAGGATGGCCTGTGCATTAATCCATGGGATGCTGCACTGTTTGCTTTCCTCGGAAACGCTGCCGCAGAACTGGAGTGGGGCGAGATCGCCCAATACGCCCTTTCGAAGGCAGTGGAGATTGAGCGAGGCAATATTGACTACAACCGAGCTCTGGGGCACGTACTTCTTGATCGAGGTGAATACAAGAAGGCCGAAGCCTGCTTCAAACGCATCTATGATGTCGATTCAACCGACGGCGATGCCCGAGCGATGATGAACAAGATCGCGGCCATGTCGGTCATGGACCGGGGCAACTACGAGAAGGCGGAGAGCACTCAGCAGGTCAAAGTTCAGGAAGAGAAAACGAATGCCTACGAGGAAGACCGCAGAGCTCGTCGCGGCAAGGGCAATGATTCTGTCGCTCCCGGTGAATCTGTAGAGGCGGACCTGAGAAACGCCATTCGCAAGGAGCCCCAGAATCTGGCGTACTATCACAAGCTGGCAGAGCACCTTCGTGAAGAACGGAAGCTGCCTCAGACAATCGAGATCATTGACCAGGCTCTGGAGGTCTCCAGCAACGAGCTGTCCTTTATCGAGCTCAAAGAAGACGTTGAGCTGGATATCATGCGGGAGAAGGCCGCCGATGCTGCGGAACGATATCGCAGGAAGCCTGATCGTGAACGACTGAAAGAAAAGGCGATTACGCTTCGCAAAGAGGTCCAGGAACGGGAAATTGAAATCTTCGCGAAGCGCGTGGAAAGTCCCAACCACAAGAACGACATGAAGATGAAGTTCGAACTGGCACAGCGTTATCGCAAGGCAGGAAAGCTCAAAGAAGCTGTGCCGCTCTTCCAGCAATCGGTGGCCGATACTCGGCTGAAGGAGGACGCTTTGGTAGGGCTGGGTGAGTGTTTTATCCGTACGGGCAAGATGGACCTCGGCGTTAAGCAACTGCAGAAGGCGCTGGAGACCCTGAGTGACTCTGAAGAGTCATTCAAGCTGGCTCACTATCTACTCGGACGCGTTTACCAGAAGAACGAACGCAATGAGGAAGCTGCGGAGCACTACGGAGCCATTTACGGCAAAGACGTGAATTACAAAGACGTAGGAGAACGGCTTGATGAAGTCAGCGGAGGAGCAGAGGACGAGTTCGCTGATATGGATGATGATGATTTTTGATTCGGCCTGAGTTGACCGGGCACCTGACGTGTTTGGTGCCGGACCTCGCGTCGCTTGCCCCGGCCTGCGAATGCTACGATTGCATAAAGAAAGCCCGGTCGATTGCGGCCGGGCTTTCTTTTGTTTTGGTGTCTGACCGTCAGGACTTACAGGCCCGGACGAATTCGTCGCAGTGCCCCAGTCTTCTTGCTCTCACCATCAGCACCGAATTCGGTGATGTACAGGCGACCGCGTTTGTCGAACGCCAGACCGGTTGGCTTCTCCAGGGCAATGATCTTCTTTGCATCCCCTGATTCGGGATCGATCTCGAATAGACCCGCATCATCCGGAGCGGCCCATGAGAAGTCTGTGGCGTACAGCTTGCCAGTCTTAGGACTGTATGCCAGTCCTGTGATGTCGCTCAGGCCAGTCTCAACAGACTTCTGGAGTTTGCCGGATGCCGGATCATAGAAAGTCAGGAGTGCGTCACCTGGGACGCCTACTTCTCCCCCTTGTCCGACAACGACAGACTTGGCGTCCGGGCTAACAGTGATGGCGACAGGTGCGTCCACTTCAGTCGCTTCTTTGGTGGAAATGAATGGCTTCAGCTCACCAACCTTGCCGCCTTTGATCTCTGCTTTAGCGACCCAGCCCTTTGTGTCGTCACCGTTGCAGGTGACGAAGACAGCACCAGCACCGACTGCGACACCGTAGAAGTTACCTTCGCCCTTGACGGTTAGTTCACTCTTCGTGATTGGACCCAGCGTCTGAACCGCGTCGGTTTCTTTCTGCTCGCTGTGCTCTTCCGTTGAGATCTTGAAAATGCGAACCAACTCTTCGCCGTCAGGTCGACTGCCGTCACCAACAACAAGGTGGCTCCCGTTCAGGAAGGCGACGCCCAAAGGTCCGATGTTGTACTTCGGGCCTTTGCCGTAGACGTCATTCCCATAGCCGCCAATTTCTGTGTGCAGTTTTGTTTCACCCTTCTTGCCAGGCTTGTAGTGCAGAACGCCGCTTGCACTTGAGATATAGACATGGCCTGACTTTGGGTGAACGACAACACCAGACGGGTTGTTCAGTTCCTTTTCCAGTTTTGTTGCCTTGACTTCGTCCTGAGCTGACGCCGAAGCTGTCAGCAGGAATGCCAGTCCGGCAATCGCAATTCGTGAAGTAAGCATACATAGTTCCTTAAACGGGATTGGTTATTTTTCAGGAAGAGCCCTACGGAAGTTCGGGGGCCTGAATGTTGGGGTAAGAATCACTGCTGAGACCTTCAACGAGGAAAGTCTTGAGGTCCTTCTTTTCTGTGTCAGACAGTTCAAGTGCGAAGATTTCTTCATCCAGCCACGGATTTTGAATCCCGCCCTTGTTGTAGTGTTCGATGACTTCATCGAGCGTCTTCATACTTCCATCGTGCATGTAGGGGCCGCTCCTGGAGATTTCACGCAGCGTTGGAGTCTTAAAGCTGCCGCGGTCGCCGCCAAGTTTGCTGACAGAAAATCGACCTCCGTCAGCCTTTTCCGGATTCTTTCCCATTCCGACGCCGACGTTGTGAAAACCGTTGTCGGTGAAGTTTTTACCGGCATGGCACGCACTGCAGACAGCTTTGCCGAAGAACAGCTTCATGCCGCGCTGTGCAGAGGCGGAGAGGGCTTTCCCGTCGCCGGCTTTAAACTTGTCGTACGGGGCGTCCCCGGAAAGCACGGTCCTCTCGAACGCAGCAATCGCTTTGGCGATTCCCTCTGAGGTCGCATCAGTGCCAAATACGTCCTGAAACTGTTTCTTGTAGCCGTCGATGGCATTTAGCCGGGCAACTGCTTCCTCAAGGGTGAGGTTCATTTCGATGGGGTTCTGGATTGGACCGAGCGCCTGATCTTCGAGGTCCTTAGCTCGTCCGTCCCAAAACTGCAGGCGTCCAAACGCTACGTTGATAACAGTAGGCGAATTGCGACCACCCTTCTTGCCCTGAAAACCTGTGGCAAACTGCTCGCCGTTACTCCAGCCCTTTGCCGGGTCATGGCAGCTCGCGCAGGAGACGTCGTTGTCGCGTGACAGCCGCTTATCAAAGTACAGCTGTTTTCCCAGCGACACCTTCGCAGCTGTCTGAGGATTGTCTTTGGGGTAGCGGATCTTCCCAAGACCATTGGGAATTTCGTCCTGTGCCGACGCAACGGTACCGACGAGCGAAAACACGACCGTAAAGGCCGCTGCGCGCAGATTGGGTATGATCATGGAATCGTCTTTGAACGGTGTCGTGCACACAGGATGAGGCACAACAGGAGAGATTTCCGGGGCGGGGTTCCAATTTGGGGTATTCTGAGCGTCCGGGGGAGAAGCATCAAGTGTCGGGGAAACATTGACCGAATTGAGAAGTCGCGATGCCAAATTCGCCCGGCGGACCAATCGGCCTCTCATTTCGGTGGATGAATTTGCTGCCCAACACAATCGTGCACCTGAGGGAAATGGGCATACGTCCTGACTCACCCAATGACAGGCAGGACATTAAGGTCTCCTGTTTGCTGCATTCGAGAAGTCCGCCGGACCTGACCGGGGTGACGAAATCCGTTCGCCGGAGCTTACAGAAATGTCTCTGGTCACCAAAATCGACGGCCGGATAGTGGGTCGCCCTGAGCAGAAGCCATTTAAATCTGTCGAACACGTTTGAGAGGCCGAACTCGCTGCGATTCCGACCAGCAGTGAAGGTGTCCTGACTGAGCCTCTTCCTAACTCTTCGCTGGTGAGCGGCCAAAGAAGGTCCACGCCACCAGTCCTGTCACGATCGTTGCCGCGACCCCGGAAAGGTGCCTGACACCCAGCCATTCGTCCTGATCTTTATGGTTCAGTATCAGGAGCACAATTGCGGCGAATGTGGCCAGGACATAAGTCAGACTGCAGATTAAACGCGTGTTTGTCAGCGCGCCGTATTGTCTCCGGAAAGAGGGGAGAAACATGGTTGCCACGCAGGTAGCAGAACTCAACGACAGTGTTGTCCCAAGATAGATCAGCAGGCCAAGCAGCGGCGTGCTGATCCATTGAAGTTCCACGAGAACCCGCTGCAGGACAATCAGCCCGATGGCGATGACTGTCTGGAGGCAGATTGACCGAGAGATTCCATTCCGCTCTGCGCGAAAAAAGCCGGGGAATACGTTGTCGTCTGCCATGCGTGCGTAGACTCGAGGTCCACTCATGATCATTCCGGAGACCGATGTAAAAAGGCCGAAGCATACAGCGGCCCTTACCATTTGATCCAGAGGGGCTCCTCCCAGTGCTCGGGCTGCGATTGCAGCCACATCCTCCTGCCAAATCAGGTCTTCACGCGGGACTGCGGTCACGAAAATGAGGTTCAGGACAAGGTACAGAACGGTCACCCCAATCGTTCCCAGCAGGAGGGATCGGGGTACCTGGCGGGTTGGGGCACTGGCTTCTGACGCGACATAGACGGCGGCATTGAATCCCGCATAGCTCATTGAGATCCACACGACGGATGTTGCGATGGCTGTAATTAGATCGAAGCCAGTGGGCTGAGGGTCGTACACGGTAGTGTGCCACTCATGGTTGCCGAGCTTTGTCACCGCAGCACTCAGAAAGAAGACGAGGACAGCGACCTTCAGGCAGACCACAAAGTTCTGAAACCATGTCCCTGTTGACCTGTGCAGGGAATGCAGCAGTCCACACACGAGGACGACGGAAACGGCGACAAGGTCCGGCGGAAGCCATGCGGGGCGGAGGGAATCCGGGACAGCGTACGATTCGAATGCAACCGCCGCTGTGGCAATTGCGCCACTGAAGCCTGCTGTGAGAGATACCCAACCAGCGAGGAACCCAGCGGCGGGATGCACGGTCTTTGTCAGATACAGATATTCTCCTCCGGACGCCGGCAGAACTTCCGCCAGTCGTCCATAGGCCACCGACCCGCAGATGGCGATCAGGCCGCCAATGCTCCAGCAAAGGAGAACGCGTGCGGGGGACCCAACGGCTCCGAGGGTATATCCGGATGTCGTAAACACGCCCGTCCCAACCATGCTGGCAATGACCAGACATGTGAGGGACATCGCTCCGAACCCGTTCTTTGCTCCGGTGTGGCTCGCTTCTTCGCTTTGCGATGGAACAACGGGTTCAGGCGGCATGGTTTTCAAAATCAGAATTCTGGATGCAGAAGCGTTCGTTGTAGCGTGCAGATGAACGTTCTGGAATGCCGTTTGGGCTTTCAGTACCCGATGTGCCCCTGTCAGTGCTGGACTTTCGGGATTGTCTGACGAGACTGCAGGACGCGGCTGACTTCCCGCTCAGGAGCGATATTATCCCGGTTCCTTCTGGCAGAGAACCACTATGAATCAGAGAACGACCTCCGAACTGCGGCAGCTGGACAATACCCACGTATGGCACCCGTTTACTCCCATGTCAGCGTGGACGGACGAGGAGGCTCCCATAATTTCACGCGGGGAAGGGTTTCATCTGTTTGATACTGATAATGCTCGCTACCTCGACGGTATTTCTTCGTTGTGGTGCAATGTTCACGGGCATCAGGTCAGAGAAATTGATGATGCCATTCGTGCTCAACTTGATCGAGTGGGACACACCACGATGCTCGGACTGGCCTCTGATGTGTCGATCGAACTGGCCAAACAACTGGTGGATATCACGCCAGATCCGTTGACTCGCGTCTTTTACTCAGACAGTGGGGCCACGGCCGTCGAAGTGGCCCTTAAACTGGCGTACCAGTATCACCAGCAGAAAACAGAATCTTTGCGCCAGGAATCGTGTCATCACTGATTAGTGTGACGCCGTTAGCGATCAAATCGCTGATCGTTAGTTTCTTTGTTTCGCTAGCGCTGGTGTCAACAGTAGCCAGCAGGTCGTTGCTGGCAAGGTCTGCCCCAGCAAGAGCTTCAAGCTCACTTATTTTCAGGTCAGCCATGATTTAAAGCTCCTAAGCTATGTTGCGCTAGGATTGTCTTGGCCTAGCTTAGCAAGCGGTTACTAGCTTGTGCCAGAACCGACAATGCCAATCTCTTCAGAGCTATCATCTTCAAGAAGTTTGCCGCCATCTTCTTGCGTCAAAGCAAACGGCACTTCAAGATCAACTTTTAGCTCAACCGGACCTGTGGTAATAAAATCTGCCGTAATCTGAACTGCGTCGCTAGGGGAAAACTGCACAGCAGCAGCAGTAATTATACCTTCAACCTTGTAATAAAGCTGGTCATTGTTTCTTATAGCAACACCACTTGGATTATAGTTGCTGTCCTTAATATACAAACGTGCGGCAAAATTACTGCCAACTTTTGTCCGTAGAATCAGTTGCAATAAATAATTTGGAAGCTCACTGCTGTCATCCCCAGCGTATTCCCAAAACGCACTGAAACGACCCGACCCAGAGATCAAAGAGCTGATTCGTTGCCGGAAGTTATCTGACAACACAGTTGTGTCTACACTTTCGCGCTCAGTGTTAATTTCATAACTGCTGACCTGCGCCAACAGGCGGCGTTTGTTTTCAATGGTCACTTGAACATTGAGATTGCTGCCTGTGCTTAACGCCGGAGCATTTGCTGTGCCGCCATTCACTGCATTTGCAAAGCTGTTGTAAAGTCTTATGCCACCGGCTTCGTCAACATTTATGTATTTAGTAACACTTGAATCTGTGTAACTACTAATAAAATCTAACGCATTGCCGTCAATTTCTTTAATTGTTATTCTGTCTCCTGTTATCAACTGGCCTTGGTCAAAATCAAAGCTGAATCGTTTTTCGGCTGTGTTTACGTCGTTGCCGTTGATCTTGCCAACAAGCCTGCCGTCGAGCTTACGCTTCAGCTCAACCTTTCCAAACGTGCCAAGATAAACGCTCATTAGATGTTCACGAACTGTGGTGCTCCATGAGACTGGAACGTAATATCAGCAGCCAAAACCTCACCAACTGCCATTGTCATTGTAATGTTCGTTATGATTACACGCATTTCAATGTAAAGTCCGTCATCCGTTCCATCATCAATTTTCAACCTTAAGCTAGATCGATTCGTGCCATTAGGGCCTTGTGCAAGTGTAGCGCCTTGGTAAAAATCTCCTCCTACTTCTCTTGCCTTAATTACTTTATTGATAAATGTACTAGCATTGTTGCTGCCTTTTACGCCTGGCGTTTCTTGATAATAAAGTACACGACAGCTGCCAGTGGTTGTGCGACCATCGGCAATAAAGCGATCATCAGTTTCTGCAAGCGTCTTGATGCTCAACAAAGATACAGATGAGCTGACTGACCAGTTCTGTACTTGAGCAATCGTATTGCCATCAAGCAATAGGCTTCCATGTCTTCCGGTGTAGTAAGACATCAGAGCACACCAATCAGGTTCACTGTAACACTGCTGACTCCAGGGCGCACCTGCACAACCTGTGGCGGGCTCTCGTATCTGTATCTGCTGCCTTGGCTTTGCGCTCCAAGTGCATCCTTATTGCCTTCCCAGCCGCCGCGAGTTGTGTCGGTTCCTCCGACACTAAAAGTCTGAAACGTGCCTTGAACCTCGTCGTAATGATCCAGAAATTGCTCTGCGTCAGCGTCAAAGATATTTGCATACGTCAGCGACAGCTTCATATTCGTGCGATTGCTGCCGTATAGAATCCGCGTCTCAGCACCATTCTGCGCCTTAAACGTCTTGACTGGATAGTCGCCAGACTCAAACGTGCGTGCAGTAGGAACAAGATCGGGGAAAGGCATCAGAAAATTCGGAACCTATCAGACGTTACCAATGAAGCCAGCCGGCTTCTGTCACTATCATCGCAAGGATGCTCTGATGCCACAATATCAACTGTGCCTTGATCTGAAAAGGTCAGCTGTTCAACAACATAGACCGTGCTCTTAACACTAGCGCCTTTCAAAGTGAACACAGAATCTTTGAACTTCTCTTCAAAGCGATCCATCTCTTCGATAATGGGCTGTCTGATTTTAACGACCTCTTGCAATGTGATGAATTATTCTTTAGTTAAAGGTATCAATTTATTAGCCAGTTGTCCGCAAGCTGCATCAATATCTTTTCCTCTCGATCGACGCACCGTAACTGTAATTCTAGCAGCAGTAAGGGCTTTTTCGTAGGCCCTGATAATTTCTGAAGAAGCAGCCTGAAACTGATCGTCTCCAATAGGGTTGTATTCGATGATATTTACTTTACAAGGAACTTTTTTAGCGAAAGTAACTAGCGCCTTAATGTCTTCAGGGATATCATTAACATCTTTCCAAATAAGATATTCACCCAACTCACCTTTATTGAGTTTGGAAAATTTATTCTTTGTAATTTTGTAATAGGAAGAATTTCTATACTGAATG
>CAJWGB010000181.1 GCA_913031625.1 uncultured Planctomycetaceae bacterium | reverse complement strand
TATCGGTGTGTTGCTCGTCGTCTCCAAAGACAACGTTGCCCTGATGCTGATCAAGTTTGAGCAGGGCCGAAGTTTCGTAGCTTGGCTTGATTGACTGCCAGATGAGCGCCGTGACAAGAAACGTTGCCGGAAGTGCCGTGGCAAGAGCTGGAATCCATCGGCGTCGGAAGGCATCCAGAACGCTCAGGAATGTCATGGGCTGACCTACGCCTGTTTCAGCTCAGTCATTTCACCCGTACTGTCAGCAAACTTCGGGTTCTCCACGCCGACGGCATTCAGCATGGTCACGAACATGTTCGACATCGGAACCTTGTTGTCGAACTTCAGATAACGGCCGTGCTGCAGGCCGAGGTTTCGTCCGCCGGCAAGGACCAGTGGGTAGTTGTTGTTGTTGTGGGTAGTCGAGTTGCTGCTGCCGTACAGGATGACGGAGTTGTCCAGAACTGTTCCGTGCTCTTCCTGAGCAGACTGCAGGCGGCCAAGGAAGTAGCTGAACTGTTCCGCCATGAACTGGTCCCACTGACCCAGCTTCACTGCGCCTTCCGGTTTATTCCAGCCGTGTGCAAGGCCGTGGAGGTTACCCTTGAACCCTTCCAGTTGTGGAAACTTACCGGACAGTGATGAGGCGTCTGCCATGTTCGTGATCTGATAGGTGGCGACACGGGTGGAGTCTGTTCGGAACGCCAGATAAATCAGATCGTACATTGTTCGCATGAACAACAGCGGGGCCTTATCGTCCGATTCCAGATGAAGGATGTCGCGTTCTTCATCACGAAGTTCGGGTCGAGGAATCTCCAGCCACTGCTGAGTTCGCTCAACGCGCTGCTCAATCTGCCTGACAGCGGCAAGATACTCATCAAACTTCTGCTGATCTTCACGGCCGAGGCGACGGCTGAGAGAGCGACTGTCTTCAAGGACGCGATCGAGCATGCCGGACGCGCTTTTGAGTCGGCGACGACGCGCAATCAGGTCTGCATCACCACTCCCGAAGAATCGATCGAAGATTTGCTGCGGCTGATTCAGGGCAGGGATCGGTCGCCCCTTGTCATTGTATGACAGAGTACTTGAACGTGTGGGCTCGCCTACTCCACCATCGGTCGACAGTACGAGCGAAGAGAACCGCGTGTGTTTGCTTAGCGCTGCCGCCGCAACCTGATCCACGGAGACCGTGTTTTCGAGGTACTGGTTGTTCAGGAAAGCACCGGTCAGGAATGTGTCCCCCGTGTCATGACCACCCATGCGACGGCCATTGGGATGCGACAGGCCTCCCATTACGGTGACGTCATTTCGGAAGCATTCCAGTGGGCTCAGCGTGTCCGTAAACTGAAAATCACGTCCTTCGCCATTCGGGAACCAACGCCAGTTGGCGTTCTCATTGTTTTCCGGCGGCAGACCGACTCCAAAGCCCCAGTACATGGCGCACATACGTTTTGGACTGGGAGCGGCAGCAGGAGTATCCGCCATGCACTCCATCCACGGGAGTGCCAGCGAGACGCTGCCTGCGCCCATGAGGAAGGACCGTCGATCAAGGTGCCATGATTTGTCAGCCATGTTTGTACCCTTTTCCGGATTTCACGAAGTCCGTTTTACACAGATCAGCCTGTATTTCGCAACCTGCTACTTGGTCTGGAAGACGGGGCTCTGCACGATCGCACGAACCATGTCTCCCAGTCGATACTCATTCTGTTCGGCTTTTTCTGTAAGATCGTCAATCTCGCGCTGGTCACTTAACTCAAGCCGCCGGCCAACTGCATAGGTCAGCAGTCTTGTGACCAGTGCCCGAGAAAACTGTCTGTGTTTCTGTGTGACTAGATAGTCTCGCAAGCCATTCACGCCGCTCAGTTCGGTCCCGTTTGGCAGCGTGTCACTTGCCATGACAGGTTTGGTTTCGAAGCTCTTCCCTTTCTTCCTGCCACGGACTTCATCTCGCCAGAGTCCCACGGCGTCAAAATTTTCCAATGCGATTCCCCACGGATCGATGTTTCGATGACAGCTGGCACAGGCTTCGCGCTCACGATGCACTTCCAGCTGCTCTCGAATTGTCAGCTTCTGAAACTCCGGTTTCGCTTCCTCAAGAGAAGGGACATCCGGTGGTGGAGGGGCGGGGGGATCATTTAACAGCCGATCTCGGATCCACACAGCACGTCGAACGGCATGAGAATCAGTCCCGTTGGAATTAGCCAGCAGAACACTTGCCTCGGTCAACAGTCCGCCGCGTAAGTCTCCTTCCCTGACGGAAACAGGCCGGAAACTTCGCCCGTATACGTTTTCGTACCCGTAGTGAGCAGCCGTGCGTTCATTCAGCATGAGGAAGTCTGAATTCAGGAGCGTCATGGCGCTGGTGTTGGTTCTCAGCAGCTCACCAAAAAAGGCCTGCGTCTGCCCGACCATGTCGCGCCGAAGTTCCTCTTTGAATTCACCGTAGTGATCTTTGCTGACGGCAACACGATCGACGACATCAAGGTGCAGCCACTGCGATGTGAACTGGTCGATAAAACGATTCGACCGTTTATCGGCGAGCAGCCTCTCGACTTCTGTTGCCAGCACCTCAGGCTTGTGGAGCACTCCTTCTTCAGCACGCTGCAACAGGATGTCGTCCGGCATCGTGCTCCACAGGAAGTAAGCTAATCGTGAAGCCAGTTCCCAGTCTGTGACCTGTCGCTTCTCGTCTCCCGATGGCTCAACCAGATAAAGGAAGTCCGGACTGATCAGCACCATGGCCAGAGTCTCAGTCATTGCTTCTTCAAACGTTGGGAACTCTTTCCGAATGGAAGCATAGAAGTCCACGTATCGTTTGGCTTCCTTGTCGGTCACCGCGCGACGCCATGCGCGACGCATGAATCGCTTCATGACGTCCCGGACGTATGCCCGTTCATCGGACTGCTGCAGTTCTGAGGCAAACAGAATGCGACGATGCAATGGAGCGGGCCATTCTTCAAAAACGGGCGCTTCAAACTGGACCGTCTTTACATTGATGACCGGAATCTCCGGCTCGTCAGGAAACTTACCTTTGTTTGCTTTTGGCCGAGGTGTCCCATCGTCATAGATGTTCCTGACGCGAACGACCAGCCCAGGAAACTTACCCTGACCGCGAACGGGCAAAGGGTAGTTTTCAAGGAAGCCACGAAACTCGAGCGTCTGTTCTTCTTCCGTTGTGATTTCAACGGTGTCGACTGTCCGAAACAGGATCTGTGTATCGGGACGGTAACCAACGCACAGTTCCAGAATCGGGAACCCTTTGTTCTCTCGAAGTTCGGCCGTGAACGTGACTCGAATTCGAAACTCACCCTTCTCGGGATAGTCCTTCACCATAGTGCCCAGGAAGACCTGCCCGCGCTGCAGCCGATTGGAACGTTCCACGTTGCCACGCCAGCCTTTGACGTTGCACTTGTCGAACGTGTAGTCGTATTGCTGCGGCGCTTCACCCGGAATGATAATTCGGTCGAGTGCTCGTCGAGCAGTGTCGAGGTAATACTCCAGTTGAAGGCCCGACATTCGCAGCGCGCGGCCATCGTTCTGAAACCCGTCTTCTGACGGCGGGTCAGGCGGCAGGTCACGCGCGTAGTCCATCTTCAGACCAAGCAGGTCCGTCATGGTGTTTTGATACTCAAGCCGATTCAATCGGCGCTGTACGACACGACCATTCGTTGAACGATTGGATTCGATATAGTGATCCACAGCGCCACGCACCCATGTGGTCAGGATCCGCCGTTCCTCAGTTGTCAGCTGCTCTTCGTCTTCGGGCGGCATCTCTGCCGCGTCCAGAACGTTAAGAACCTCATGCCAGTTCTCGGCAGCCGGCCGATTGTTGACGAGGTCAGTCGCAAGATTGTCCAGGCGGATGTTGGCTTCCTGAGTATCCGGGCCGTGGCAGCCGATGCAGCGTGATTTAAGGATCGGTCGAACGTCACGATCAAAATTGAGGTCCTCTGCTGACACGGAAGCAACGGTCAGCAGAGACAGGACGCTCAGCAGGACATGGGACGAGGGTCTTTTCACGAGACTACTTCTTTGCCTCCAGCCGACAGATACGGATATGACCATCCGCATGAGTCGTGGCGACCATCAGCCCGTCCGGATGCATCCCCATGTCACGCGCTGTGTCTTTGAGTTTCAACTGATGGTACGGCTTTTCTTCACCCGGTTTAAAGAACAGCAGGTAACCGCCGCCGGAACCACCGGACACACAGAGTTCTGTTCCGTCCGTGAGAAATCTGGTCCGCCAGCCGATGCCCTTGATCCCGGCAGCCGGCTGAAGTTTCTTTTCTCCCTTTGCCCAGTCGAACAGCACGACCAGAGGCTCATTCACAGCACCCAGCGGGTTTGTGGCTTTGTGCAGGCCTGTGCAGGCCAGCGTCTTACCATCGGGGCTCAACGCAATGTCTCTCACACCGCCATAGTGCACCTGCTGCCCTCCGTTGTAGGTATGCAGTTCCGTGGCTTTGAGTTCTCTTTCCTGTTTGCCGTCCTTTAAATTCCACTGCCGGACGACACAGCTGAGGTCACCAGACAGCAGGAGATCTTCGGTGGGATGGAAGAACACGCTGTAGATATTGCTGTCGTGACCAGGAAGCTCTCGAATGAGCTTACCGTCGGACGACCAGAGTTTGACGACGTTGTCGTTGCCGCCGGTTGCGATGATGCCCGTCTTCGGCTGCACGGCGATGGCTCGCACCCAACCCTTATGAGCATCAATTTCCCGGACAGCTTTTGGTTCCTTGTCCTCCAGATTCCAGAAGATGATCCGATCGTCGCACCCGGCAGAGATCACCTGTTTGCCGTCGGCAGAGAACGCAAAATCCCGGACCCAGCTGTCGTGTGCTTCCCAGGCAACCTTCTCACCAGACGCCACCGTCCACCGCTGGAGTGTGTAATCTTCAGATGAAGAAAACAGATAGCGACCTGATGGATCAAACCGGCAGGCGATCATCGGCCGGCCGTGTTTCCATTCATGCAGGACATGAGTCTGTTTGGTGTCGAGAGCCATACTTACAGCGGCGAACAGGAAGCAACTGCGGCTTGAACCACAGGCGCGGGATCAAACGATGAGTTCATCGATCGCAGAATGGGATGGGTCGGCGATTGGCATTTCGCGACCACCAATGTCGAACGAGCCGGCAGGATCCATCCCGACTGCCGACAGGTAAGTGTGGAACAGGTGACCGTGGTCGACTTCGCGATCAGAAACGGCAGTTCCATTCGCATTTGTGGCGCCCACAACTGCCCCTGGATGAATTTTTGCGCCGCCCATACAAACGGACCATGCCTTGCCCCAGTGGTCTCGCCCATAACGAGCGTTGATTTTGGGAGTCCGACCAAACTCAGACATCACAATTACCAGCGTCGTTTCCAGCATGCCACGATCGTGCAGGTCTGCGATCAGAGCCGAAAACGCACGGTCGAATTCACCCAGCTGTTCCAGATGAAAGTTAAAGTTCTCGTTGTGCGTGTCGTAGTTGGAGTGTGAGACCTGAACGAATGGAATACCGTTCTCCAGCAGACGTCGGGCCATCAGGCAGTGCTTGCCCAGCTGCGAATCACCGTACTTTTCTTTCTCGGAGCCTGGTTCTTTCTCAACATCAAACACATCGCGCCGGGCCATCAGTTCACGGGCCTGTTCATAGCTTTCCGTGTAGACGTCCGTGGCAGCCGTGCGACGCTGCTGCAGGAAACGATCGTTGGCCCGCTGTCGGAACTTATTCCTGAGGATATCGATGTCTTCGGTCAGGCCTTTGTACCGTTCTGAGTTTGCTGGCGGCTTTCCGTTAACACCCACGCTGGCATAGCGAGGTCCCAGCCATGCAGCGTCGGATCCGCGTGAGCCGCCACCGACACGAATGTAGCCCGGCAGCGGATTGTCATCGCGTTCGAGACCTTTGGCACAGATGGCTCCCAGGTGCGGGTACTCCATGCCAGGCATCTGATTCCGACCAAACTCCATCTGATAGCGACCTTTGCCATGGTCACCCTGATTGGTGTTGATGCTGCGGACAAGAGCCAGTTTGTCCATATGAGTGGCAGTCATCGGCAGCAGTTCGCAGATATGCGTTCCGGGAACTGCCGTCGGGATTGCTCGAAAAGGACCACCGGTGTCTGTCTTGGGTTTCGGGTCCCATGTCTCAAGCTGGCTGACTCCGCCAGACATGAAGATTGAGATGACTCGCATCTGCTGACGATTGAGCTCTTTGGCGGCTGCCGGCTGCGTGAGTGCACCGAGTCCGCCGACCACAAAGCCACCGGCCAGTGAACCCAGAAACTGTCGTCGAGCAAAGGAATGCTCAGGAGACTGACATGCATAAGGTGCTTTCATGATTCCGTCCTCTTTCAGTTATGGACTTCGCCAGAAGTCCGCCTGGAATTGAATCACTCATCTCACAGGCAGCCTGGCGAAGCTGCCCGTCATCTCTTCAACCCGTCGTGAAACCAACCCGAGCGTCGGTTTCAGGACTGATTCTAATGCTGGAACCGAAACTCGGCGGACGTAATCAGCGCCCACGCAAGTTCCTGTACAGCCTCTCTTTTTTGCTCGCCGCGAGCGGCGAGGTAACCTTCAACGTCTTTGACTTCTTCTGCTGTCGGCTGGCGAACCAGTGTCGACAGATACAGTTCTGAAGCCAGCTCTGGCGCCGCTTCAATCTTTAACAGTCTGCCGGTCAGGTTCTCCCCCGCGGGTGACAGCCAGCCGCGAATCTGACTGCCGTTTGCAAAGAAGAGTGCCTGATCAACCGTCGCAAAGAAAGAATCCTGTGGCTGTCCCGATTCGGCCCCGAAAAGTTTCACAAAGGTGTCGACCTGCTTCTCAAGATTTACTCTGGCTGCAGCACGCGCGTCTTTCTCTCGCTGAGCAACTGCGGCTGGGTCTTTCTGCTGTTTTTCATTGAGCGGTTTCTCTTTATTCAGCTTTGCCAGATCAGCAGCGTACTGTCGTTCGACCTGGCCCGAACACTGCAGGATGCTCCATCCGAGCTGTTCAGGTGACAGTGATTCCAGAGGCGCCTGATGAAACTTATTTGAGGTCGACTTTGCGACGGACTCTTCGGCTTCCTGACGTTTTCCGGTCAGATCCTGCTGCTCACTGGTCAGCTTCTCCTGCTGAATTTTCAGAGCAGTCAGAATCTTACTCTGTTGTGACAGAGTAAGTTTTGCGACATCAAGCTGCGACTGCAGAGTGGCAACAGACTGCTGGCTCTTTGTGAGGGCAGTGGTGGCTGCACTCAGGTCGGATGACAGCTGACTGACCTGCTTCTGTGATTCTGCGGAGGCAGCGGTCACTGTTGACAGAACCTTTTTCAGGTCATCATCCTGAAGGAGCTCGGCAGCCTGACTCAGTCCCGTAGAACTCTCTTTTAGTTTTGTCGCTGCTGTCTGCTGATTCGATAACTGCTGCTTCAAAGTGGCAACGGCCGATGATCGCTGAGTCATGTCAGTTGTGGCGGCTTTGACCTTCGCTGTCACTGCGGTCAACTGCTTTTCTGTTTCAGCCACGGCAGACTGCTGAGTCGCAGTCTTTTGAGTGACTCCATTGAGCTCAGCAGTGAGTGCGGGCAGACGAGCATCCGACTCCTGAATTCGGATCAGGTGTTCCAGTCGTGTCGTTTCCTCTGTCGCATGAGACACACGTTCGTAAGCTTCTGCACCCTCACGCAATCCCGTGACAAGAGTCGTGCGGTGTTTGTGAATCTGTTGCTGGAGAGGCGTCAGTTTGTCGCGTTCTGTTTTCTCAGCCGTGTTTGCTTTGGCCAGAGCATCGACCGCTGCTGCAGTGGCTTTCTTTGCGGCGTCGAGTTCTGTCTGCAGTTTGGTCAGCTCAGCGATTTCTTTGTCAGTGCGCGGCTTCAAACCCGCAGCGAGCTTCTTTAATTCTTCGTCACCAAGGTCAGTTCCGGCCGCAGTCAGGTTATCCATTGCAGTCTGGAGCTTTGTCCGGAGCTGCGTCTTTTGATCGATGGCCGTCTGTTTTGCCTGCTGTGCAGTCAGAGCTGTCGCATGCTTGCCAGCTGCAGCAGTTGCGGCTGACCGGACTTTTGTCCATGCGGCACGAACTGGTTCCGTCGTCGCAATCACCTTGTCGAGTTCCTCGAGTGCTTTCTGAGCAATCGCATCCTGTGTGGCCCACTGCTTTTGTGCCTGTTCCTGCTCAGCAGTGAGTCGAGCAATCTCCTTTTGCAACTGCTCAACCGCGGGAACCGTCTGCTCCTGCAGGCGGTGTGAGCGTCGATAAACGTCCGTCAACACGAGTTGGCGAAGATACTCGCGGACGCTGAATTTCTGTTCGGCAATTCCGTCTGCCAGCAGAGCCATCAATTGTGGGTTTGTCGGTGGGTTGGATGAGTGATGCATGTCAACCGGATGGACCAAACCACGCCCCATCACATGAGCCCACAGACGATTGGCGATGTTTCGTCTGAAGTACTCGTTGTTCCCGCTGGCCACGATCTCAGACAGTCTTTTTCGTCGACTGTATTTCGGAACAGCAGCGACTGTCTTTGTGGCGCGGACTGTGTATTCCTCACCTGCAGTGAAGATCGGCTCAATAACTTCCGCTTCCCCCGGTACTCGCGGGGCAGTAAATGCGGCCCGTTCGGTGAAGACAGATTTGAACGACGTCTGACTATCTGCTGTTTCGGAGAGTACGGCGGGCTTCTTCTTGTCGGGTTGGAAAAGTGACGTCCGGTTCATGAATGCCAGAATGCCGTAATAGTCTTCCTGCTTGTAGTCATCCACGTTGGGGTGGTCGTGACACTGGGCGCACTGCATGTCTCTTCCAAAGAACATGCGGCTGATCTCACGAGTCACCAGATTCGGTTCGACTTCCCGTTCAAGAATGAATGCCGCACGGACGTTCTTCCCGTCGGCCGCTTCAGCTGCAATCAGTTCTGATGCAAGGACATTAAATGGCTTGTCCTGCTCAAAGCTCTCTTTCAGCCAGGCGCGAAAAGCGGCCGTCTGAACATGCTTACCACCCCGGCGTTCCATCAGCATGATGTCGAACACGGTGGCCATGTGCACAGGGTACTCTTCACTTGCCAGCAACTGATCCACCAGTTGACTTCGACGACTCTCCGCAGGCAACGTCTGAAAAACGCGGATCTCTTTGATTGACGGAATACGCCCGACAAGGTCCAGGTAGAGTCGCCTTGCAAAGGTGAGGTCGCTGGCTGCAGGTGCGAGGGGGCCGACAGCCGATGTTTCAAAAACGGTGTCGATTCGTTGATGCAGCGGGGGCTCGTCTGCGTACGTTGGTCGCAGTGGCACAGTGGCAAGGCTGCACAGCAGTGCGCAGGAAACGATTCGATTGTGTCGCGATGCGTGCATGGGTGTTCCGCATCTGGTTGTGCAAGCGGGGAGGGAGAGTGCTCGCGAAGGTAGGATTTACTGTCTTTTCTATCGAAAATCGTACCGCGCCGGGCCAGCGCGGGTCAATCAGCATTGGCAAATTGCGGGGTTTGACGTTAACGGTTGCGTGGATTCTTCTGACTATCCGGAGGACTGCGAAGCAGGCGTTCACCATTCCGGAGATCTGATACCCGGAGATTCGCCGAAGGACGAAATTCCTGCAAAAGGCTCATTTCTTCGACAGTCCGTGTCAGCCAAACCGGGGGCCCGGCGTATGTCCGTTTGTACTGAATATGACAGAATCTCGTCGGCACAACTGGTTCGCGCGGTACAATTAAGCACCAAAACCCCTGTGATTCAGGGTCAATGTTGACTTTTCATCTCGGCGATCCCGAGACTGTTTGAGAGGCACTCTTCCCGATGGGGACCGCGACATCTGCAGGGTCTATTTCAAAACATGCTGGCGCAGCTGATACCTCAGAACGATGGACCTCCCATCACGCTCACGAAAGCGATCACGATCGTGGGCCGCAGTACCCGATTGTCCGACCTCGCCGTCGATCACAGCGCCGTTTCCAAACTTCACTGCGTTCTTGTGAAGACAGATGGTCTCGTGTACATGCGAGACCTCGGAAGCACGAACGGAACGCGGGTTAACGGGCAGCGAGTTATCCGGGGAGCACTCCTGCCCGGTGATCAGATCTCGTTCGGCGGAGCCATCTACACCATTCATCTGGGGCCGGATCCGCAGCTTTCTGCCGGGGCTGGTCAGGAAGAAAGGGTGCCTGTCATCTCGGATAGCAACCCGGATCACACGGCCAGCGACGTCAAGATGCTCAGCGATTCTGATCTGCTGCCAGCGGACTAAATCCGGTCTCGCCGGAAACCGGTGTCACACCTAGAATTCTGCCTCGTAACCGCATGCGCCAGCAGCACCCTGACGGCCATGTTCACAAACGGGGAATTCTATTTTGCGGTCATGAAGATTCCGTCACAACATCAGCAGCGTTCTCCGCTGACATTCAACATCACACCACTGATTGATGTGGTGTTTCTGCTGATCATCTTCTTTTTGGTTGCCAGCCACTTTGTACGCAGTGAGCAGGCTGAAGCCATTGAGCTCCCGGACGCAACGGGTGCCATGGACGAAGCAGAACAGTCACCTCATCGGCTCACCGTCACGATTGACGTCAATGGTCGCTACTTCATTGGAGGCGATCCGGCTGAAGAACAGACAGTCCTGAACCGAATCACGGAACTTGCGGAATCTTCAAAGCAGTCCGGCGTGAGACCACAGTTGCGGCTCCGCGGACATCGACGTGCTCGCTATGGTCCAATGAGGAAACTGATTGAACAGGCGGCCCGGCACAACATCCAGAGCATCCGATTCGCAGTGAACACCGGAGAGGACGGCTGATGGCAGGCGACGTGATGCTTCCATTGCTCCCCTCCGAAACGCAGTACAACTGCCCGGGAGACCCTCATCCGATCAGCGAATCGCTGCACCTTGCTCGGCTGCGCGCTGGCTGGAGTGGATGCCTTGAGTGTCGGTGGAACGAATCTCAGTCTGCAGACGACAAGGTCGCTGATCGATCAGTGGTGATTCGTCGTACGCGACACGGAGTGCGCGGGCCATGGCTGAATGCGATCGACAGGAGAACCGGTGCCCTGCTGGCGTGCCTGTTCAGTGAACAGCTCCGACGTGTCAGCCAGATGCAGTCCGAACTGCCCGAACGAGTCACGAATGCAAGGCCAACGACGGTTGCTCTCGGATTCGATGCGCAGCGAGGCTGCACAGAGATTTTTGCGGAAGCACTGACCGCCGTTCGACAACGCGGGATTCACGTTGTGGATGCGGGCCGATCCACGTCCGCCAGTCTGCTGCACGTCTGTGACTCATTTCCTGGTGTGGATGGAGCAATCCTCATCACCGGGCAGGAAGGACACTCAGGTGACACCGGCCTGGACGCTTTCCTGCCCGACGGTAGTTCTCTGTCTGTTCCATGGCAGGAGCTTGGCGTCAAAGTAAAGAATGCAGTCGACCCCGGTGGTTTGGCGACTGAACTGAATAATTGGAAACAGCGACTATTCTCTCCGAGTGATTTGTCGCGTGAGCGTCTTCTCGGGCAGGACGGAGTGCAGCTGTTATTGCCGGCAGAAATGGGTGTCTCTCGTGGAGGACGCACTGCCGGTCAGCACCTCAACACGGATGCCGAAGCTTCCTATCGAAGACATTTGTCTCGCTGGTGGCCTCAGGATCAGCTTCCGGAAAATACGGTGTTCCACTCTGACAGCAGCCTGACGAATGAGCGATTGTTCTGGCTGGCGCGAACGACCGGTAAGAACATTCGCGTTGTCCCCTCCGGATCTGCCAGCGACATGCAGCCTCATGACGGGGTCTGCTTTCGCGTTGGAATCGACGACCGACACCTTGAAGTCGTCAATCAGAAAGGCAGACCGCTGAAGCCGGAAGAAGTCAGCACATGGATCAACGAGTCATCCCGAACCGGGAATCGCCATGTGACGTCACACGTGTCACCTGACAATGCGCTTGTTCTGGTTGATGTGGCACAACCCGGGTCAGCAAGGCAGCATCAATTCATGACCGACGCCCTCGCCACTGCCGGGTTCATTCTGGGGCTATTGGCCAACGACAGAAATCGCCTGCCCGGTTAGAAGCTCACTGACGCAGGTATGGGCAGGCAGACGTCGCAGTCAGTGAACTGTTCTGTTGTGTGCCGTTGTCTTTGGGCGGTTGTGGTCGTCGTGCTTCCCTGACCGCCTGTCGGCAGCAGTTTTGGTGGGCTGTGCCAATCCTGCGACCTGAGTGTTAGTCCCAAGTCATGGTTTGCACCGCATGTTACGTCTGCAAATGCCGACAGTGACTCTATTCTGACGGACCGGTCAGCCTGTTCCATGCCTCAATCACGGCGCTGTTATCAAGGTCCGCGGCACCGGCCTCCTGAGCCGACTCGAGGATATCCTGATGTAGAATGGACAACGGCAGCCAGCGTGATTTCTGCTCGCCGAGTTCAAGGATCATGCGAACATCTTTGAGGTGCTGTTTCAGGCGTGCCTGAGGTTCAAAATCTCGCTGGATCATCCTGTGCCCTTTGGCATCCATGACACGCGAATAGGCAGCCCCTGCCTGTAGCACTTCAAGGGCAGCATTCGGGTTGAGCCCGAAGCCTTCAGCAAAGTGGAGTCCCTCCGCGAGCACTGCGCGATTCAATCCAAGGACAAGATTGGCCACCAGCTTCATTTCCTGTCCAGCCCCGACTCTTCCCAGGTAATGAACGCGATCAGAAATGGCATTCAGCAGCCGTTCTACGGGTGCCGCCGTGGCTTCGTCAGCTCCTGCCAGCAGCAGAGAGTTTCCATCTGCGGTCACCGTACTTGAACCGAGAACAGAAACGTCGATCAATGTAACACTGCGAGCCTGAAGCTGGCCGGACAGCTCCCGAGTCGTGTTCGGGTCACCAGTCGTGGTATCAACAACAACGGACCCGGCAGTGAGACTGCTTTCAATCTCTGATACAACATCTTTGACGATGTCGGTTGTCGGGAGGCACAGCACAATTCGATTGCAGACAGGGGCGACGGCGGCAGCCGAGTCTTCAGTGTTTGCGCCAAATTCCTGGAGCTGCCGCATTGCTGCAGGGTCTGGATCGTACCCGTGGAGAGTGAATCCGGCCGCAAGGATTCTCTTTGCTAATGCAGAACCCAGCAGACCAGCTCCAATGAGTCCCACTGTCTCCATGATTAGTCCATCGCAGGTGTCAGATACTTGTCGACGTCATTGCTGACAATCACGCCATAGTTAACGGCACCCAGCCAGCCTGACATGATGATTCCGACGGAACCGGCATGAAACAGGCCTCCGACCTGCTCCGGCAGGTCCTTGCTGATCTGCAGTCCCTCAAACTTGGTTCCGAACGACGAACCGGCAATGTGTCGTGTGTAGTGCTCGAATGTCTTTGGTGTCGCCGCTTCGATATGGGCCAGCTTGCTGCGTATGTCGGGCACATACTGCTCAAGGCAGTCGAGCGTTGTTTCCTCAAGCTTCTTCTTCTCGGCTTCTTTGCGCGCGAGCGTCTGCTCGACCATGTCGGCGATGGCATCCGCCGTGGGCGCGTCGGTCGCACTCGCCGCGCTGGTTCCCTCGAGCGCCTGTTTGATCTGGAGCGCTTCGGCGCTGGGCCCGCCGCCTGCCATGGCCGCGCCATCCTGCCCGAACCGGCCGACGCCAATGCCATTGTCCCGCTCGAGAAGGCGGACGCGACCCAGAGCGCCGAGATCACCCGCCGCATGGCCGAGATCGACATGGCCGATACCCGGTCCATCGTTTCCTTCGGCTCCGCCGCGCAGGCCGAGTTGCAGGAGATTTCCCAGGCCATGCTGCAAGGCGTGC
Organism: uncultured Planctomycetaceae bacterium; assembly: GCA_913031625.1. Classification (GTDB taxonomy): domain Bacteria; phylum Planctomycetota; class Planctomycetia; order Planctomycetales; family Planctomycetaceae; genus Fuerstiella. Next base: position 146 of record CAJWGB010000181.1, on the reverse strand, counting down.
GCAACAAGGACGTGGGGCCCGCCGGCGACAGCCTGCGCGGCATCGTCACCACGATCCGCGGCTTTTCCGTCTCCGAGCTCGACGTGCGCCGTGACCGTTCGTGGTGGGAAAAGCTTCTGGGCCGCGCCGCCCCCTTCGCCAAGTTC
>CAJWGB010000180.1 GCA_913031625.1 uncultured Planctomycetaceae bacterium | reverse complement strand
ACACGTGTTGCTGTCCGTGCCGCCAGTTGTCGCAAAACGGGGTGAGAAAGTTCAGGTGCCACTGCGTATGCCGCCCGCCCTGCAGCAGTTTGAAAGACAGTGGCGCCGCAATATTCGGTTTGCCAGCCCCCCACCAGCAGGAATGGTGATTTCTCCCACCGCCACACTGCTCGTCTGGGACGTGCCGGCAGATGCTTCCGATAGAGTTGCCGTTTCACTCGAAGCCGCCATGATGGCCGGCCCGGCCCTCAACAATCGCATCCGGCGAATGAAGGGCGAGGTCGAGATCGAATTCAGAATTGAAGGCCCGGCACCGCCATCCCTGCCGACAGAAGAAGAGATTGCCCCTCTTCTCGAACAACTCAAAGAAACTCACCGGTCCAAACTGATCGCAGCTCGGCGAACAGATGACCGCGTTGACCTTTCATGGGAACTGCTGGATGTGGTTCGTGAAGGTCAGGCAGATACATCCTCGGCAGCCATGCTGCAGCTCATCGAGGAAGACCTTGCCACACGCAGCCGAGCCGTCGAAGTACTGTTCGAAGTAGACCGACTAAGAAGTCAATGGTTTCAAACGGATGAGTTGGCTGCCGCCGCGGAATCCATCAAGCTCTTTCGCAAAACCGGAATGAGTTCCGATCGCGAAGACCAACTGATGGAACACGTCATTCGACTCTGCCTGAAAGCAATTCCAGCCGAGAAATTTGATCTCGTACATCCTTTGATTGAGGCCGCTGCTGAAGTCTATCGGTCACGAAACGGTTCCGACTATGAAACGGGCGTCGCCAAAGATCTTGAGACCGCCCAAAAGCTGGCGGAATCTCTCGCTTCCGATGATGGGGGCAATCGGGAAATCGACAGTCAGGAGCTTACGAAGCTGTTGAAGAGTCGTCAGTTTGAACCACTGTTTTCCGGAAATGAAGGCGTCAGCTTCTTTGGCCTGTCCTCCCCCGGCACAGATGAAGTGAGTGCGACTGACCTCTGGTCGATTGCCGAGACCGAAGTTCGGTTGAAAACAGACAAGCCGCTGCAGGCCATCGTGGGTTTCATGGGTGAGATTCAGCATGATCGGTATGCGATCCGTGCCGACATTTACCCACAGACGACATCCGCCTATCTGGTCCTCGGAGCGGAAAGCGTCGGCCTGAATGATTTCAAAGGCTCCGGAGTCATCATGGACAATACCGGCCCGGGAACGATCGTTGATCTTCGCCAGCGACAAACACTTGCGGAACCCAAAGTAAAAGTCAGCATGCGAGCCGACCGGATTAACCGAGTCGAAGTAGTGTCCGACAGTCGCGGGACACAGGTGAAGATTAATGGTGTGATCGTGACACAGACACAATCAGGCCCGGTCGGCCGCCTCGGTGTCGCCGCCAGTCTTGGAACAACCAAACCTGCGTTACTGATTCGCAACCTGCGAATCGTCCGCCTTCCGTCTGACGAGTAGTGGACTGTCACACACTCCAGGCCCGTAGCGCGAGTCAGAGACACCCCGGCCGTGAATTTCGGGTGTCACCAGTGTAGTGAGCTTCATCCAATGAACGCGACAACAATCCCAAACCGGATCAGTGCGACATCGCATAGAACAACACGTTGATCGCCATTGCATATGACTTAACGGAAAAGCGATCGAAGAACTCTTTGGACTCACCCTCTCGTTCCCAGCCATCAGCGATATCCGTGTTGTGAGTTGCCACGGCCATCAGCCGTCCGTGTTCGTCAAACAGACCAAGGAAGTTGACGGTTGAGACACCTTCCCACCCTCCGGCGGGCATGCGGTGCACATTGGGTGGATCATAGTCCCTGCCTGTCTGGACAAAGAAGATTCGCGCGGGAATCTGCGGGCATGCCTTTAGCCGATAAACAATGGACAGGATGGAGTGACCATCGGGAATTCTCTTCCACTCCCAGTCTCGATGAAGACTCCCAATGTTATTCATCATGTTGTCGAGTTCTGCGTCGCCCCAGAAGTCATCCACCCAGAGGAAACCACCTTCCTGGAGATACCGTGTGAGCGCTTTGCGTTCCAGAGGCGAGAGTATCTGCCAGCCCACGTCACTCATCAGCACAAACGGATAATCGAACAGACGCCGATCAGTGAGCCGCATCGAGATTGGTTCCGGATTCACGCGAATCGAAGTGAGTTCCTGCAGTCGCTGGAGCAGATTAAGTTCTGCGCGTGGAAAATCAGTTTCCCAGCGTTGCCAGTCACGTCCCTCGTAGTGATACCACGACTCGCCCATTCCCCCGACACTGTCGTACTGAATGCGGACCAGTGTGAGAGCGTCGGGGTTGCCGCCTCTTAACGAAATTGAGGGCTGCGTTCGACCTCCGGGATCATCGGCATCTGCACCGTGATGCGGCAGACACACCAACAGAAGAATTACGAGCGTCAACAGTCTTTGAAGAATCTTCACACTCGTATTATGGGAGACTTCCGCACGAACTTCCAATACTGTCTGCACAACTTTGGATTCCGTCCCGGGACAACAATGTCGTCTGGAATCGGTCTCCAGGGAGATGCTCGAATTCCAACCGGCCACTCATTCACCGCGAACACTCATGATTTGGCGGTGTCCGAGGCGACATTCACTGACTCCTGTACCTTGTCTCAGGCAGAAGGTCCGCATAAAACGCATGTGATGGCAGAAACGCAGATCACACTTACCAGCCAGACGGAGGCCCAGGCTCTGTTTGGTCCTCAGGATGAATATGTTCGGCGACTTCGAAAGAAGTTCGGCGTCAGAATTATTCTGCGCGGCAGCACTCTTGTAGTGGACGGCGACGCCGACGACGTGGACCGGTGCGAGGAACTTCTGCATCGCTGGCTGAAGATCCTGAGGCTGACCGGCGAGCTGTTTGAAGCCGACATAGCAACAACTCTGGAAACCAGTAACGACTCCCCCGAAACCATGTATCACGAAACTGATAGTCAGGAATCAGCAGGCAACACAGCCATCTCGCCGCGCGATCAGAGTATTCGCGCGGGACGAGCGGGCCGGGATAAGGTCGCCAGCATCCGACCAAAAACGCCGGGCCAGGCTGCCTACATGGAAGCGATGACGGAAAAGTCGCTGGTGTTCTGTGACGGCCCGGCGGGATGCGGGAAGACATATCTCGCCGTCGCCATGGCACTCCAGGCACTGCGAGATGAACTCGTGCGAAAGATCGTGCTGGTGCGGCCTGCTGTCGAAGCAGGTGAGAAACTTGGCTTTCTTCCCGGAGACATGTTTGCCAAGGTGAATCCCTTCGTACGACCACTGCTGGATGCCATCAACGACATGCTCGACTTTGATCAGGTCCGCCGTTACATGGCCAACGACGTGATTGAGATCGCGCCCCTTGCCTTCATGCGAGGCCGAACTTTGAATGATACCTTCATGATCCTTGATGAAGGGCAAAATACGACGGTTACGCAAATGAAGATGTTTTTGACAAGGATGGGAGTTAATTCCCGAATCGTGGTCACGGGGGATGCGACACAGAATGACCTGCCCAAAGGCACGCGCAGCGGCCTTGAGGACGGAATTCGAAGGCTTTCCCGAATAGACGGGGTTGAGATTGTTCGGCTCACCGGGCAGGATATTGTCCGCCACAGGCTGGTTCGACAGATCGTTTCGGCATACGAAGACGGTTCCGGCGAGTAACGTCGGCTGAGAATTCAGGGACGGACCAGCCAGCGCGACGGACGCAACTCCGTCGGCCTGTATACGATGTCATTATTTGGCGCTCGTCGCGCTCGACAAACCCGAGTCTTTCGGCCAACTCCCAACCTTTGGGACAAGCTGATCACTTCGCTGCAGGACTACCGCATTCTTACTCGAATGCTGGTGGCCGTGTTGGCTGTGATCCTGATGCTTTGTTCCATGCAGGTCTGGCAGACACGGTTCTCCTGGCGCGAAGGCCAGGTCACCTCCAGCGGCATCCAGTCGCGCATTCGGTTTCAGATTGAGAACGCCGTCGCAACTCAGCAGGCCCGCGCCGATGCTCAGGCCGGTGCTCCTCTTGTGTTCACAATCGACTCGACGGTGACAGAGTCCATTGCCGCAGCCTTCCGCGCAGACCTCGGTCTTGTGGCAGATGCCGAAGCCATCCGAGACGTCCCTCAGGAAGTTATCGAGTCATTCGATCTGACCTTCGAGATTCCGGGGGACATTGAACAAAACATTCCCACACAGACACGCTTTCAGAAGATTCAATCAACACTGACAGATCCGGAAGTCGCCATCGGACTCCGAGTAAATCAGATGTGCCAGGAGTTCGAAACGCTTCTGAGCGGTGCTCAGCCGATTGGAATTCTGGACGACGAAGCACGAGCCGCCTCACAACTTTCCGACTCCGCATTCAATGCCCTCAGACCGGTTGAGGTCGTTGATGAAGAGGGACAATCCCAGAAGTTCGTGATGAGTCAGGTTACTCTGGACGATCAACTTCGTCAGACGGGCCGATTTGGATCAGCATGGAAGTCGCTGCCTCAACTGTCCCGAATGCAGACTGCCGTGGAAACATGGCTGCGTCAACGGCTAAAGGGCCAGCTGACATACTCCCCAGCCCTTACGGCTGACCGGCGGCGGATGGCGGCGGAATCGGTGCCTCCTCAGTATCAAGAGTTCCAGGCCGGGCAGGTTCTGGTGGACAGCGGCACCATGCTGGGGTCACCGGAACTGTTGAGGCTCGAAGAAGAACATGAAGCCTTCGATGCAAGCGTCACCTTTAGCCAGCGGCTAACAAGCGTTGCCGGTTCCGGGCTGATGGTCCTGTTGATGGTCACTCTCATCGGAGTCTATATCAGTCGAAATGAACCCGGTCTCCTGGACGAAACCGGGCATCTGGTCGCACTGGCGGTGATGTCGGCTGGTGCCGTATTACTGGGAACGATCCTGAGTCAGGACCCCTGGCGTGCGGAAGTCATTCCTCTCCTGGCTGTTGTCATGATTGTGGCCATTGTTCACAGCCAGGTGCTTGGAGTGGTCCTTGGATTCTGTATTGCCCTGCTCACCGTCTCCTCAACAACCGGCAGTCTCTCACACTTTTCTGTACTGGCGCTGCTCACTTTCGTGGCCGTCATTCCGCTCAAGACTGTGGCTACTCGTTCCGCGCTCATCAAACTGGGATTCGTCCTGTCAGCAATTTCCTTTCTTGCTGTCTGGGGCATGGCCGTGATGGCAACCTATGATTTTTCAGAAGCGTGGAGTCATCCGGAAATCCTTGCGGTAGGCATCAAACATGCTCTGTATGTCCTGTGCTGCTGCGTACTCGTGCAGGGGTTCCTGCCATTCATTGAGAAGGCATTCGGAATCGTTACTGACATCAGCCTGCTCGAACTGACGGACGTCTCTCACCCCCTGTTGCAGGAACTCGCAAGAAGAGCGCCCGGGTCGTACAACCATTCAATTACAGTCGCATCCATAGGCGAAGCTGCTGCAGACTCGATCGGCGCGAACGGTCTGCTGTTACGAGTCGGGGCATACTTCCATGACATTGGGAAGATGCTGAAGCCGGAGTACTTCATCGAGAACATGACTGAGGGACAGGAGAACCCACACGACAAGCTGTCTCCTGCCATGAGTTCCCTGATCATCATCGGTCACGTAAAGGACGGGGTTGAAATGGCCGAGCAACACAACCTGCCCCGCAAACTGATCGACTTTATCGAGCAGCATCACGGCCGGACTGTGGTGGAATACTTTTACCGCGAAGCCGCCAATCGAGTGGACGAAGATCACCGTACTGACGCCGAAGAAGCATCCTTCCAGTACCCCGGCCCGAAGCCTCAATCAAGGGAAACCGGTGTCATGATGCTTGCGGATGCAATCGAAAGCGCCAGTCGAACTCTGAAAGAGCCGACTCCCGCACGCATCCGATCACTGGTGAATGAAATCACTCTGAAACGCGTCATGGAGGGGCAGTTTGACGAATGCGGCCTGACGATGGCGGAACTGCGAACCGTACAGGAATCAATCGTCAAATCGCTCCTTGCCGTCTATCACGGTCGCGTGAAATACCCTGATCAGAAGACCGCTTAGTTTTGGTCGATGGATTGGCTCCATCCCGAACTGAAAACGACTCTGTACTATTTGAACCGGCTCAGTACTGACCTGTTTACCAGGTAAACTTTGATCGGACTCACTCGCAGGCGTGTTCTGTTTGAATCTCATGCGAACAGAGTTCGCCCGCGTTTGTCGTTGGTCGTTTCGGTGCGACGAGGAAATCATGTCAAATGGCAACCGGGAGCTTTTGATGCTGTTGTCATTGACCTACACTAGTCACTATGAACGTTCGAGCGATCCTTTTATTTTGCGCAGTCTGCATACCGCAATCGCCTGCATCTGCCGACGAAACTGCCAAAGACTACCCGGCAGTTGTGGCAGGGGACTCTGCTGTCGCCCTGTGGTCACTTGATGAAACCACGACCTCAAACGCAACTGACAGCGTCGGAGATCTTCATGCTCGGTTTACGGCCGGTGTCAGTGTCCGCCGGGGAGTTTCGGGGACCGCTGCCGCTTTCAGAGCCGGCAAGGGCCGTGTTGAAGCAACTCTCAACCCCGAACAGCACCGAAGACTGGAGGCAGTTTTCAACGGTTCGTTTTCCATCGAGCTCTGGCTTGTTGATGAAGCGGCCGCCGCTGACAACAAAGTGAACTACAGTATTCTGTACAAAGCAGATCCAAAGCGGTTCATCTCCAATTCACTCTGGTTCTATCGCACGCGGCAGAGCGGAGACTATTCGTTCCGAATCCAGTCGGCGGGTGATCCCGGCATCGTGCTGAACATCCCCAACCCTGGCGGCAAACAGGCGGCCGGTGATCGAAAGTGGCATCACGTGGTCATCGCGGTCGACCGGGCCCAATCCACTGTGATGGGTTGGATCGATGGCGCAGCAGTCGCAAGTGCACAAATCACAGACAAGTTCAGCATCAATAACCACGGCCCACTGGTCATTGGCAACAACCATTACTCTGGCTCGCCATGGCACGGAGCAATCGATGAAGTGGCGATCTACGACCGCGCAATCCCAGCGGAAACTGTTCAGCAACACTATCTAGCTGGGAAGAGATCACTGAGTTCACCGGTGGCCACTCCACTGACTGAGGTTGCGAACACCGAGGAGTTCTTTGAGCTCAACGTACGACCGTTGCTCGTGGAAAAATGCGGAGAATGCCATTCCGGAGGGCGAGATGCCGAATCGTCTCTGGATCTGGGTTCGCGCCAGACACTCCTTGATGGCGGTGACTTTGGACCGGCCATCGTTCCAGGCAGATCTGCTGACAGTCTGCTGATTCATGCTGTTCGGCGAACGCACAAAGAGCTTTCGATGCCACCAGATCGAGACGCTTCACTTTCAAGACAGCAAATCCAGACTCTTGCTCGGTGGATCGATGCCGGAGCCGTCTGGGGAACGGAGGCGGAACGACCTGTTCAGACGAACCCCAGACTCTCGGACACTCGCATTGAGACCGACCACTGGTCTTTTCAACCGCGTCAGGATGTTTCTCCCCCCGACGTCAAAGATCCGAGGTGGAGCCGGAGTGAAATCGATCAGTTTGTTGAATTCCGACGTCAGGGCATACGTGCAACGGAGCGAGCCGATCGTCGAACGCTCATTCGGCGAGCCACATTTGACCTGATCGGCCTGCCTGCGACTCCGGCCGAGATTGATGATTTTCTAAATGATGACGCCGATGACTCCACAGCGTTTGCGCGGCTGGTCGACAGACTCCTGGCATCAAAAGCGTATGGAGAACGACAGGGACGCCAATGGCTGGACGTAGCTCGGTACGCAGATACTCAGGGGGACGTCGGCGACTTTCCGATTCCCCAGGCATATCTGTACCGCAACTGGGTGATCGACTCCCTGAACGCTGACCTGCCCTTCGATCAGTTCGTGAGAGCCCAGATTGCGGGTGACCTCATTGCCCGGGACGTCACAGATCCGGAAGAAGCAAGGCAACTGATTATTGCGACCGGTTTCATTGCCATGTCGCGGCGATTTGGAAACCGCAAAGACGACGACATGTACCTCACGATAGAAGACACACTGGACACCGTTGGCCGCGGCGTCCTGGGTCTGACCCTGCGGTGTGCTCGATGCCATGATCACAAGTTTGACCCGATACTCAACACCGACTACTACCGCCTCTATGGGATTTTTGAGAGCACGCAATACCCGTGGATGGGGATGTCTGATCAAAAGTCGCCGTCCGGCCTGGCGTCAGTTGCCACAGACCCGAAGTCACAGCAGGCCGCGAAGGACTACTGGTCGCTGATCTCGCGCTATGAATATCAGATCAATAACCATTTCAGGCCATGGCTGAAGCCTACTCTTGACGAGTTCAAGCGGGTCACGAAAGAGCTGACCACTGCTGAAGCTGAAAGAAGGCCGCAACTGCAACAGAAGCGCGAAGAACTTTTGAGTCAGCATAAGGGCAGATTTCGTGAGCTGATGCTGAAAGGCCTGCAGTGGATCAAAGACGAGAAGCAACGGATGGCGGACAATCCTCCTGTGGAGTTCGTGTTTGCTGTCAGCGAAGGCACACCACATGACGCGCGGCTACACCGCCGAGGAAACCCGAAGCTGCCTGGTCCCAAAGTCACGCGAGGTTTCCTGAGCGTCCTTGCACCCGAAACACCAGATATCCCCAGCGGTTCTGGTCGCCTGCAGCTGGCCCACTGGCTGACGCGGCCCGATCATCCACTTACGGCTCGCGTGATCGTTAACCGCATCTGGCAGCAGCATTTCGGTACGGGGCTTGTGGAGACTGCGGACAACTTTGGACTTCAGGGAACACTCTCCACTCATCCGCACCTACTGGACTGGCTCGCCAGTCAGTTCGTGAAGGAGGGCTGGTCAATCAAGCAACTCCATCGACGCATCATGCTCAGCGAGACCTATACCATGGCCAGCGGAGCCACGGATCGCCCCCCACAACTCACAGCATTTCCTCGACGCCGCCTGGATGCGGAAGAGATCCGCGATGCAATGCTGGCAGTGAGCGGCCAGCTGGACAGAACGCAGGGGACAGCCCATCCCTTCCGGCCCTGGTACTCCGCCCGCTACAGCCTGAACAATCCTTTTCATGAAGAGTTCCCGACGAAACGTCGCAGTGTCTACATGGTCACTCAACGGCTGTTTCGAAATTCATTCCTGTCGCTCTTCGACGGGCCCGACCGTAATTCTAGTACGTCCCGCCGTGAAAGTGCCAACGTGCCTTCTCAGGCGCTGTACCTTATGAATTCGCCATTTGTGAGGGAACAGGCGACGGCCCTTGCTGACCGATTAAAAAAGACTCAGGAGACCGAGCCGGAACAGATCGTTCGCCTCTATGAACTTGCCCTGGGGAGAGTGCCATCCCGTGGCGAACTGGCGGCAATCAGTGAGTTCCTCGACGGTTATCGAGCAAAGAGCACTGCGCCACATGATCCTATGGTCGCATTGTGTCGCGCTGTCCTGACGAGCAACGAGTTTTTCTTCATCGACTGACATGTCCCGAATCAACCCAACTCGACAAAATCGCAGAAGCCTGCTGCAGATGACGGCGGCCTCCGGACTCGCTGCTGTCGGAGGACTGGCAGCCCGTGCAAACCGGAGCACCACAGAAGAACGGACTCATCACTCGCCGCGGGCAAAACACGTGATTGTGCTTTACATGTCCGGCGGCTTTTCGCACGTGGACACCTTCGACCCCAAACCGCGGCTGATTCGGCAACACGACGTTTCCATTGGCACAGAGTTCAAGGCGGGCGTTTCGTCTCAGCCAAAACAGGAACGCTTCCTGAAGGCTCCCCTCTGGCGATTCCATGCCAATCGTGAATGTGGAACTGAGGTCAGCGACCTCTTTCCCCACATTCGCTCTGTGATGCACGAAGTCGCCTTGATCCGTTCGATGCACTGCGATCACCGTGACCATGGTGAGGCGACGCTGCAGCTGCACACCGGCAGCACGGGAGTCGCGATGCCGAGCCTCGGGGCATGGCTCAGCTATGGACTCAAATCATTCAATGACAACCTGCCTTCCCATGTGGTAATCTCGGAACACCGCCCCTACAGCGGCCCACGTATCTGGGATTCCAGTTTTCTTCCTGGCGTGCATCGCGGTGTTCAGATCGTGCCCGGCGACACTCCCCTGCCCAACCTGCAGCCTTCGTCTCCGGCTGCTCTTCAGGAACTGGAACTGGGAATTCTTGACTCACTGAATCAGCGTCATCTAAAGGGGCGCAACGAGGACCCAAACCTTCAAAGCCGGATTGCCTCATTCCGCACGGCAAAGGGGCTTCAGGATCTGGCGCCGCATGTGCTGGATCTAAGTCAGGAATCAAAAGCGACTCTCGATGCCTACGGATGTGCCGAACAGGACAAAACATCGTATGCCGCACAGTGTATTACAGCGCGACGAATGATTGAGAATGGAGTTCGTTTCGTCGAAATTGTCGACGCCGTGGGAGCATGCCGCGACAACTGGGATGCCGCTCACCGAGACGTGGCCACGCACGCAAAGTACGCAAAACGAGTCGACCAGCCGGTCGCCGCCCTGATCAGAGACCTGCGGCAACGAGGGCTGTTTGATGATGTCCTGTTAGTGTTCTGTACCGAGTTTGGCCGTTCCCCCTGGGCACAGGACGGCAAGGGAACAAAAAGCAGAACTCACCACCCCTGGGCGTTCTCCAGCTGGCTGGCCGGAGGAGGAATCAAGCCGGGAATCATCCATGGCCAGACGGACGACATCGGAAATCGCATCGACGAGAACGCGGTGCACATTCACGATTTTCATGCCACGATTCTGGACGTAGTGGGTCTCGACCATGAACGCTTGACGTATCGACATGCGGGCCGGGATTTCCGGCTGACGGACGTCCACGGCCGTGTTGTACGGGAGCTGCTCAGCTAACGGCCGGATTTCACCAGTCCACGAACAGCACAAAACCAGAAGCAGGGTGGACACCGCCCCACAACAATGAACACCTCTGAATACTGGAGCGGGCGGTGGGCGATGCATCCCCCCTGCCAACTCAACTCTCACTGATGCCCCAATTCTTCGGTAATGTCCTGAGATCAGCCCGCAAGAGATCAACCACACCTGTCGGCATGGAATTCCCGGTGAAAAGATGCCAACATTAAGGCAGCAGTCCCAGGCCACCTGCAGCCAGTGGAATCAACGATGGATTTTGCGCAACAACTTCTGCACCACACGCTGACCATCGGCGTCTTATTCGTCAGCTCCCTGCAACTCACCGCTGACGAACGGACGGAGTTCACAACGGCCGTCAAACCGATCCTGAAAGAATACTGCTTCGGCTGTCACGGAGCGGAAACCTCAGAGCGAGACATCAATCTCAGCACGCTGCAATCGTGGCGGGACCTTGAGAAGAGTCCACGGTTGCTGGAACAACTCGTCTCTGTCCTGCAGAAGAACGTTATGCCGCCGGAGGATTCGCCACAGCCCTCCACGGATCAGAGAAAGACGCTCACCGAAGAACTCGAGGCGACTTTCGAACGCGTTGCCCGCAGTCAGCCTGTGACACCGTTTCGACTGCGCCGCATGAATCGGTTTGAGTATGGCAACGCAGTCCGGGATCTCTTCCAGCTGCGTTCCTGGGTTTACTCAATCAACGACCGAATCATCCGCGACCACAACGATTACTTCCGTCCGGAGACTGGAAAGATGCCGGAAGTCGTCGTGGTTGGCAATCGCATTATGGGACTTCAGCAACTGCTGGAGAATCGACTCCTCGGAGTGATGGCATTCCCCAAAGATCCTCCCGCCGAGAACGGATTCAACAACCGCGGTGATCATCTCAGCCTGAGCCCCGTGCTGATGCAGGCATTCATGGAGCTCAGTCGTTCCGTGGTGAACGCCGAGAATTTTGATCAGAACTGCGGCGTGTGGGAGAACCTGTTTGAGGACCCGAACAATCCTCGACCTGTCGAACGTCTCGTAAAGATTACGGATCGGGACGCAATGGTTAAGGGGTCAGGCGTCACCATCAGTGCCTGGATTAAGCCGGCCGCGACGCCTGACTCATGGCAGACAATTGTCCGCCGTGAGGATGACTGGAGGCGACAGCTGCTGTCAATTGGCCGGACAGGAGACATTTGGGGCCTGTGGATGGGAGCCGGTATTGCCGGCCGATACCTTGAGTTTGGCGCTCCGGTCGACCCGGCACTGCTGGGAGATGGCAAATGGCATCACGTCGCCGGAACCTTCGACGGCCACAGGATGAATCTGTACGTCGACGGCAAACTGGTTGGCAGCCAGGCAGAAGACGGCGAACTTTACACCGCCAGCAATCGCCAAATGGAAGTTGGATCGTATGGCGGCAGAGAACCGTTTCGGGGAGACCTGAAATCGATTCGCCTGTTTCGCTCTGGACTGAAGGCAGAGCAGATTAAACAGCTGGCAGAAGGTGCGGACCAGACGGCTCACAATGAGCTGGTTGGTAGCTGGAAGACGCCCGATGTGGTTCCATCAAAGCCAACACAATCCGTGACCGCCATCGCACACGACAGAATCAGGAACTTTCTCCGGCGAGCGTTCCGTTCGCCAGCCGATGAGAAAACGCTTCGACTGTACACCCGTTACTTTGATAAGCGATACCTTGCCACGGAAGATTTCACTCAAAGCATGAAGGACGTTGTCTCGGGTGCGTTGGCGTCGCCTCGATTCATGCACGTGCACAACGAACAGGATGCGAAGCTGCCAAATCGAGACGCATTTAATCTGGCCACCCGCCTGTCGTTCTTTTTATGGAGTTCAATTCCTGACGACGACCTGTTGGGGGTCGCGGAGGAATCGGATCTGTTCAACCCGGAAGAGCTGAGTTACCAGGTGGACCGCATGATGTCGGATCGCCGTGTCAAGAACTTCTGCGACAGCTTTGCCCCGCAGTGGCTGAAGATTAACAACCTTGTTTCTGCCTCCCCGGACTTCAAAACGTATCGGGAGTATTACTTCGGGGGAGACGACAAGATCTCTTACAAGCGTGGCATGCACATGATGCTCGAGCCACTACTGAACTTTGAAACGGTATTTGTGGAGAACCGCCCGATCATCCAGCTGGTTGACGCCGACTTTTCGTACCGCAGTCACCTGTTGTCGGAATGGTACGAGGGTCGAGCTGCCACCTATCCTATCAACGTTAACCTGCGGCACATTGAGTTCACTCGAACGCCACTGGATGATCGGCGGTATGGAGGCGTCGTCACCACATCGGCCGTCATGGTCATGACATCGAGCCCCCATCGTTCGCTGCCAATCACACGAGGCTCATGGGTTTCCTCGGTCATCTTCAATGATCCCCCCGAGCCACCGCCGGATAATGTGCCGGACCTGCGGGCGGATGACAGCACACTTGAGAAAGAGAATCTGACGGTCCGGCAGAAGCTGAAAGCTCACAGCAGTAACGCTCAGTGTGCGGGCTGCCACAAGAAGATTGACTCCCTTGGATTTGCCCTGGAGAATTACGACCTGCTGGGACGGTGGCGTGACAGGTATCGAACCGGCCTGGCGGTGGACGCAAGTGGAACGCTGTTTGGTAAGCACGACTTTCGTGATATCGTGGAATTCAAAGATGCGGTTCGCTCAGAGCAGGATCTCTTTGCAGTCGCCTTTATCAGGCACCTGTTGTCCTATGCTCTGGGACGTGAGTTGACTCTGGCAGACCGAAACGCCGCAGTTGAGATAGCCAGAGCCTGCAGGAATGACGATTACAAAATGAGAGACGTGATCAGGAATATTGTTCTGCACCCAGTCTTCACACAGAAAGACGCAAAATGAAATCACTTGGCAGACGTGGATTTCTCATGGGAGCCAGCGGCAGCATGCTGGCTCTGCCATGGCTTGAGCTGAATGCAGACACGAAGGAGTCAACGGCTCCGCCATTGCGGTTTGCCTCGTTCTATTCGCCGATGGGATTTGTTCGAGACCATT
>CAJWGB010000179.1 GCA_913031625.1 uncultured Planctomycetaceae bacterium | reverse complement strand
GGTTGGTGACACTGGATGCGGTAGGCGGGTCTGTCACTGTTGATGGCACCGTTGATACGTCGACTGAGACAGCAGCCCTGAGAGTAGAGATCGACGCAACTTCCGATGTCGATCTTAACGCTGCTGTGACCACCCTGGGTGGTCGCGTGGAGATCGCCGCAGGTGCGAATGTAACGAGTTCGGTCGCGGGTACGATCACGACGACCGGTGACAAGGTGAACGAAGACTCCGGGGATGTGACGATCGATTCGGTTGCCGGCAACATCGGCGTGTCGGGTACGATTACGACTGACGGGTTCGCGAATGCGACCGATGCTCAGGACAGTGACGCTGGTAATGTGACGATCACGGCGCTGGATGGCAACATCACGACAGCAGCGATCAGTGCAGTGGGTGGGGATACCACAGATCCGACGGTGATGGGCGAAGGCGGAGTGGTGACACTGCATGCTCAGGACGGCGACGCCAGCGGTGACGACGGTGATGTAACGGTAGGCGGCGCAATCAACACCTCAACAGAGATCGGGGCAGTCAGCGTAGATATTGATGCTGCTCGCAATGTAGCCATCAACGCAGGCATAACGACGCTGGGCGGCACGGTGGACGTGGATGCCGGCGGCGGGATCAGCAGCACGGTTGCAGGTGACATCACGACGACCGGTGACAAGAACAATGAGAACTCCGGCAATGTGACCATGGACACGACGAATGCCGGGCTTACGGGGAACGTGAGTCTGGCCGGCAGCATCACGACTGACGGGTTCGATAATGTCACCGATGCGATGGACAGTGACGCCGGTGATGTGAGAGTCACCACAGTGAATGGCAGTATCACGACAGCAGCGATCAGTGCAGTGGGTGGGGATACCATAGATCCGACCGTGATGGGCGAAGGCGGGTTGGTGACACTGGATGCGGTAGGCGGGTCTGTCACTGTTGATGGCACCGTTGACACGTCGACTGAGACAGCAGCCCTGAGAGTAGAGATCGATGCAACTTCTGATGTTGATATTAACGCTGCTGTGACGACCCGCGGAGCACACGTCGACATTACGGCAGGCAATGACATCACTGCGTCTTCGTCTGGTGAAGTGAATACGGTCGGCGACATGAATGGCGAAGATGGTGGTAACTCAACCTGGCTGGCGGGACGCAACATCATCTCGGACGACATCACGACATCCGGTGCGGCGGGAACAGTTACAGGAGGCAACGCAGGTACAATCACACTGGATGCCTCTGTGTCAGTCGCAAATTCGTCTGTACGTCTGAATGGCGACCTGACCGCTCGGGGAGGTGTCGGGCCGACTCAGGGGAATGGTTCAGATCTGACAATCGACGACCGGGTGCTCGTCGGAACAGATGTGGACGGCGCTGAGCCGGCAACCATCATGGACGATATTGAAGTGTCAACATCCGGCAACACGGCAGGGAATATCAGTTTTCTGAACACCGTTGACGGTTTGGCAGCAGACTCCAATGACTTAACGCTCCGAGCCGAAGGGGCAGCAACTGCGGGCAATGTCACGTTTAGTTCCGCTCTTGGCGCAACGGCGGCAATCCGTGACCTGTCGATCGACCATGCCAACGATGTTAACTTCATGTCAACGGTCAATCTCGCCGGGCTGAATCAACTGGCAGGCACGGGAACGACCACATTTGCCAATAATGTGTCCGCTGTGCCGCTCGCCGTGAACACAATCCATCTGTTCGACGGAGCTGCTGCAGTGGATTCAGGTACGGATCAGATCACCCTGACTGCGCACGGATTCCTCACTGGTGATACTGTCATCTATGAAAACGGGGCCGGTGACGCGGATGTTGGAACTGTGGCTGTTCCAGGCGCCGCTACATTCACACCTGCAGGAGGGACGACGATTGAAGATGTGCGTACAATCGACGGGTTGCAGCCCGGGACGGCTTATGTCGTGATCGTTGATGACGCCAACACAATTCGGCTTGCTGTGGATCAGGAAGCTGCAGAGACCGGTACAGCAATTGATATGACGGCCGGTGTGGGTGCGAATCACTCGCTGGCGAAGTCCAGCGTGTCCGTTCGGACGGATGAAATTGACGTGCTGATGAACATCACTGCGGAGGATGGGGCGGTGGACACCACGGCCGGCACAGGAGAAACAATCACTCTGGCTGCCGACACCATTGACATACTGGGTGAGGTGCGGACGGCCACCGTCGACCCAACTGCCAGCGCCGTTTATACACCCACCGGCGATCGGCTGAGGGTCGATGCCGAAACACTGCTGACATTTGCGATGGGCTCCGGATTGGTCACAGATGGTGGAATCGCAACGAACTTCGAGCCCGATCTGCCAATCAATCTCATGCATGCAGAGATCCAGAACAATCCGACTGAACTGGCCTATCGATTCGAACTGCCGCTGGGAGAGGTGGGCGAGGTCAATCTGCAGCTGCACATTGACTGGCGGGATCCATCCAACGATGTTGTGCAGACACCGCCCCTCGGAGTCTTTGACAATACTCCAACTTCAGACCGTTACGAGACGCTGACCATCGACACCGGAGGTGGGGCTGATCGGATGATTGGACACGTCTATAACATCATCAATGACGTTGTGCCGTTTACTCAGCTGGGACTGAATATCATTCTCGCTGACTTTTCACTGAGTCACCATGATTCCATTCGCGTAGCGTCACCGAATGTGATTGACAATTTGTCACTGACAGACATTCAAAGTTCATCAGATAACCCGGATACAGGATCATTCAACCCGCTTGCACAATCCAATCTGCCGCCCGCGGCCGCCAATTTCACACTGACTGGCAGCCTGGATCAGGCGACTGATAACCTGGATCTGCATTTTGAAGATGGCACATTCAAAGTCATCTTTGTCGAGACCCCATTAG
Source organism: uncultured Planctomycetaceae bacterium (assembly GCA_913031625.1). Classification (GTDB taxonomy): domain Bacteria; phylum Planctomycetota; class Planctomycetia; order Planctomycetales; family Planctomycetaceae; genus Fuerstiella. Next base: position 11,055 of record CAJWGB010000179.1, on the reverse strand, counting down.
TTATTCCGCCACCTGCTCCTGCACCACCCGAACCGCTGCCGGTACCGGCAGAAGCCCTTCCACCAGAAGATCCTCCGCCACTGTTTGTTGCAGCCGCTGAACTGGTTGAGTTTCCGCTTACGTCATGGTCGACTCAATCAGAAGACTTCTTCCAGCTTCGGAAGGCAGGAAGTTCTGAACCGGAGCCGGGCTACGATCATGTCCCCGATGAGATTGGGTGGAAACTGCTGCAGCCCATGCGTCTGAGGCAGTGGGTTCGGGAAAATCAGCTTGATCCCTCTGAAGGTTATGAACTCTGGCTGATTACCAAGAAAGCCAAGGGTGGCGAGGATGTGACATTTGAACGACCCGTGCTGAAGTTTGACGTCTTCCGGAATGAACCATTCCCGATGCAGGAGCCAATGCTGGATGAAGTCCCGGAACTTCGTCTGGAAAAAATGACGGACGCAGAGATTCAGCAGCTGCTGGATCCACCGGAAACAGAGGCGTCGGACGCTCAGCCGGAACTTCCACCGGATGAATCGACGGATGAATCTGATGAGACGACGTCGCAGATGATGGACTCCGGGTCTGCAGTCGGATCGGCGATTGCTGCGCTGACGGTTTCCGGATTGAAGCGAAAAGACAAGCCGGAAGCGTCATCGACGCGCGTCCCGCTGATTTCACGAATTCTCAATCGGACCAAAGCTCGTAACACGAGGTCACAGTAACATCTGTTTTCGGAAGTCATGTCACTTCCTTCCTGTTATCGTACGGCTTGTCCCTTGCGGGTGTGTCAGGGGGTGTCCGCCCGATCCGGCTGGAATTTATCGGAATGCGGACTGAGCACCGGGTTTAAGTCAGTGCAATTCGGACGGTCGACGCTATGAGCAAGTGGAATTCCAAACGCCCGGAATCATCCTCAGATGCAGCATTCGGGACGCAGCTTCCCGGTCAGCAGGCGGGGCAGGGCAAGGCTCCAGGTCACGGGACTCAACTTGCTCCGGCAATCCCTGTTTCGGCTCACGAACTGCCGAGGGATCGGGATAGGTTTAATGTTGTCACACGTACCTATCGAGCCGACAGTGGCCGGATGAGCATTCTGTTGAAAGAGACGCAGGTTGCCTCGGCGGATTCCGGCAACGACATGGAGTTCGCAGGTCAGGGCATTGCAGCGGGAGGGCCAGGGGAGACCGGACCCTCATCAGGAAAAAGCACATGGAACCTGCGCATACGTGAACGGCATGTGGCCGGCCAGGTGTCGGGCATTCTGAATGAAATCCCCGAAGACCTGCAGGACGCCACCGGACTGCAGTCGGCATTCGCGGTGGATCCGGATCAACCGGAATACGAAGTGCTTGGGAAGCTGGGCGCCGGAAATATGGGGATTGTCTACAGTGCTCGCCAGACATCACTCAATCGGGAACTGGCGATTAAGACACTGAAACCCGACACTCCCAGTGTTGACCATGATCAGGCGATGTTCGTTTCTGAGGCCGTGGTGACAGCACATCTGGTGCATCCCAATATTGTTCCCGTACACGACCTCGGCCGGACTGCTGATGGAAAACTGTTCTATTCCATGAAGCATGTCACCGGCACGGAATGGAGCGCCTCGATGTCCCAGCTGACCCAGGAACAGAATCTGGAGATTCTGCTCAAGGTCTGTGACGCCGTTGCGTTTGCTCATTCGCGTGGCGTCATCAATCGGGACCTGAAACCTGAGAACGTGCTGGTCGGTGAGTACGGGGAAGTGGTGGTGCTCGACTGGGGTCTTGCCATGACCACAGACAACTTTGCTCGTCGAGACAGTATTGCGCTGGATTTTCGAGGTGGCGCCGGAACGCCCGTTTATATGCCTCCGGAACTTGCTGAAGAGACGGTGGACAATGTCGGAATTCAGACAGATGTTTACCTGCTGGGCGCAATTCTTTATGAAGTTCTTGAGGGGTTCCCGCCCCATCTGCTGAAAGAAACATGGGCCATGGACGACCCGAATGCTCAGCTCGCACGAATCGTGGACGCGGTTGTGCGGAATGAGATTGAAGAAGACGTTTACAATGATGGAGAACTGATGCAGATTGCACGTCGAGCACTCCAGACACATCCAATGGATCGCTACCAGAGTGTGGCCGAATTTCAGGATGCCATTCGGGAATATCAACTCACTGGGCGTGCTGAGGAACTGATGCAGCGCGTCGAAGAACACCCATCGGATAATTACGAGCGTTATCAGTCTGCGGTCGCACTCTACGACGAAGCATTGCGCAAATGGCCCGACAACCGACGAGCCGTGGATGGCGATCGACGTGCGCGTGAAGCTTACGCCCGACTCGCCCTTAAGAAGGGAGATGTTGACCTCGGTTTACAGATTCTTCCCGAATCGCGGCATCGTGAATTCAAGGCGGTCAGGTCTCAGCTGAAGCGAGCCAAACGCAGCCGCGCGATCATGCGGGGTACCTGGAGTCTGGCGACCATCTCGGCAGTAGCCGGTGCGATTGTGGCACTGCTGCTGTATTTCCAGGCAGACCATGCGAAACAGTTGGCAGAGGCTGAGCAGGACAAAGCTGAGTCAGCTCAAAAGGCAACCAGCAAAGCTCTGGAAGATCTGGAGTCGGCAAACGGAAGCCTTGCTGTCCTGCGTAAAGAAGAAAAGAAACTCAAGGATGAGAAGAACCAACTGAACATCCTCGCCAGTATGGCGAAGAATGATCTCAGGGAAGCAGAAAAAGCTCGAGATGCGGCGGAAGAGAAAGAAGCGGATGCTCTAAGTAGCCTCACAAAAGTGTTAGGGGAGCTCCGGACGGCAAGAATGAATACAGAGGATGCCAGGAAAGAAACAGCTGAGGCCGAAGAAGGCAAAGCAGACGCGGAGGAGAAGAAGGTAGAGGCCGAAAGGAAAGCGAAGGTTGCCGCGGAATCGCTGCAGCAAGCGCAGGGGCAGCTGGCCGATGCACAGAAAGACGTTTTCCAAACCTTCGAAGACCGACTCAAAGCCTATTACGACATTCAGGACTACCCAAAGTACATTCAGTTGATTCAGGATGAACTGGATCGCGACGAACCCAATCCGTTTGTCATCAAGAACAAAGAGATTCTTGAAAAGCGGCTGAAGCTTGCGAAGGAGAATGCTGGTAACGCAATGATTCCTCTTGGGGAGGACATAGGACGGGCTGTTGTCAGTCAGGACGGAACGACGCTGATTTTTCAGAGTGGCAATGCTGAGTTGCTGGTTTATCGAAATATTGCTGACGCAGATTCCCCCAAACCTGTGGCCCGGCTGAAGATCCCGCGGAGCGCCGCACAGCTGGAAGTTTCCGCCAGTGGAACTGTGATCTGCGCGGCGGGCAGAATGTTTCGTTCTGTATGGAAGTCAGACGCCGGCAGCTACAAACAGGTCAATCTACCGGACACCGAGGTTCAGTCACCACGCACAAAGAAGTGTCAGGTGACACCGAATGGACAACATCTGTTTCTGTTTTCTGATGTCGGAAAGCGTTCACAGCCGGAATCTGTCGTTGAGGTCTTTGACCTCTCCGGGGCGGTCCCGCAGAGTATGGTCCTGCGACCGTTTCAGTTCTGGCCCGCTGACAATCGACCTGAAATTACGGATGCCGTGTTTCTTCCTGATGGTGCGGGAGTCGTCACGCTGACAAGTTCGGCCAACCTTCGACTGCTGCCCCTTTCGGTGGAGGACGGACAGGTGACCTTTCAGGCGCATGTCAAAGGAATGCCACTCGATGTCGCCTATCCCAAGATCGATCCGACAAAAGGACTGAAAGACGAGACCAACTTTCTTCCTCAGGAGATCTTCGTATCTCAGGACGGACAACGACTGGGTGTCACCAGCCGAAATCTGGTGCGAGTGTTTGAACGCTCCAGCGATGATTTTCCGTTTGAATCGCAGAATGAAACAGCCTCTCTGATCAGTGTGCATTCCACTAACAAGCCGGTCACGAGTGTTTCCTTCTCGACGGACAACCGTGTGCTGACCACACAGCTGCGGTACCTGCAGCTCTGGGAATCAAAGGAAGATGGCTGGGGGCTGGTGAAGATCGCTGGGTTGTGGAAGGACCAAAGTCTTGCAGGACACGGTGGTGAACAGATTCGCTGTGCCGGGTTTCTGGCCAATGGGTCGCGGCATCTGATTTCCGTTGGTGACGATAACACCGTACGCATCTGGGACACTGATCAATACAGCAAATACGTGTCAGCGCTCGGCGGCGAATCGCTTCCGCTGCAGACGCAGTCTGATTCGGACTCAGAATATCCGACCGGACAGTACATCCTCACCGGACTTCCTGCAGATGAAACCGAGCCCAACAGGCCAGACGGCGCTGAAAAGGCGGTACGAATTCAGCAGGCGCGCAGCGTTTATTCGGCCGAATTCAGTCGGGATTCTGAACGTGTGATCGTGGGTGCGAATGACCTGGCGGCCCACACATTCACGGCGCAGGGGAAGCGAACGTTAACGGCATCCATGCTGAATCCTCGGGATCCCTTCTTTGCACCTCAGAGAAACAACTTTGTCGAAGGTCACATTCCGGAAATCGTGACTCTGAAGTTTCTGCCTCCGGACGGAAAACTGCTGCTGACCTTCGATTACTTCGGGTCGCTCTCTGTGTGGGACGCCAGCGAAGGAGAAGATGGAATTGGCTATGAACGATCGCGGATTATTCCATCAAAGCCACTGGGTGTTGCGGACGAAACAGAGCTCGAGAATGGTGAAGAAAAAGATCGGCCCTACGAGGTCGAAGATCCATCGTGCGAAATCGCAGTGTCACGTGACGGTCGCTGGCTGATTGCCGGCATGGTCAGAAACGACGGCAAGCCGGAAATCTCGCAGTCGACGGACACCTACTTTGTCGCTCTGTGGGACACGCGGCAAATCATGGAGACAGGCAGCGTAACGCCGGTTCGCGAACTGAAGGGCGAGTTTAAACATCAGGTCACTGCGGCCGCGATTTCACCGAATAGTCGGCAGGCGATTACGGCAACCAGACGTGGTGCATTTACGCTCTGGAATCTGGAAACCGGAGAAGTCATCGCACAGCTGGAAGGTGCGCACAACAGCGATGGAGTGTCCGGTGTCTTCTTCCGCTCTGATACTGAATTCGTCTCTGCCGGTCTGGATGGAACAGTCCTGCACTGGACGATTAATGCAGACGGGCTTTCTTTTCGTCTGCTGGACCGCCCAAGCCCTGATTTCATTATTCGTCTTCGGCCAGGACCGGATGGCCAGAGCTTTATCACATCTGACCTGAACAAGAACAGAACGACTGATGAATATCGCCTGACCCTTTCACGCTGGACAGAGGCCGACGGGTGGAAGCAACTGCCGGTCAGTATCGCAGCGAAGAGCGACGACCTTGATCGTCCGTACCGGCATGATATCTCGTGGTCGGACGATGGCAGCGAGATCCTTTACGTGCATGAACGGACGCTGCTGGTTTTCAATGCCGACACGCTTGCACCCATCGAGGGATTCCGGCTTCCCGAAGGCCATCAGGCGGTCCGGGGTGCCCTTGCACCAAATACGCCAAACGGTCGACGCGTCGCCACCTTCGATGGCAGGTTTGCACATCTGTGGGACCTGCAGTCTCAGAAAGACATTGCCGAGTTCCGGTCACACGGTCCTGTTGTCAGAGCTGCCTTTTCTGCGGACCGCAAATTCGTGGTTACCGGCAGTGATTCCATTCGAGTCTTTAATAGTGACGAATCCAGCAACAATCACGGACGTCCCGTATTTCGGCTGACCAGACAGGTCATTGGGAAACGCCTGATCGAACAGGCAGTCTTCAGTCCCGTGACAGCCGACTTTCGAATTGCAAGTATCGATCGTGCCGGCTGTGTGAAGCTGTGGAACTGGAGTCCTGCCGGACCACCGCCATCTGCTGAGGTCTTCAGTTCGGGTGAATCTGAACGCGAGATTCCCGGGTGGATGCTTGACGAAGAGGCGGAAGCTGCCAACCGAATTACGTGGAGTCACGACGCCAAGACACTTGCTGCCTTACAGACCGGGCATTTGCGGGTGTGGAGCATATCCGGGGATGAAATCACGGAACTGAATGTTGCTCTTCCGGAAGGAATTGAACTGGATTCTGTGACGTTTAACGATGTCAGTTTTTCCTCTGACAGCAGTCAGCTTGTTGCAGTTGGTCTCCGCCTGAATGACGAAGATGACCTCGAGAGCTGGGGCGTCGTCTGCAGGGTTGAGAACGGTCAGGTTCAGCCGGTGGCCACGATTGAGGCCGCAGGGCTCCACAATACGGGTGATTCCGGACTGCGCGGGATTACGGCCGCCGTGTTTGACGATGATTCAAAGGAAATCATCACAGGTGCTGCCGGGTCCCGAATTCTTCGCTGGGCTCAGCCGTCCGGCATTGAGGAGAATGTGCAGCCGATTCTCCATATTGGAGAAAAGCGAGGCAAAGCGGGAGACACCTTCACAGCGCCTCATCAGGCGCCCATCACGGCTGTGTCGATCGCTCCGAATGGTCGCGTTGTGACTGCTGACGAGGAGGGCTGGATTGTGATCTGGCCCCCGCAAGAGTAGAGCGAATACCGGCAGAATCAGCGCATTCTGCAGCGACGCGCAGATTCTGCAGATTTGCCCCTGCTCTGTCGATGAGAGGACAAGGGCGTCCGAGACTGTATCGGTCCCCATTTTCCTCAGTCAGGGGTGCCTCCAATGAAAACCATTTTTGCCGGGCTTCTTGTTGTTCTCTTCGCGTCACATGTTCCTGCAAAAGACAGGGATTCAAACAATTGCTCACGACCTGCTGTGCGAACCTGCCAGTCCTGTTGTGGCCAGGCAAAATGCTGCCCGGGAAATCCGTGCTGTATCCCCGAAGCTCCCATCGATATTGACAGTCTGACTCCGGAAGCCCAATCAAAGGCGCTCTATGAGAAAAAGCAGGCCCGTCTGATCTTTAATGTGCCCGAAGATGCATACGTCTGGCTGGGCCACCAGAAGATGGAGGCATGTGGAGCAAAGCGAGAGTATCTGGTTCAGGTCAATGAGCAGGATGCGGTTTATAAGTACGACTTCAAGGTGGATGTGGTCCGAGGCGGCCGTGTGTATTACAAGAAGTCATCGATGAACATTCTGCGAGCCGGCGCGATTATCACGGTGAACGTACAGTCTCCACCTGTCGCAGAAGGTGAGATCCCGGCCATCGTCGTGGAAGTTGTCCCTGTCATGCCCGGAGACAAGGCTGGCGGCTCTGACATGGGTGATGGAGACCCCGAAGTGGATGATGACGGCAATACGGCAGAGTAAGATTCTGCTGCGGATTCCCCAGAGTAATCTCAAAATCCCCTGACAGAAACCACCGGAATTTCCAGGGTGGATTCCCCAGTTTGCCAGAACGTTACGATCTGATGAACCTTGTGAATCCTCCCTGGTCCACGTCGGGATCATTACAGTCCATACAACAGGGTGACGAGATTTCATCATATAAGTCGTATCGATTTTGCGACGACTGTGGACCCTATGCGGGCAACTGCCGGAAACTGAACCAGTCATTGGGAGCGGATGGATGCCGTCTCAGATCTCAGGGAAGAAGCTCATCACCTTCGGGCTCATGTGTGGTCTTATGTGTTGTGTGCAGGTACGTGCACAGGATGCAGGGGAACCTCAGTGGGGCTCATTCCTCAAAAAGCGACTGCAGCGGGTCGATAAACTGCTGCGAAGTCCTTTTCGTGATGCTCCGGAAGAGGACCCGAAGGGTCTTGCTTCGAAACTTCGCGCCCGAGAGCTTGATATTCCCAACCGCATTGAGGCCATTCGTTACCTCAAGACATTCCACTGCACAAAGTTTCCCGAGGCCCGGGACATGCTGGTGGATGTCATGCTGAATGATCGCTGGGAGCCTGTTCGTTTTGAAGCCGCGCGGGCACTGCGAGACATGTTTGCAGAGTGTGCCTGTGGCACCCGGTCAGCGAGCCAGACGGCTCAGGACCGACTTCGTGGAGCACCGGATGCAGACAGTCCTCGGCACTGTCGCTGCTGTGCCAATGCTGAAACGCTGAATAAGATCGCTCGCGTTGCCTACGAGATTAAGGACGACGGATGTACGTTCGAGCCTTCCCGAAGAGTTCGCCAGATGGCCGTGCAGGCCATTGCTTCCAGTGGCATCCGATGCTGTTATCAGCCGTATCGAGTTGGTGAAGAATTCGGTCCGCCGGCATGGGAAAAGCTGGATGGCTCAGGAGGCAACGATGGAAACGAAGTCAAGCCACCGCCAGCGACTGAAGAAGGTGCAGCAACAGATGCGAACGGGGTCATTTCGCTGCCCAAAGTAACAAAGTCAGTTCCTATCGAACGTCTCAAAACCGTCTGCATCGTTTCGCTGTATCATGGCCGCAAAGTTGTCGCTGATTCAGAAATCGCAGCCAGCTATCGCGGGCGAAAGTACCATTTTGCGGACAGCCATGCACAGTCACTGTTTGAGGCAGATCCGCAGAAGTACGCAGTCGCGTTTGGTGGCTGTGATCCGGTTCACTACGTAAGGCATCGGGAAGTCGTGGAAGGTCGGTACCTGGTCCGTCACAACGACCGGTACTACATGTTTGCGACTCGTCAGAATTACGACACGTTCAAGACTGATCTTGCCCGCTATACGGGTCAGCCATCGTCGCCCACTGAAACTCCGTCGGAGTCCTCGACGTCCAAAGTGGTTCAGGTTGGTGCTGCTCAATAGTCTCCTCTGACGACGACTGTTCTTCTGTCGCCTTCGTTGGATCTTCGGGTCCTCGGGCGTTCCAGCAGAAGACGATCACGAAGAACAGGAGTGCAATCAGAAACGCTGCGAGTGAAGACTTCCATAACGTGGAGCTTCCCAGAGGATCCACGTTACCTGTCAGAGGTTCCCCCTGGATGTCGCTTTGCGCCTCTGTTCTGATTCGCCGTTGAAGCTGCGACGCCCAGTGTCGGCGAGCTGATGCGGCGTCCTGATGTCCTCCTGGAAGATCTTTCCGCAGTTCATCGCGGAATGCATCCTGGATATCTCCTTCAAAACCGAGTACCAGGGCAAGGTAGAACAACTCTGCCACTTCACTGCTGGCGGTGGCGACGGCTTCTTCGCCCTCTACATAAAACTTCCAGGCGCGGTTCTGTTCGCCGAAGTACTCCTGCTCAAGAGTGAAGTCGTCCCAGTCACGAATGTGACGCGTCAGCACTTCGTCTGCCCAGTAGACCAGAACTCTCTTGATGGTCTCCCACTCACCTGCCGAAATTCCTGCCGTGCCGGAATTGACTGTCTGCTGAATCGCCTGAATGTCTGTTGTGAGCTGCTGCTGTAGTTTGTTGAGCTGACCCGTGTCTGGAGCTTCCGTTTCGAGAAGCTTCAGGACTTTGATAAAGAACGGTTCTGACAGACCAATGATGGACTCAGCCATGTCGACTCTGCTTCTCCGGGCTGTGGTCAGCCGTGATTAATGGCAAAAAGCGAAAATGCAAGTGTCACCGGGTTCCCTGAGTCCCGGTCAATCAGGTTGATTCGATTCTCACCCTGAATCTGTTGCTCGATTCGGCGATCATTAAATCGTAGTCCAAAGTTCAGACTGCGTTCCACATCCTTCCATGCCCCGTCACGATCGACGCGAAAATAGTGCCAGTTGCGTCGGGGGAATGCTCGTGGAGACTCACCGACTGTGATGATCCGGACGCCCCGACGCCCCTTGCGGTAAATCTCATCGACCTGTTCAGTACTTCCGACTTTGATCCCCAGTTCACGTTCAGACGTCAGCAGGTCTCCGACTCGAGATGTGGTCAGTTCAGATTCCACACCAATATAGAATGCCCACGTCGGCTCCAGCCATTCCGGCTCCAGCCGCACGGTCATCTGGTAACCTTCCGATGAAAACGGCACGCGCACGTAGTCTGTCTGTTGTTCTGTTTCCAGCGCCAGCATGCCACGCAGTTTTTCCAGACAGGGACCAATGTTGTCGTGGTCATAATAAGGCATATCAGGAATACGTCTCTGGCGACGAAAGATAGCCAGCGCTCCGACAGCTCGACACAATTCGCGGTAGAGTTCAAACGGGTGAAGCCCGGGCGTAAATGGGAAATGGCCGAGTCCACCCAGTGCGGTATTGACCGCGTGCAGGTGCAGAATTCGCTCCATGTCTTCTCGGTGCCCGCTGCCGAATGTCACGCCTCGGTCGTTCATCTGCCTTGCAAATTTTTCGGCGGTCGCCCCGAGTGAGTCGTAGACAGAGCGGGTGAATACTGTGAGTGGATCCCATGATTCATTTGCGATGAGCGGCGGAATGTAATCGGTGTCGATCTCCGGCGGTGCCTCTGCAGTCGCCCCGAGTTTCAGCTGCATAATTGGGAGGGCTTCAAACCCCTGTGTCGCCTCGCTGCCGACGAGTAGCTGAGGGTTTAGTTTTCGAATGTCGATCTCTTCGGAATTGCCAGCCACATTTTCGTCAACAAATTCCTCCTCATGAGCCAGATATCGAGTTCTCTCGCTCGTTTCGCGACTGGTATTCGCGACTCCTCTTCGCAGCTCTGCAAGCCCGATGTAGATTCGAACACGATCACCCATCGCGGAAAATGCATCTTGCGGAATGGTGACCGGCGAAAGATGGGCATCTTCCGGGAATCTGAGCTGTGTGCCGTCCTGAAGCCGAATGTGGCACTGCGAAAGCGAGATTCGCCAGTTGCTCAGGGCCTCCTGGTCATATTCGAATCGTTTGAGGCCATAATAGAACGGACTGCCCCAGCGTGTCGTGAGCGCAAGCTTGTCATCGGACTGCCGCTGGATCGCCTGAAAGTGCTGGGGCCGCAGGAACAGCCCGTCGCCCCAAAAAAGTGAGTCAGAACCCATAGTTGTTGACCTGGAGAAGAAAAGCCTGCGGCGACAGTGTAAGGAGAGACATCTGGAATCGCCAACATTGCCTGCTCCGTTGGTGGACAAACCAGAACTCAATTCGGGTTCTGCCTGGATCAACTCAATCAAATTTGCCGGACAAGAGAACTCTCCGGTCGATTCTGGTGACTGGGAGTTGTAGTCGGCCATGGAATCAATGACACTGGCGGCCTTTGCGACAAGCTGGTCATTTGTT
>CAJWGB010000178.1 GCA_913031625.1 uncultured Planctomycetaceae bacterium | reverse complement strand
CTGCGGAGATCACGAGTCCGGTGGCGTGGGCAACGTCGTGGGGACGACGAACAGACGGGCCGTCGGGAACTGATTCTGCAACGTGCCAGGTTTCGGGGTTGCAGTGACCGTGAAGTATGAGTTCCGGGAACAGGATCAGCCGTACGTCCTGTGATGCGGCTTCCTGACAGAACGCCTCCATGATTCGAAATGTTTCTTCGTACTCTCCGTGAACACTGTTCATGGTGACGGCGGCGGCGGCAAATGTTTCCATAGTAACTCCTCACTGACTGTCATCTGGTTGCCGGAGCAGGATCGTGACACGGAGTGTTGGAAACGTCAATCATCGGTCACTGGGCGAACATGGCCATGCGGGAGAGAAACCCTCTCGGTCGTTTAACGGGCAGCCGCAGGAGCACGTGCAGCGAATAAAGAAGCAGGGCCGCTCACCTGACTGTCATTATCATCATCTGGATGTCGGAAGTGTGTATTGCCGGCGATGCGAAATCATCGACCACATCCTGACCCTGAGGTCATGAGCCAGTGTGGAAGGTGTGAGGGGCTGCCCGTGAAATGAAGGCTCACTGCGACCTGTGTTGTCAGTGATCCCAATGTCGAATCAGGCAGCGGATCGCAGCGGGCGTGAGTGCTGCGCCCAGGTGATCCAGTCAGTAACTTCCTCAAGATCCGGTTTGCGGCCGCCACGCAGGATCCGTTCGCCCTCCGATGTTTCGGCAAATGGTCCCACCACAGTCAGCAGGTCTGTTGGTCGTTTGGCCGCCAGTTGTGCTGCTTCCACAATCCCACAGGCGACAAGAATCTGCGAGTCATGGCCGCGAAGTCCGGGCACCTGACACATCAGTGAAGCCTGTTTCTGCCATTGCGCAACCGTGTTGGAATTCACGCGTCGGTTTTTAAGTCGATCAGACACGTCTCCTGCTTCCGACGTCAGCAGGTCGTCAACAGTGTAGATGCCCACTCGGGAGAGCCGTTGGGCGGTTTTTGGCCCGATTGATGGTGCCGCTTCAACATCGTCAGAACGACTCAGGTAAAACCGAACCTCTTCCTGGTCTGACTCTGATCTGGCTGGAGTGCGGACCGTGGCCGTGCGTTTGGAGAGTCGTTTCTGTCTGTTCTTTCTGCGCTGTTTGATCGCGACTGCAGATTCGTCGGAAAGTACAGGCTTCGGTTGCCGACGTGTTACGTTGGTCCCGAACTGTCGTGTTCGCGTATTCCGTTCGGACTCAGGCTTTGTGGACCCGAAAAAATGAGACCGAGAACTGCGGGCATCTTCCAGGGTCCTTGAATGCTGGCTCCAGCGGCTCCAGTTGATGGCCTGCTGACGATCAATAGTGAGGCCTGACCGCAGAAACCGGTGTCCCTCAGTTGTCTCCTGGTGGCGAGTCACAATTTCGAAGATGGACTCCGGACGCATCCGAGAGAGCTCCAGGGGAGTGTGAATCCCGCTGGCATAAATCATCTCAGCATCTCCGCGTCGCAGCATGGGCACCAGGGTAGACAGCTCTGCCTGTCCTCGCCATGCACGCACTCGATCAGGCCCGATGGAATAGCCAGCGGCCATCATGATGTCGCTGAGTGACTCGGAAGAAATGGAGAGAAGCTGATCAATTGTTTCGATGCCCGAGCCTCGCAGTGCCTGAAGTTCGGCAATCGTGAGCCCGGAGAGGTCTTCCACTGAGCTGTCCAGTTCGAGGTAGAACAACCATCGTGTTGAGTTGGTTGCGGGGGCTGGCTGGACAGGTTCGGGCTCCGGAGTCGAAATCCGGGCAACGGGGACAGGAATTGGAATCGGAGTTTCTTCGAGCTCAGGTTCGTCCAGGAGTCGGATCGGTACGTCTCGCTCTTCAAAGACCTGGCTTACGTCGGCCTGCGAAGTGAGAAACACGATCTGCTGTCCGGACTCTGAGATTTCCAGCAGCAGATCCACTGTTGCTTGTGCCGCGTCCTTGTCCGCTGAGATAAAGACGTCATCCAGGATCAGCGGTGCGCGACCGTGGTCGTGAGCGCGGCTTTGAATCAGAGCCAGACGCAGCGACAATGCAAGCAGGTGACGAATACCTCGGCTTAGCTGGCGAACTGTCGTCTGCTGTCGCAGCGCGTGGTTCGTCACCATAATGCCGGTGTTGTCTGCGTCCTGACTGAGCGTACCGTATTCGCCGTCTGTGAGACGAGACAGGTAGCCAGACGCGAGGTCGAGAACAGCTGCGTCCGGTTGAGCGCGCAGCGACTCAAGAAGAGCTGTCAGCTGTTCTTCTGTTCGCCGAAGGGATGCGATTCGTTCCGCGGTGGCGTTAATCTCTTCCTGCGTCTCTGCAATCAGTGCTTGAATCCTGTCCAGTTCTTCCAGTGCAGCAGATCCCGTGGGTTGCCGGGTTCTGTCAATGCGTTTTTCGATGTCGTCAATCATCGCCTGGCTGGCCCGGCGCTGCAGTTGGAGATCAGTCGCGCGACTGCTCAGGGTGCGGAGCTGAAGTTCGAGATCGGCTGAGCCTTCCCCTGATTCAGGGTGTCGCAGATGCTCTGCATGTGCGTGATTCAGACAACCATGTCCTGGCGAAACCTCCTGCGGCGTCCCCAGACGGGGGTTGCCCGCGAGCAGGTCTTCACACCGCGCCAGATCGGTCTCAACGTCTTCGAGCTGTCGCTCAAGATCAGCCTGCATGAACTCGGCTTCCTGCAGCACCCGCTCCACGCGCTGGTTCTCAGCGGATGCCTGGGTAATGCTCGATGAAGCTTCCTGTGAGGTCAGGTAGTCGCAGAGTGCGAACACTTCGCCTTTCAGGTCCTGAATGGAGGTGGCCACATCTTCTGAAGCCGTCTGCAACAGCTCCGGACGTGAAAGAGTCTCGACACGCGACTCCAGTCGCTGGGTGAGCGCTCTTAATGCGCGGAGTGTGTCCTGTGCCGGCTGAACGTTGTCCGGTGTCGTGCGAAACTCCAGTCGGGCGGCCTGTTCAATCTGGTTCCATCTTTGACGGCGATTCAACAGCTCCTGTCGCCGTTCTTCCAGTGCTCGTCCATCCAGTGGCACGGTATTTCGCCGTTGACGCTCTGCAGTCTGTGACTTCAGACTTCGGATTTCCTCTTCTGTGCTGCGACTACGTGCCTCGACCGACGCCAGCATCTGGTAGAGGCGACGGAGTTCAGAATCCAGTTCCTCAATGGTCCGGTCATCCGCTCCAGCCGCGTACTGTTGTTCGGTCAGCGCTTGTTCGTATTGGGTACGAGCCTCGTAGAGTTGTTCAAGCTGCGTCTCAAAACCTCGTTCCGGAGCTCCTGGTAATCCCTGCCTGTTTACCACACACTGTTGAATTGCGACTTCAGTCCGTGAGATCTCCTCGGACAGGTCCTTGCCGGAGCCAAGGCAGAGTCGTGTCAGCAGATCGAACCGGGCAGCCTCCTGGTATCCAACAGTAAAGATCTCCTGAAACACGGGCTCGTTGATCCACTCGGCCAACTCCAGTCCATTGGCCGAGAGCGACCGACCAGTGGCGAGATCAACGATCGAAAGCTCTGAAGAGATCCCATGAACGCACTCTCGAGTCACCCGCAGCGATCTTCCCTGGGATTCGAGAGTCAGTGTGCCTCCGAACCGCAGGTCGTCAGCATGGTATCCGAGGTGTTCCGACGTAAACCCAAACAGAATTCCCCTGAGGAAGCTGACGAGAGTCGTCTTGCCGCTGCCGTTTCCACCGTAGATGACCGTGAGTCCGCGGGCCAGGTCTGGCAGTTGGGCCTGATTTAGAATTCCAAAGCGGTCAACGGAGATGTCCACAAGACGCATCTGATTCCCTTCTGATTGTCAGTCTTTTTTTCGTGTATTTCGATTGTTGGTCAGGCTGCTGATTCCAGACAGCAGACAGCCTGAATTATGTCTTCCAGTGAGACGAGCCCGTTAGGCTGCAGGATTAAGGCGTCTGTGGTTTCCCGCAGGAAGCGACTGTCTCCGGCCAGCCAGCGAAAGGTGTCCGTGCCTGCTGCTTCTTTGCTCAGGTGAATTCTTGCCTCGGGGCCAAATGAAATGCTCCTTGGCCAGATTCCTGTGTGACCGCCCTGGAAACGACTTCTGAGTTGCTGCAGCAGATGAGTGGGTCTGAGAGCCCCGAGGTCAGCAGCCGACGCCTCAATGGTTGCATTGAGGATCCAGTCCACGACGACTGTCTGTCCCTGTCGAGCGGGCTGGATATCAGTCTGGCCAGGAATCCGTTCTGCGACTTCTGACGCGGACACGTCTCCACGGAGGTCGATCTGCTCTGTTTCGTAGCGCAGAACAGCCATTGGAATCTGTTGAACTGTGACGTGGGCGGACGTCGTGTCCGCGGAGACCAGAGCGGCGCCACCGCACGAGTGTTCCGCCGGCGTCAGTGGCTGAATTGTGTCTGCCGGAAGCGTGACAGTCCGACTCCTGTCGGGAATCCTCCATGCAGTAGTGGAAGAAGGAACCTCATGGCCGTCAGGGAGAATGGCGAGGTCAACGTGGGAGTGCGTTTCAGTGAGTGGCTGCAATCGCAGCTGGTTGTGTGTTCGTGAAACTGCAAGCCCTTCGTTTGGGCGAAGGACGATGTCAAAAGCCTGATTGAGGGGCGACGGGTGATCTGAGTCATCGATCGTGACGAGTCGCAGGCCCTGTTTCCGGAGTGGGGCAAAGTTATCGTTTAGCCATACACATGCGGCCTCTGTGTCTGCGTTTGTGCCGGCAGTCGCGCCATGAACGAGAATCAACGAAGCGTCTTCGCGGCCGGCCGTCTCAAAGAGGTGTAAGACAGCACGCCGGACGGCGTTGGCGGAAAGTTGACGCAACCAGCCAGGTGAATCTGCGAGTCCACCTGGCGCAGCTCCCAGTCGAAGATGTCCGGTGTGAAGAAATCGAATCACCGACATTGAGTGCCTCCCTGCACGTTGTCTGACAGTATTCCGGGCGAATTTAGTTGACGGTTGGAATCTCGCGAAGAGCAATTCGGCGGAAACTGCGTCTTTTGCAGCCCCGAGAGGGAAGCAGGGAGTTCGTTCCGGACTGGTTCCTGGTTTTGCCCAAACGCCGCAATTGGAAGGTGCCCGCGTTGAGAAACGGGACCAGATCTGGTACAATTAATGCTGTAAAACTGCGTTCCTTAAGTTGATTGTTGATAACGGGTTACGGCGAATTCAGGTCTGGCGGCTGAGTACGAATCGAGGCCATGTCCAGCCGCAGAAAACCTGGGCTTGAGAACGCATTCATAGCGACAGCAGGCGAAGCGCGTCTGGGCGAGGAGAATCAGATTGTCGACTGACAAACCGACCGGTGATGGAGAGCTTTCGGTTCCTGGTGATGAGCGTGTTTTGCGCACAGATATCCAGGAGGAAATGAAGGACAGTTACCTCACATACGCCATGAGTGTCATCATCAGCCGTGCGCTTCCGGATGTCCGGGACGGGCTGAAGCCATCTCAGAGACGGATTCTGGTGGCGATGAATGACCTGAGTCTTTCGCCGGGGGGATCTCGTAAGAAGTGTGCGAAGATCGCTGGTGACACCAGCGGTAACTATCACCCTCACGGTGAAGGTGCCATTTATCCAACGCTCGTTCGAATGGCTCAGGAATGGGTCATGCGAGAAGTCCTGATCGACAAACAGGGTAATTTTGGATCTCTGGCAGGTCTGCCGCCTGCCGCGATGCGATATACCGAAGCACGGCTTGCCGGAGCGGCCGCGGAGATGCTGCGGGACATCGATCGTGAAACGGTCGACTTCTCACCCACCTACGACAACGACAGTCTGGAACCTGTTGTTCTGCCGGCCAGATTCCCGAATCTGATCGTTAATGGTTCGACCGGCATCGCAGTGGGAATGGCGACCAGTATTCCGCCGCACAACATGTCGGAAGTCTGCGAAGCGGTTAAGCAGATCATCGATAACCCGGAGATGACTCTGGATGAACTGCTGGAAGTGATGCCAGGTCCGGACTTTCCGACGGGTTCCATCATCTGTGGACGAATGGGAATTCGCCAGGCCTATATGACAGGGCGTTCCACGATCACGCTTCGAGCGAGGACGCACTTTGAGACGGAGAAGAAGAGCGACGTGATTGTCGTGACCGAGATTCCTTACATGGAAACTCGCGACCGCATCCGTGAAAAACTCGAACTGCTGGTCCGCGACGAACGCATCAAAGGCATTGCTCGGATTGTTGACCTGACGGACCGCACGATTCCCTCCTGGCAGGTTCGATTGCACATCGTCCTGAAGCGTGACGCAGACAAGGACATCGTACTCAACCAACTGTACAAGTACTCGCCGCTGCAGACGACAGTCAGCATGATTCTGCTGGCACTCGATGGCAACCGACCGCAGCTGATGACGATTCGCGGCATGCTGGACGCTTTTATCCGTCACCGTGTTGAGGTCATTCGCCGACGCACCGAATTCCTGCTTCGGGAAGCTCGCAAACGCAAACACACGGTCGAAGGCCTGCTGCTTGCTCAGGTCGATATTGATCGCATCATCCAGACGATTCGAAGTTCTCCCAGTCGAGCGGAAGCCCGCAAGGAGTTGCAGAACATTCCAATTCCTGCCGAGATGGTTGCTCGAGCACTGGGTGAGAGCGGGTTTGCTGACTACCAGGCGGAGCAGGGGACGCGGGAAGAGTACTTCCTGTCTGCCAACCAGGCCGAAGCAATCGTTTCAATGCAACTCGGTTCCCTCGCGAATCTGGAGCGTGAGAAGCTGCAGGGCGAACATGCAGAGTTGCTCGAGAATATCGGAGAGTACCTGCATCTGTTGAGTGACGAATCTCATATTCGAGCCGTCATTCGCGATGACATGGAAGAACTGCAGTCAAAGTATACCGACAAGCGTCGCACTGAGATCTCTCATGAAGAGTTGGGTGATTACGACAAAGAAGCGTTGATCGCTGAAGAGTCTATGGTGGTGACCCTTTCGCAGCGTGGATATATCAAGCGTACTCCGCTGAGCACCTACGAGGCGCAGAATCGGGGCGGCAAGGGTATTAAGGGGGCGACGTCCGACGAAGAGGATGCCATCGAGCACCTGTTTGTATCCAGTACGCACAACTACCTGTTGTTCTTCACCGATCGGGGACGTGTGCACTGGTTGAAGGTGTACGATCTTCCGCTCCAGGCTCGAACGGCGAAAGGCCGCGCACTTGTCAACGTCATTGCGCTTGAAGAGGGTGAACGCATCAGTAACTGTTTCAGTGTGCGTGAGTTCCCCGATGACAAATTCCTGATGATTGCGACTCGTAAGGGGATCGTGAAGAAGACGGCACTCTCTGCATATGGTCGTCCACAGAAGGGCGGCATCATTGCGATTCGGCTTGATGATGATGACTCGCTTGTCGACGTCCGAATCCTCGAAGGGGATCAGGATGTCGTTGTGAGCACCTCAGGCGGGATGGCGATTCGGTTTAGTCACGAAGATGCTCGGCCAATGGGACGAGCGACACGGGGCGTAAAGGGGATTTCCCTGAGCACCGATGAGGACGTGATCGGGATGGTGGTCGCAGAAACAACTCGCACTCTGCTGACTGTCTGTGAACTCGGATACGGCAAACGCACTCCGTTTGGCACCGGTGTCACCGGCAGCGAAGCAGAGGATGATGCGGAATCCACGTCCAGCAGCGCCCAGTATCGGCGTCAGAAACGTGGCGGAAAAGGGCTGAGAGACATCAAGGCGACCAGCCGAAATGGCAAGGTTGTTGACGCCCTTTCGGTCAGGGAGGACGATGAAGTTCTGATCGTGACCACACGCGGAAAGATCCAACGACTCCGTGCGTCAGATATCAGTTGCATCGGGCGTAATACTCAGGGGGTGCGAATCATGAAGCTGGATGATGGTGATACCATCGCTTCGTGTGCTCGCATTGCCAGCGAGGACATCGACGAAGAGTCTGCAAACTCAGAGACTGAGAATGCGGAGGTTGTCGTCAGTGACTCGGATGCAGATCCGAAGAACGCTCAACCTGAGCAGCCTTCTGCTGAGCCGACAGGTAATGCCGACGGCGACTCGACGGAGACTGGCGAAGCAGAGAGCGATTGATCGTTCTCTGTTTTCTGAACTGCAATCATGCGATCTATTCGACGCGCGAACCATGCGGTCCCTGTTTGTTTCCATCTGGAACTGAGGTACGATCCGTCGCCACCTGAGACACTCCAACTCCTAACGGAATAACCAACGTGCGCTGGACTCAGACTTTTATTCCCACTCTGAAAGAAGTACCTGCAGAAGCTGAAATTCCCGGACATCAGTTGATGCTTCGGTCGGGGATGATTCGGCAGTTGATGGCGGGAGCGTACACCTTCATGCCGCTCGGGTACCGTTCCGTCCGCAAGGTCAGTCAGATTGTGCGGGAGGAAATGGATCGCGCCGGGGCGATTGAGCTGTTCATGCCGGCGCTGCAGCCCATTGAGCTTTTTGAGCGGACGGGCCGCAAAGATGCATTCGGCAATGTTCTGTTCAATTTTGAGTCGCGGAGAGGTGACCGAAACCTGCACTTTGCGCTGGGGCCGACCCACGAAGAGGTCATTACAGATCTGATCTCTCGGGAGATCAAAACGTTTCGGCAGCTTCCTCTGACGCTGTATCAGATCCAAACGAAGTTTCGCAACGAGGAGCGACCTCGTTTTGGGGTGCTTCGGACAAGCGAATTCCTGATGAAGGATGCGTACAGTTTCGGCACGTCGCTTGAACAGCTCAACGAAGCCTATGACGCGATGTACAACGCGTATTGTCGGATCTTCGAACGCTGTGGGCTTGAGTACATCCCAGTCGAGGCTGAGAGTGGCCCCATCGGTGGCGACGCGTCCCACGAATTTATGGCACCTGCGGATAATGGCGAAGACTTTGTCGTCCGCTGCAGCTCATGCGGTTATGCGGCGAACCAGGAACGAGCAGACACAGGGCGATCGGCAACAGTTCCGCCGGCTCAGGATGGGGCAGCGGACCCTGAGAAAGTTGACACGCCAAATGCCGGCAGCATCGAGGATGTCAGTGCCATGCTGAAGGCCGATCCTGCCACGTTCATCAAGACCCTGATCTACATGGCCGACGGTAAGGCGGTTGCTGTTCTGATTCGAGGTGACCACGAAGCCAACGAAGGGAAGATTCGTCGGGCACTGGATGCCGCCGATGTTGCACTGGCGGACGAGGCGACGATTGAACGGGTGACTGGAGCCCCCGTAGGCTTCGCCGGACCGGTGGGGGTCGATTGTGACATCCTTGTGGACCACGATATCGGTGCTGTTTCGTCTGCGATTACCGGGGCGAATGAGAAGGATGCTCACCTGACTGGAGTAATCCCCGGAACTCATTTTCAGTTTGAGCAAACCCACGATCTGCGGAACGCAGATGCGGGTGACAAGTGCCCCCGCTGCGACGATTCGCTGGAGATTGTCCACGGCATTGAAGTGGGACATGTCTTCAAGCTCGGGACGAAGTACAGCGAGTCGCTGGATGCGACGTATCTGGACAGTGACGAGAAGAAGAATCCAATCATCATGGGCTGTTATGGAATTGGTGTGACGCGAGTCGTCGCTTCGATTGTCGAAACGTGTCACGATGAGGGCGGGATCGTCTGGCCGATGGCGGTTGCACCGTACACGGTTGAACTCATTCCGCTGAATGTCAAAGACGAAGAAGTCATGACAGTGTCGAATCGTGTCTACGATGAACTAACGGCTGCCGGTATTGATGTTCTGATGGACGACCGAGATCAGCGGCCAGGATTCAAATTCAAAGACGCCGACCTGATCGGACTGCCGATTCGAGTGGTGATTGGTGGACGTGGACTGAAAGAAGGCATTGCCGAAGTACGTCGCCGTTCTGAATCTGACGCTCAAAAGGTCCCACTTGTGGACACCATTCGAGTCGTCCAGGAAATCATTGCTGCTGGGTAAATCTGTGGCCGGGCTCTGTGGACCCGGATGACATCGGCTGCTGGGTGGGGCTGTCAGGAGATCACCTGACAACTGGGCAACACTCGGCCTCACAGGGGCCGTCTACAGAATCGCAGCGTGCGAGAATGTTTCACTTTGTGAACCCCTGTGTGCTCAGTGTTGATTCCGGACTGGCCGCGTATGGTATCTGGGGTCCTCTACGGACGAGGGGGCCGGATCACGCGACAAACCATGCGTCGACACCGGGACGATGGCCGCGCTGCTGAATGTGATCCATGATTAACTTACGTGCGCCGACTGCTCCGACGGCAATTACCAGCAATGTCCCGTCGGTGGGCGGCATTTGTTCGGGGGAGCGGACGGGAACTCCGTGGATCTCGGTTCCCGTCTTTCGAGGATTAACTTCATAGACAGATCGAATTCGGATTCCGTTTTGCTGGAGCCAGAGCAGCCATGGTTTGCCGGTCTTACCTGCTCCCCACAGGTCTACGACCTCAACGTGATCAAGCGGTCCCTCCAGAAATCGCTGTCGTCGACATGCCATAAAGGCGGCCGTTGAGTATCGCGGGTGCTGACGGGTGAGGCGTTGGTCTGAATCGATCCAGTCCAGCAGGACATCATCCACCTTGGCGAATGTCATTCCCGCCGCCGCTCCACGCAGCATCAGATCGTAGTCCTCCGGAAAACTGTCGTCCCGACAGAGCAGGTTCCAGTATGGTCGGCGGGCCATGATCGTTGGGTTGACGAGCGGGAACTCCACGAAGCGGAGCGCGAGAATCTGTTCAGGGGTGGCCGTCTCTGTGTTAATCCAATTTTCGTAGCGTGCGAGGGACGGAACCGGTTCCATACGCCCATCGGCGTCTCGAAGAATTCGTACCTTACTTCCGACGACATCAACCCCCTTCATGAGTAGTTGACGCTGTTGCTCGAGTCGAGTTTCGTGAGCAATGTCGTCTGCGTCCATCCTCGCGATAAAGTTGCCTGATGCCTGATCAAGGCCATAGTTCATGGCCGCCCAGACACCCTGGTGTGGCTGTTTCACGATTTGAATTCTTGGGTCGGACAGTGCGGTGACGATTTCGGAGCTGCGGTCGTCAGACCCATCATTCACCACTATCAGCTCAAAATCGGTCCATGACTGGTTTAAGAGTGAGCGAATTGCCCGTTCTATAACATGGGCCCCGTTGTATACGGGTAAAATGACTGAGATTTCCGGCATCGGACGAATGGCTGGAGACAGGCAAAAATCCTCGATTGGGGTCGAGAAACCCCCGTTTTGAATGATACAATTTTAGCGGCCATTGCCTTCCAAACAGTAATCAGGACCACGTCATGAAATCCCGAAAGCGCGGATTTACGCTGATTGAGCTCCTCGTGGTGATAGCAATCATCGCCATTCTCATCTCACTGCTCCTGCCAGCGGTTCAACAGGCGCGTGAAGCGGCTCGTCGAACCGAGTGTAAGAATCAGTTGAAGCAGATTGGGATTGCTCTGCACAACTACCACGACACACATAAGTTCCTGCCGCCCGGCTGGATTCAGCAGACAGGTTTCAATGGTCAGAGCGCGGCCGCTGAGTGGGGCTGGCTGGTTTACATTCTGCCACAGATGGAGCAGAACAATCTGTACACTCAACTGACCGTCGGACGTATCTCTCTGGGGGCCGCCTGTAATGATCCCTCTCGAGTTCCGCTGCTTCAGAAAACCATCAAGGGATTCCGGTGTACCTCTGACACAGCGCTGGGAACCAATACGGTCATGCAACTGGCGTCAGTTTCCGGTGGTTCCATCGCGGCTACAACAACCAACTATGTCGGCTGCAATGGTGGAGGCGACTGGAGCCCAAATGCTCTCAGCAATGGTCTGCTCGATGGGACGTTTGGGCTGAACAGCAGCACGCGGCTGGATGACATGAAGGATGGAACAACGAACACAATAATGGTGGGTGAGCGTGCATGGGAACTGCCGACTCCAGCCCCACCCGGAGCCAACAGCACAAGTGCAGGTCGCGATACCTGTGGAGCGGCGACGCTCTTCGGTGTCACGTTCAGCGGCAACACCGGCTTCTATGCTCAGGAGTCGACTCTGTCTCGTGGTCTGTTCGGAATCAATCAGACTGGCCCCGACGGCAACAATGCCCCGGCCTGCCGCTCTGCGTATTCCAGTCGGCATCCGGGCGGAGCACAGTTTCTTCTCGGAGACGGTTCAGTACAGTTCCTGAGTGAGAATATTCAGCGGAACCAGACCGGACTCCAGGGAGACTTTGTCTTCCAGAATCTGCTGAATAAGTCTGACGGGTTCACCAACCACAATTTCTGATTGTGTCTGTTCTCCAGACCAACCCGCTCTGACGGCGTTTCCGCAACCACCGCAGCCTGTCTTCAGTCCATTACGCCTGGAGTTGTTGGGCGAAGTAGACTTTCGAAACCTGCGTTCCGTTGGAATCCGCAGCACCTTGCGGGCATGAACGACCTGATGTGAAAGCTGCCACGTCTGGAATCCCTCAAGCTCTGCATTTGACCGGGCGAGTCGCCATCGAGCGTCTCTTCTGACGCTGGAACTGATGGGCGGCATCCTCACGAATCATGGGGCTGTTGCTCTGATGAATGCGTGCATAGACCACCTGGAAACGCTGGATATCAGTCGGAATCTGTTGACGACTGACGCAGGGACGGAGCCTCTGCGACAATTGTATAACGTTTGCTGGGAACGGCAGCAGGGAGACCCGCTTGAATATTCATGGTAAGCACGAACTATCGTTTGTCTCGGCGATTCTGGAATCTCCAGATTCTTCGGAGCCGTATTTGATCTATGCCGACTGGCTTGAAGAGCAGGGAGATCCGCGAGGCGAGTTTATTCGCGTTCAGTGGGAGCTGGAAAATGGTTCACTGACCGCATCTGCCAGACAGGATTTCAAGCGGACGGAGTCTCAACTGCTGAAACAGCATTCTGAAGAATGGCTGGGGGACCTGGCTCCACTTTTCCTGAAGAGCCCGGACGCGCCCCGTGTTCGTGGCGTCGCAACGCGGCAGTTTGTCTGGCAATTCCAGCGGGGTTTCGTTGATTCACTGCAGGTTAGCAGCTTTCCTCCAGGTTTCTGTGGTCTGCTGCAAGCGTCGACAATTCCGACAACACTGCGTTCTCTGCGAATCAGGCATTCCGGCGGGCGGGGCATTCGTGAAGATGAGTGTGCTGACCTGGGCCGGACACACATGCCCAACCTGCGAGAGTTTGAGCTGACAAACTTCTTCGGTGTGGAACCTTATCGGGCGTTGGCTGGGAACGAGTCGCTGGGGCGAGTCGAGTCGCTGACTATTGATCCATCCTCGTCGTTGTCTGACATATCGGGCTTAAGTGCATTCTTCAGGAATGCCTCCCTCAACTCGCTGACGCACCTGGCTCTGAGTTCTGCCGGCACCGACGCAATCGTAGAGGAACTGACCACGACTGATCTTTATTGGCGGCTGGAGAGGCTTGATTTGTCGTCTGGCAACGTGACAGATGACGGGGTCAACTTGCTCATCGAGGCCGGCGTTGATCACCTCGCCGAGCTCAATGTGAGTCTGAATCTGCTGACTGAGAATGGCATGCATCTGTTGCAGGCGGAACATCAGGATGCGGTGGTTTTGCCTCAGTCGAGAAGGGGGGAGTCGTCTGCATTCATTCGGTGATCCTGTGAGGGAGGTGGTGCGGCAGATGTTTGGGGGCATCGTGGAAGGGTCGGGCCCACATCCCCTATTGCTGTCCATTTACAGATGTCTGAGCAGGATAGGCGGCGCCCATCCTGCTCAGAGACTCTCTGAGGCCCTCCGCATTCTGTGGGGGAGGTGAGTTGTTGAGTCAATGCGACATTCAATCGCACAAAAAAAGGGCGGCTCTGAGAGCCGCCCTTTCTGAGACATTCTGTTGATTACAGCACCTTCGTTGATCCCGGCATTGGGATCTTGTAGGTCATGTCTTCGTTCGGCAGGACAGGAGGTGTGTCCTGCATATTGGTGAACTGGTCAATCGGAGAAATGACAACCTCCGAGTTGATCGCATCGTCCCACGTGATTTTCTTACCGCTATAGGTGCACATACGACCGAGGATGGAGGTCATG
>CAJWGB010000177.1 GCA_913031625.1 uncultured Planctomycetaceae bacterium | reverse complement strand
TCAATTCGAACTCGGAAGGTGGTTCGGCCGGAGTGCTTGCGCACTTCCGCTAATAACATGTACTTCTTGCTGTAAAGCCGATCGCTGAAACCAGTTACAACGATGGGTGCAGTTTCCTGTTGCGCTGCGGGCTTGTCTAACGCTTCGATCACGGGAAATGAGGTCTCTTGGATCAAAGGTCCCGAAGCACCCGGCTGGTGGCCGGACACAGCGCTGCGGGTGACTGATCCATCATCTGCAGCGCGCCGAGAGTTCCGAGATTCTCCTCGACGTCGACGTCGTACCATGGTTGCAGAAGCCGCACATCGAACCCTCGTTTGTGACACGCAAGCAAGGTGTCCTGCAATGTGGTCGCGCTGCTCCATGAGACTTCCTCAAACAGAGTCTCCGGAGCAACTGAGAATCCAATCAGGACGTAGCCGCCATCCGTGGCCGGAGCAATCACGACCTCGTGAGAATCCAGTTCAGTAAATGCGTTCGCAATGATCTCGTCAGGGATGTCGGGGCTGTCGCTGCCAATGAGGACCACTCGATTGGCGGCTGACTCGCACACGTCAAAGAACCAATGAATGCGTTCTCCCAGATTTCCTTCGGGCTGAAACAGCACGTGACCATTCTTCGGCAGGAGGTTCTCGATCCAGAATTGAGTCTGCTCGGTCGCCGGGGTGACTGCTGCAACGAAACTGTCTGCCAGACCTGGTACTCGTGCCATCAGGTCACAGACGAACGCGGTGTACAGGCTGGCCGCTGCTTCATCCCCGATCGATGCAGCCAGCCGTGTCTTGGTGCGGCCAGGCTCCGGGTACCGAGCAAACATTCCCAGAACGGTATTTGACTCAGACACTCTCTGACTCCGCCTGACGCTGCCTGGCGCGAATCAGTCGCTGTAGTAGTTCAGCACTGACAATCCCGCGAAATCGAATTCGGCCGTCGATCTCAACGACCGGAATATGCTGCCGGTGCTTTTGCTTCAGGTCCGCATCGTCGCTGATGTCCACCTTTTCAACTTCCGGCATGACGGTACTGAATTCATCAAGGACGGCGATCGCCTGGTCACAGAGCGGACAGTCCGGCTTTGTGAACACGCGAACTGAGTGAAACAGGGCTGTGTGATTCTGCGGCGGTTTTCCCTTGATGTGAGCAATCACGCCACTGATAAAGAGGCAGACGCAGATCAGCAGGTGAGCACTCCGCGTCTGATACCAGATTGAGGGCAATGGCAACTGGATCTTCATCCAGTGTTGCCCAATCATCAGCATGGCGAAAATGGTCCCCAGCAGAAAGAAAATGCTGCCGATCCATGTGTTAATCCGTTTAACACTCTGGCTCTGGGACATCTTTGAGACCTGTCAGATCCTTCGAGAAATGTCCCGAGGGGTCTGGAACTTTGTGCATTCGGATTCGACGGCGCAAAGATTGCACTCATCGAGGAAATTCATGGGGCAAATATTGCCAATAGGATTCGAGCACGGATAGTGTTCTGATTCCTCTCTGACGCATCTTCGTCCAAATTCTTTGGGATCCGAAGAATCTACTCATTCTCGGGTCGGCCAGATTACCGTATGGCAGCTCAACTGACTCATCAGGCATTTGCAAAGCTGCTGGCTGCCAGTGGCCTGCTCTCTCCGGAGCAGGTAAGCACAGTGCTCGAAACACATGCCGGGCGTTCCGCTGCTGAACTGGCCGAACTGTTGGTTGCGGACGGCACTCTGACTGAATGGCAGTCAAAGAAGCTGTTACTGGGAAAGCATCGCGGCTTTCAACTCGGCGGATTCCTGCTGCGATCTCATCTGGCTCGTGGCGGCATGAGCACACTGTATGTGGCTCGTGATGCGCAGACCGGAGTTGATCGCGCACTCAAAGTGCTTCCTCCTGCGAAAGCGGGTGAGGCATCGTATCTGCCCCGTTTCATGCGTGAGGCTCGTCTGGCGTCCGAACTGGACCACCCCAACATCATGCGAGTCCTCGACGTGATCTGTCACGATGACAACGGGCAGGACGTCAACTTCATGGTCATGGAGCTACTGCACGGGCGAGACCTCTTTAATGAAGTGGCAGAGCGCGGTCCTCTCCCGGCACTGGAGACGGCCGAGATTTTTCGTCAGTCGGCAATCGGGCTGCAGTATGCCCACGACCGAGGCCTCGTACATCGCGATGTGAAACCGGGGAATCTTTTTCTGACGGAGGACGGTGTCGTCAAGATTGTCGATCTGGGGTTGGCAGCGATCTCAGAAGATCAGGTAGAAAACCTGACTCGGGAGTATAATGAACGAGTACTGGGGACGGCTGACTATCTCGCTCCCGAGCAGGCCGTGGACAGTCACACGGTGGATGCGCGGGCCGACATCTATGGTCTTGGGTGCACGCTCTATTTTGTTCTGACCGGCAGGCCTCCGTTTACCGAGGGCAACCTGGCGCAGCGTATTCTGGCTCATCAAACGAAAGAGCCGCAGAGTGTTGCTGAGTTACGCGATGATGTGCCTGAGTCACTGCTGGACCTGCTGTCGGAAATGCTTACCAAGAGTCGGGATGAACGAATTCAGACCTGTTCCGACGTTGCTGATCGGCTCGCTCAGATTATTGCTGATCCCGGACCGAACGCATCTTATCATCCGCCTGAGGATGAGCAGAGCACCGAGACTGCTGTTCCATCAGAAACTCCGACGGACAGTTTGAGTGCATCAGATACCTCAGTCACGGCAGAGGCACCGGCTCCGTATAGTCCGGAATTTGAGGCTTTTCTACAGGGGCTTGATCAGGAGTCCGGGATTCTGGACGTCATGAATGGTGACTTTCGCCAGCAGCAACGGCGAACAATGAGTGAACAGTTCGAAGAGTCTCAGCCGGATTCGGATTGCTGAATTCTGGTGCTCTGAAACCGTCACCTGCGTCCTTTGCCTTTCGGCAGCCCTGTCTTCATAATCGATGTCAGAGTGGACTTCTTTCGAAGTCTGCAGAGCTGCCTCGCGTCACCGAAAAGCAAAAACGCCACATGAAATATTTCTCCCTCCTGCTGCTTGTCTCTGCCTCATTTGCCGCCGACGAATTTGAGTGGAAAGAATCGGCTCCCGGTCAGCTGGACCTGATGTACGGTTCTGCTCCTGTCCTGCGGTACATGCATGCCTTCGATACATCGACGCCGGAACTGCAGCACGCGACTTACAAGGTGTTCCACCATGTGTTTGGGCCGACCTCCGGCAAGGTCATCACCAAGGGGCCAGGCGGGCAATACACGCATCATCGAGGTTTGTATGTCGGCTGGAACAAGACGCAGACCAAAGACGGCTCCTTTGACTTCTGGCACTGCAAGAGTGGTGCTCATCTGCGTCACGTCAAACTCATCAGGAACAGCGGTGGTCAGAACGGCAGTATGACGGCTGAGATTCACTGGAATGATCCGGACGGAAAACCTGTCATCGTGGAGACTCGAACGGTCAGTGTTTCGGTGACAGATGTCGGCGGCAGTCGTGCATGGGTAATCGACTGGTCAACCAGCCTTGAGTCCAAACGCGGCGACATTAATCTGCGTGGCGATCGTCAGCATGCCGGCTTTCAGTTCCGTGCGTCTCAGGCAGTGGCCGAAGCCAAGTCCGCTCGATACGTCCGCCCGACCGGCTTTCCCGAACAGACAGAGGCATTTCAGGTCGGCGATAAGGGAGATCCTCCGGCTCATATCAACCTGAACTGGTTCTCCATGAATTACCCGATTGAAGATTCGCATTACAACATCGAATACTTCGAAGCCCCCGGACAACCACAACCCTCACTGTACTCTGAACGGCCATACGGTCGATTCGGTGCGTTTTACAAAGCGGACCTGAAGGAAGGTACTCCTCTGAAAATGACCTACCGAGTTATTGTCAGTGAAGGTGGAGTTCCCAGGCAGGCTGAAATTCAGGGACGATACGACTCATGGGTGAAGAGCCTCAAAAGCAGGTAAGCCCAACCGACTGCTACGACCTTCCGAAGTACTGGGACCTTGCATTCAGTGACGACACGAAACTGGAAGCTGATTTCCTCTTCGACGTTGTTGAGCGACATTGCGACTTTCCATTGAAGTCGGCAGTGGAACCCGGTTGCGGTGGTGGACGACTGCTCGAAGAACTGGCATCCCGAGGGGTCACCGTATCCGGATGGGATCTGTCAGAGGACGCGGTCCAGTGGGCCGGCACTCGGCTGCAAAAGAGAGATCTCCCTGGATCTGCTGTAGTGGCTGACATGCGCACACATGTTGTGGATCCACAGGTTGATCTGGCTTACTGCCTGGTCAATACGTTTCGGCATCTCCTGAATGATGAAGATGCGATTACTCATCTTCAGTCGGTTGCTCGATCACTTCGGCCCGGAGGACTCTATGTTGTTGGCCTGCATTTGTTGCCTCCTGATGCAGATCTCGATGACGAAGAAGAGTGGTCAGTCACTGAAGGAGACATCACGGTTACTATTCAGCTGACAGCGATGAACGGCTGTCGGGAACGCCGGGAGGAGACGCTGCGTTTCGTCATGACCGTTGAGGACCCATCGCTCCTCAAAGAATCCGGCACGCTGCAGTTTCAGTCGGACTATCACATGCGGACATGGGAGGCTGGTCATATACAGCGACTGCTGACGAACGTTCCGGAATTCGAACTGCGTGGTGTGTTTGATTTCTGGTACGAAATCGATGAACCTCTGGAGCTGTCGGACGAGCTCGGTGACACCGTTCTTGTCCTCCAACGGCTCTGACCGACCGGCATTTCCATGTTCCGCATTCTTGTATTCTTTGATGGGCGACAGCTGGACCGCCAGTTTCTACTGGGGGATGGTCGGGAACATACGCTCGGGCGGGAGGCAGACAACAGCCTGGGAACGGAGTGGGACGAGCGAATCAGTCGACACCATGCAGTGCTGACTGCCGATGCCGTGGGAATACATTTGCGCCGTCTTGACTCTGCCGCCAATCCTGTATTCGTCGATGGCGAACAGGTTGATGAGGTGACGCTTTCGTCTGGACAGTCATTCGTGATTGGTGCCAGTCGCTTCGAACTGCAGCAGGTGACTCAGTCTGACTCACCTCGCAACAACGCGGTCCAGCAGCTTCCGATCGATCGTAAACAGCTCCAGCAGCTGCGCTACGAAGATGCGGATAAACGCATCGAAGTGCTGGCCAGCCTGCCGGCCGTGATTCGCGAATCCGGTATCGAACGTGACCTCCATATTCGACTTGCTAATCTGCTGTTGGCGGGAATTCAGCATGCTGACGGTGTTGCGATGGTCCGGGTGGACCAGGAAACGGAGCGAGTGAGCATCCTGCATCAGGAGCGGCGGTACCAGACGGATGGAAGTCTGTTGCCCAGTACACGACTCGTGCAGTCAGCAGCGCGAGAAGGTCGAACGATTCTGCATCTCTGGGATGAGTCGACTGAGACAGACACGGCTTACACTCAGGATGCCGGATTCAACTGGGCGTTCTGTTCCCCGTTTTCGGGACCACGGAGTGATGAATCCAGCGTCAATGCGTTCTACGTCGCAGGTCGCAGTCCGGCTGAAGGGGCGAAGGCCAATCAGAAACGCATTCATGCTGACGTGAAGTTCACGGAGTTTATTGGTGAGATTGTTTCCTCACTTCAACGACAGCGTGACCTCGAGCAACAACAAACAGGCCTTCGCCAGTTCTTTTCTCCGCCCGTCCTCGAAGCACTTGGGCAGGATCTTGATACATCGCTGCTGGAACCCCGTGAATGTGAAGTCACGGTGCTGTTCTGTGACCTGCGAGGTTTCAGTCAGCAGGCTGAGGAGCAGGCTGACAACCTGACCGGGTTGCTGGAACGTGTGAGTCTGGCTCTGGAGGTGATGACGAGTCAGATTCTGCGGTTCGGTGGAGTCACCGGAGACTTTCAGGGAGACGCAGCACTGGGGTTCTGGGGCTGGCCGATCGACAGTGATGAAGCGGCTTTGAATGCATGCCGTGCTGCTCTGGCGATTCGTGAACAGTTCGCCAAAGCCCAGGTAGATCCGGACTCTCCTCTGGCCAATTTCGAAACCAGTATCGGGATTGCACATGGGCGAGCGGTTGCCGGCAAGATCGGGACTCGCGAACAGGTCAAGGTGACTGTATTTGGGCCTGTCGTGAACCTCGCCAGTCGTCTCGAAGGGATGACTCGTCAGCTACATGTTCCCATTCTGATTGATGACAAACTGGACGCACTCATTCGAGCCGATTCGACCGGCTTTGAGGGGCGAATCCGGCGACTGCTGAAGGTACTTCCGTACGGAATGGACAACGAACTTACGGTCAGTGAGCTTGTGCCTCCGGAATCCGTGATGCCACAGCTGAGCAGTCAGCACCTTGCTGATTTCGAGCAGGGGGTGGAGAGCTTCATTGATGGGGACTGGCAGGCAGCGTGGCGTTTTCTTCACAACATGCCGGCTGATGACAGAGCACAGGATTTTCTTGCGCTGCAGATTACTCAACACGGGCGAACAGCCCCGTCAGACTGGGACGGGATTGTCCGCATTCGAAAGAAGGGATAACCGCAAACAATGAGACCCTGGATTCTCGCCGAGACCAACTGGCAGCATGTGAAAGAGTTTGAGTACCAGGTAGCCGTTCTGCCGATGGGAGCCACCGAACCCCACAACCTGCATCTGCCATATGGAACAGACACTCTGCAGGCTGAAATCATTGGGGCTCATGTGTGTGAGGCGGCATGGAATGCTGGCGCAAAGGTCGTGATGCTGCCGGCGATCCCTTACGGCACAGAGACCAACCAGGCAAAGTGTCGTCTGTCGATGAACGTGAACCCCACGACACTGGGACTGATTATCCGTGACCTTGTGGATTCACTGGCGGGTCATGGAATTCACAAACTGATGATTCTCAACAGTCACGGCGGCAACGACTTTAAGCCGCTGTTACGAGAGCTGAATGGACAGACTCCCGTTCGCATATTTTTGTGTGACTGGTTTCGTGGTATCACCGCAGATGTTCAGAAGGACATCTTTGAAGAGGCCGGAGATCATGCCGGCGAAATGGAAACCGCACTGGGACTCGCTTTCTTTGATCAGTTTGTCCTGAAGAATGACGACGGGAGCATTGTTGCAGATGACGGGGCTGTCAATCCGACGCGTTTCGACGCGATCAATAATGGCTGGGTGAGTATCACCAGAGACTGGCACCTGTTAACAACGAACACAGGATCCGGAAATCCTCACCCGGCAACAGCGGACAAGGGGCGGCAGCTGATGGACGTCATCGTATCCCGGCTTGCTCCATTTCTGGTGGAACTCTCGGATTCTGAAATCGACGAACAGTTTCCGTTTTGAGCGAATTGAGATCTCTGTATCCCGGAGCGTGAGTGCGGGCAAATCCTGTGTTTGCAAAGCTGATGCCTCGCGGACCAGGAAATCGCA
The DNA here is from genome assembly GCA_913031625.1 of uncultured Planctomycetaceae bacterium. Lineage (GTDB taxonomy): Bacteria > Planctomycetota > Planctomycetia > Planctomycetales > Planctomycetaceae > Fuerstiella. The sequence goes on along the minus strand of CAJWGB010000177.1, from coordinate 6,609 downwards.
TTCATCATTGTCACTTGTGGCCACGATTGTCTCCGCTGCGTTCAGCACAGCCTGGCCGATGGCCACGAGGCCTCGGTTGTCAACGAGCGATTAGACGGTGCGTTTCACCCGGACGTTCCCGTGTCCTTGCTGCCAGATAGTAAGGCTCCCCAACGACGCACGTCGTTAGATCCGGTTTCCCGGCGGGCAATGGGCAACGATTCCATTGCGGGTCCTGCCGGAACGGCTGCTCTATTGCACTTGTACATTCACGTGGCCGAAGCAGACCGAGGCTTTGTATTGGGGAACGATTGAAGTTCCGCTCGCTCGGGCAGGTCACCCGGTTCATTCAATTCGGATGCGAGACCGATTCGCTCCAGCAGGCACACAAACCACCATCCCGGGTCCGGCTGACTGGCTTCCAGTCCCAGGCGAGCAGACTCCGGGAATGCATGGTGATTGTTATGCCATGCTTCTCCCATGCTGATCAGCCCCAGCCCACGGACGTTGAATCCCTGTACGGAAGCTCCATCAACGTGCCAGTCACGTTCGCCCGTATTGTGCGCGATATATCCAATCAGCCAGTGACCTGTCAGGGACAGCACAATCCGGCCGCAGATCCCCCAAACGACGAATGGTATACCGCCCAGAGCATAAAGGAGCGCGGCAAGCGGGAGCTGCATCAGCATCCATGTGTGATCGAGGAACCGATAATACCGAGAACCCGTAACCCGTTCTTCCGGACGGAAATCGGGCGGATGAGCAAGACGTAGTTCGCAGTGAAGGTTCCACAGCCAGTCTCTCAGAATGTTGCTGCTGTGCCGAAAGAATGGATGGCATTCCGGTAGTCGCTGGGCCCAGTCGCGACTGTCATGCATCCTGAGCATCTTTCGAGGACCGCCCATCCCCACGAGCACCCCAGTCGTCACCAGAAGGTACTCGACCCAGCGCGGACATGCGAAGCTGCGGTGAATCAGCAGGCGATGAAACCCAACAGAATGCCCAACACAGACTGTGAAGCCGGTCAACAATCCAGCCACGACCAGTGCAGACCACGAGAATGTGGACGGTCCGAAGGCCAGATAAACGGCAGCCATGCTGGTGAACCAGAGAGATTTCGCCGGTGCCCAGACGACGCGTCCATCGATTGGATTCGTGCGCGCGGAGGTTGTCTGCATGCGGCTGCTCATCACTGCCCTTTCAGAGTCTTTGCCTGCGTCTGGTGGGCGAACCGGAAAGGGGTGTTCTGTTTAACGGGGAATTGGCAGCATTCCCCAAATGCGTTTCCAGATCGATTCAGAGATATCTGCAGCGGCCCCATGAGCGCTAACGAGTCAATGAGCTGGGAAACGGACGCGTGATTACGTTCTTTGAACTGCGTCGAATCGTGGCACCGATCTCCTGTGATACACCGTTCTTCCTGCACTACATACGGGACGCGACAACACAAAACCTCGAATGGACGGGGCAGGAGCTCATTCAGTCAGAACGCTGGGGCAAGCATCCGCTGATTCTCGGAAAGCTGTTGTTCTTCCGCCCGATTCCGACGGCAGACTGCGTCCCCTGCCGGCATTAGTCTCACTCCGTGAATCTCTGTGGCTTTTGTGGTGATCCTCGGCCGGTGTAGCTGAAGTCGTAAGACCTTATGCAGTTTCCTGATGCCAGATTGACGTCTTACGACTCTGGCTACGGGACCAGAGGACCTTCCGGATAATCGAATTGCTGCCGACTGCTGTCGCTGCGGGATTGTATGACTCTCCGATTAATCACGAAGAACACAGAGAATGGTGCACAGCAGCTCTTTACTCAGATGCTGGTTCAGACTTCCAGAGCCTTGTCCGCATCGCCGAAGCTCGTCGCCGGAATGCCCATTTTGTTCAGCAGCGACAGGTAGAGACTGCACAGCTTGCGGTTCTCATCACCAGCATCCAGATAGTCAAGGACGCGGCCTGTCTCCAGTGTGCCGTCCAGTCCGCCGACTGTCAGAACCGGGACCTTTTGGGAATCGTGTTTTGTGCCGGACCACATATTATTGATCCACAACAGACACGAGTGATCCAGCACGGTGCCGTCTCCTTCCGGCATCGCATCGAGTCGCCCGGCAAGGTACGCCAGCTGGCTGCAGTAGTAGCGTGAAACACGTTCCCAGTCGTCATTCGTGTCGCTGTGTGACGCGGAATGATGTGCCTTGCGAACATTCAGGAACGGATAGAACAGGCCGGAGATGTCGCGGCAAAGCAGCAGCGTGGCGACTCGGGTCTTATCCGTCTGAAACGCCAGTGCGATAATGTCACACATCAGTTTCATGTGTTCCCTGATGTCTTCCGGCAAACCATTGTCCGGACGCTTCATGTCCAGAACATTTTTTCCGTTAATCTTTGCGCGATCAGCCGCCTTGTCCTGAGCAGCCCGCAGCCGTTCAATCTTTCTTTCTACCTCTCGGACACTCGTGAGATATTCATCAAGCTTAGTGCGGTCGCCTGAGCTGGCCTGACGACTGAGGCTTGAGGCGTGTTCCCGAACACGGTCCAGAACACTCTGGTTGCGGCGACTGCCTCGATTATCAAACAGGCTGTCGAATGCCAACGAGGGATACACTTCCATCGGGACAGGGGAAGTCGCGTTCTGCCAGGAAATGTGCGAACTGTACGCCATCGAAAAATTGGTCTCGTGATAGCCCGTGATGGGCTGTTCGCAGCCAAGCACAAGGCTCGCCTGAACAGTATCTTGCCCGATTACATTGGCCATTGCCTGGTCGACACTGATACCTCCGCGCAGTTCTGCTCCCTTCTGCAGCGAAGCACCGGATAGAATGTTGCCGGTTTGCCCGGGATGGATTCCCACACCTGTCGCGTTCTTATTGAACAGACCCTGAATTACGTTGAGCTTCGTCTTCACTGACTCGAGCGGAGCCAGCGACCTGCTGAGCTCCATGTCAGCGCCTTCGCCTTTGGCCCACCAGTGATGAGGATGAATTCCACACGCCATGAACTGAGCGGCAAACCGTTTCGGAAACGGATCAGCATCCGGCCGTACCCCCCATGCAGCGACCGATTCGAGCCATGGCAGTCCCATGGCAACACCCGCACCATAAAGTACTTTGCGGCGCGAAACTGAACTTCGTTTGTCTGCCTGATTCATGTTTGTCCCCTCAACAGATCGATGTCAGAGCTATCGACCACGCCTGGTCAGAAACTGTGGGCTGGTCACAATACACTCCAGAGCAGCAGAGATTCGGCCGTCATTGCCTGCCAGTTTCTGTTTCATCTCTTCGACCAGCAGATCGTCGGGCAGAATTAATGTCCGACCAAGGGCATACGATAACAGCTTCCGGCAGAAATTATCCACGAATTCCTCCCGCCGGTGGTGCACCAGGTAATGACGCAGCCCGTCAATCCCGTCTCCGGTTCGAGCATCTGCGGTGACTCCTCGTACGCCAGGAAACTCGGCTGTCACGCTCACGGGACGACCACCCAGATCAACCGTACGCCGCTCGCCCACCGGTCCGAATCCTTCGAAAGCAATTCCGACAGCGTCAAATCGATTGTGGCATCCGGCACATGCTTTATGGTCGCGATGACGAGCAAGAACCTGAGTCAGTGTCAGGTCGCCAAGTGCAGATTCATCTTCCGGCAGGTCTGGCACATTGGGAGGAGGTGCGGGAATGTGCTCACCAAGGACACGACGCACAACCCAGTAGCCGCGCTTCACAGGACTCGTCCTCAGGCCCGGAGCGTTCTTTGTCAGGAACACTGACATCGGCAGAAGTCCTCCGCGCCCGTACTGGCTCGCGTTCCGGACCCGAAACCACTCATCCGGTCCGGTTCCATCCGGAACCGGCACACCATAGTGGTTTGCCAGAATCGGACTCACAAATGTGTGGTCCGCCGTCAGCAGTTCTTCAATCTGACCGTCACGCTGGAGCAGGTCCTGAAAGAAGTGAACCGGTTCCTCAAACATCGCCGTTCGCAGTTCATCAGTGAACTGTGGGAAACGTTTACGGTCGACACTGTTGTGCTCTTCAAAGCGGCGGTAGTCCAGCCAGTTGCCTGTAAACTCAGTCACAAATCCCCGTACACGTGAATCACCGATCATGCGTTTTAGCTGAGACTTCAGGACGTCCGGCTGAGTCAACTGCTTCTTCACCGCCACGTCGATCAGTTGCTGATCAGGCAGGCTGCTCCATAAGAAGAAACTCAGCCGACTTGCGAGGTCGATGTCTGACAGAGCAACCGGTTCAGGGCTGCCGGCAAGCAGGTCGACTCGATAATTGAACAGCGGCGACATCAGCACCGAAACCAGGGTGTCCTGAGTGGCCTCTTCGTGCGTGGCCCCTTCTTCAACCATACTATGATAGAACTCTCGCAGTTCGTTCTGTTCGGCAGTCGTCAAAGGGCGCCGCCATGCTCGGTTCGCAAGGCGAATAACTGCCTTCAGATGGCCTTCTTCCGCAGCCTTCCGCCAGCGTTCGACGCTGCGAATCTGGTCATTGATCTTGTGGAAGTAGTCTTCAATCGCCTTGAGGACAGTGGGACTGCCACCTTCGCGGACAGCTCGTTCGAGGTACGCCTTCGTGAGTCGTTCGATCATTTCCGGTGATTGCGAGTCTTTGTTCTCCGGGCGAGCAAAATCAAACTGTGGTTCCCGCATGTAACGGGAATCCGTACGTTCAAACCAGAGGAACCCGACGTACTGTCGCATGGGTGCTGACGCGACAAAGTCGAGCTCCTGCCACAGCAGGTCCAATTCTTTCTGCTGAGCACTACTGAGGATCATGTCGTATAACGGAGCGTCGTCCCGGTAGTACCCCATCATGCTGTGAAAGCCAGCACTCAACAGGCGGCCTTTTTCTCCCATTTGCTTCTTTGAGTCCTCGACGTAGTCACGCCCACGTTCGCTGATAAAGAACGCATCCGGAAAAACCGAGCAGAACGCGTCCAGCTCTTTGTAGAACTCTTCGTGGTTGGCCGAATCTTCGGGTAGCAGGATCGACTGCTCAAGCTGCTGTGCAAATGTGGCAGCTTCCGGCAGTTGCTCGGGGGGGGCCTTCAATCGCGTGCGTGCGAACGTCCGGCGCCCTGCGGCATACTGATCGTTCTTCCAAAGTACGAAGGGCTGCGAACCTACGTGGCTGCCATTCAGATTCAGGTTGCTCGGCTGAGGACTCAGCTGTTCTCGAATGGTCTGAATTTGTGCTGCGAGCGTTTGGAACTCCCTGCGGGCCTTAACAACATCAGCCGGATTTGAAGGCGCCAGTGACTCCGCCAATTCCTGCCACCTGCTTTTGACCAGACTGCCGGGGCCGACGGGAGCATCTCCGCCCAGATAGTCACGGATCATGGCAAGGTATTTGGGGCTCAGACCGCCTGTTTGTTCACGGTCCTGCGGTTGCTGCCATGCTGCCAGCAGGTATTCAGAAATGTCCACAGGCTGCCGCTCATAGAATTGCACAATTCGTTTCACACAGTACTTATCGCGATCGGTATCCGTTGTGACTTTGTGAGGTGCAAAGGATATCCCCTGAGGTCGCAGCACAAGATGGTCTGAAACTTCACGAGCCGCATCGAGATACTTCTGCAGCAGGGCCGGCGACATCATCAACGACTCGCCTGAGTTATCGAACCCGGCTTCGTTTGCCGGATCCACGGGAAACGTGCGGGTTGGCCGAATGTCGACTCCCGTCAGATCCCGGATGCTGTTGTTGTACTCTTCATTGCTCAGACGCCTGACAAGCACAGCTCCGGGGTCACCCGCCCGGCGTTGCGATTCCGTGCGTTTCATCGATTCAATCCACGAGACGAATGAGGCCCGAGATTTATCGTTCGGCACTTCAGCATCATCTTTGGGGGGCATATCACCCGAAGCGACACGCAGTCGAATGATCTCCCACGTCTGATGATGTTCAGCAGCAGACTCGGCAGTTCGAAATTTGCTGAGATCCAGCTTTGCAGCCGGATCTTCACTGCCATGACAATCAAGGCAGAACTTCTGCAGAAACGGAAGTGTGGACGTTCTGAATTCGGCCTGCACGCGCTCTCGCTCCCGCTGCACTTCATCGGCCATGCAGGGAATACAAATGGCGGACAGGACACTTAGAACGAGAGGCAGTCCTGAGGACGTACAAGGACGCTCACTCATGAGCTGAATCCGAATGAGATTGAGGAGGTGGGATGCGACGGCAGGAGGTCTATTGCATCACGGAATGAACTCAACTTCAACGCTGGTCTCGGAAAGAACGGTCCAGCGGTCATCCTGCAGGCACGTTGCTTCAAGCCGGACGGGCCACCGACCGCCAGGTTGAGCGGCACCCCTGGTGTTGATCTTCAATGTCGCTGAATCCTGATCAATGTTGAGGGTTACTTCTTCATTCAGTTCAAGGTATTCGGCGATGCGGGGGTCTGCCGCAAGTTGGATCCTGACAGGCTGCTGTAGTGTTGAAGCCCGATCGATACGAACCGGAATCTCGAAGGAACTCCCAATCGCAACGGTGAGTTCGGGCGCCGTATGCGAGAGCTTGAGGAGCGCGCCTTCCAGAATCATCGTGACTCGGGCATCCGCCGGCGCAGGAATCTGGTGGACATTTCCGGCGGGATCCTTCTGAGTTCCTACCGCCAAAACAACCATTCGTGT
>CAJWGB010000176.1 GCA_913031625.1 uncultured Planctomycetaceae bacterium | reverse complement strand
GCACCGCCCGTCAAAGCCTGTCAGGTCATGGAGGGTCAAAGAAACCTTCGGGTTCTCAACTTCGATCGCCCCGCCAGCGTGCCAGTGCCAAACGCTCCCTTTGGTGCCAAACGTCTCTTTGACAGGCTTACCGTTGACCAGCAGCTGAAACCGACCGGGAGTGCCCGGAGCCTTCCAGCGCGCGACCCAGTCTTTCGTTCTGACGTACACATTCCATTTGCCAGCGGCCGGAAGTGTGATTTCGGTGGTGGCATCTGTGACCGGACGACCCAGTCCATGAGCGAGCAGGTAGGGCGACCCCATTTCAGTGATAAACTGGGTGTCGAGTTTCCAGCCTCCGGAGGTGTCGAAACTTTCCGCTTCAATCAACACATCTTCCTGAGCGAATAGCGGAACCAGAGAAACACAGAATGTCAGACAAAGCAAAAAATTACGCATGGATCTTGCGGGAGGCTTAAAAGCAAAGGAGCTCTGGCGAACACGAATACTCACTTCGGTCGCCCAATCGGGTAGGATTCTCGCACGCGACGGCATTCAGGGAAATGATTTGAACTCAATTTGCGTTCGGATTCCTTCAGAAGTGCCCTGAAACCGTTTCCTGCGAGATTTCAGGTCTTGTCTGTGGACTCCTTTTGACTGTCACTGTCGGAGGTCGAGTATGAATCTGAAGCTGACCATTTTGCTGGCCATAATCACTCTGCCAGGTTGCGCAGACAATTCTGCTCCGTCCGCCCCCGAACAGAAGACAGCCTCAGCATTAGACTCGTCTGTTACTCCGGACCCGATACTTCAGAACGCTGTGCAGACTGCCGTCAGTGATTCTGACACCCGCCTGCGAATTGGACTGTTCCGGGTCGAGCTGGAATCCACCGCCGACATGGAACGGCGATTGAATCGTCTGGGAGCGCGTTGGAACTACATCCCGGCCAATCTGCCACTGGAAGAGCTCAGGAAGTTTGACGTCGTATGCTTCTCCACCGGCTGGGGACAGCTTGACGGGATTGCCGGACTTCGTGAGACGTACCTTGAGTATCTTAAGGCGGGCGGAGGCATGATGTTTGCCAGTCCGGACGTTGACGGCGACGCTGACAATCGTCCGGCCCTCACCCTTCTGCCTCATTCCGTTAATCTTCGCCGGTATGCTCGAACCGGCGGCGCGGAGTCAGTGATTGTCTATGCGCCGGGAAAACCACATCCGCTGGCTTACGATGTTAAGAAGACGGACCTGCCCTACCCTCGGGGGCACATCAATCAATTGAGTGAAGACTGGACCGTCATTTCCAAGACTTCCGGCGAGGACAGCACTCCAACAGTGTTAATCTCGAACGTCGGCAAAGGCCGGGTCACATTTCACCTTGGGTATGATGATTACGGGCACAACTACAACCTGTCTGATCGATTTGTAGTGCGGCTGCTGAAGTGGACTGCTTCCGAGGCAGACAAAGACGTGACGACCTGGGCTCAGAAGTTTGGTCCGCGTCAGTTCTCTCCGTTGGTGCTTGAACTCAAACGCGACTATGAACGATTGATCGCCAACGTACCTGCTCAGGTCAAAAAGAACCTGGAAAAGGCAGATCGGTTGCTGCGCTTTGATGCTCAGCAGGGCAGCACATGGACGGCCTACAATGAAGCAGTGCAGTTGATTCGCAGTTCACGTTCAAAGGCAGCGATTCCCCTGTTTCTGATTCTTCTGCTGGATGAGGACGTCAATCACAATAACTTCAAATCGGAGGTTCTGCAGTCTTTCCGAATACTCACTGGCGAGGAGATCGGTGAGGATCCGGAGGTCGTTGCCAGGGAATGGTGGTGCAACTACCGTGATCAACTCACCGTCAGCATCGATGACATGACACAGACTCAGCGAATCGCTGTCGTTGAGGAACTTCTGAAGGTGGTGTCTCACGTTGAGCCGATGGGGATGGGAAGAACACCGCCGCTGCGTGCGGGCACCGTTGAGTCCCTGTTAAAGGGCGGGTATCGTGTTTACGCTTCAGACTATCGTTCGTCACTGCACCCGCTGTTGGTTCCCATTCTGCTTGCACAGGCGGAAAGGTCTGAGACACGCTGGCTTGTTCCCGGCCCCCTGGCCGCCATCCACAGTCTGGGCATCGTCAGGGATCTGCCGAAGCGAATCGATGATCCGCAGACGTCTCTGGCTCAGCAGGTCATGATCGCGTGTGCTCTTTACCGAGCAGAAGTCGAGGTTCCCGCAAAATCGCTGGTGTTACTTTGGAAGCAGGCAGAGGAGATGGATCTTCGCCAGGCACTGATCATGCTGCTGGTCCATCATAAGGACCCGGTTGCCGAGGAAATCGTGGCAGCAGCGTTGTTCTCAGAACATGCGTCACTGCGAGAAATGGCCCGCAGCAATATTCGTCAGTATGGTCGTGGTGCACATACATCAAAGATGGTCCGCAGGACGCTGGAGTTTGTAAAAGACGGCGGCGATCTGCAGCATGTTTGCGACGTCCTGGAATACATGCAGGATCGCCGCGCCGGGCAGGTCCTGGTTGATCTGCTGAGACAGTTTCAGAAACAGGGGGACAGCAGGCATCAGGAATTGACCCTGAAGACGCTGATCTCCAATTCGGGTCGCGCGTTCGGGGAACCGGCTGACTCGCTGGACCGGAAAACCAAAGCCGCAATTGCGTGGTGGGAATCAGATTCCGAGAATCGTTGATGTCGGGACCAGATGAGCGGTCGTCAAAAGCAGGCGCGCTACCTGTCGTTTGGATGATTTTCAACGCGGGAGGTCAGGGGCCCTCGTCACTCACCCCGGCCCACTTCCTGTGGGGCGAAGCGAGTGCCGCGAGGTCCGGCTCCTCTTTCTGGACCTTTGCTCGCTACGCAGCCGCGGGCGCGAATTCGCGAGTTGGATGAGCCGCCTGCTGCTGAGCCTGGAGTTCGTCGACCAGTCGGTCAATTGTCTGTCGCAGGACTGGAACTGTCAGGTCAAACTCCTGACGCAGGCGTTGACAGCGAAGTGAATGTTCGACAACCGGCGAGGACTCTTCCGGAAGCAGCGCATCAGAAGAGTGGCCCAGTGCAGAGGCAAGTGCTGTGCCCAGACGCCACGGGCTGGTGCGTTCAGCGCCAGCGACATTAATGAATCCTGTGGCATGACAGTTGAGAAGCTGTCCGACCAGTTCTGCGAACTCAGAGGCTGCGATCGGCGTTGCGTAGCTGCGCCCCGGAACGTGCTCACATTCGCCCGTCTCCAGACGATCGACAACTCGGCCGGCGAATCCTGTCTGGCCTGCGAAGCCAAGTACATTGGTGCGAATCACAAGGCTGTTGCGGCGAGCAGCGACCTGCGATTCAAACTGTCGGATGCTGGAAGCTGGCTCATCTGCGGAGACGGCACTGCTTTCGTCATCATGAAATACCCATGGGCCGTCGAACACGATATCGCTGGAGACAAATACGATTTGGCATTCTGGGGTGCAGGCATCAAGAGCGATCGACAGCCACTCTTCTTCAGGAGTCAGGTCACCGAAACCGGGGTCCCATGACGATCTTGAAGCGCCTCCGCAAAAGACAAGCAGATCAGCATCTGCGAGTGCGGATTTGAGGAGGGTGGAGGAAATGTCTGTGGACCGAAACTCCTTAATAGTTGAACCGGTCCCTAACTGACTGGCGATGGCGCGTCCTGCGACTGAGTCCACGCCCACAACAACGACTTGCTCCACAACTGGCCTCCTGCGTGCGGGTGCATATTGTTCTCAGCAGCAGACTTCTTCCCTGAACTCTGATCATGTGAGAACGCCCGGATTGTAAATGTATCGGGGAATCCGCACCAAGAGCGATTTCAGGGATTCGCCGGCTTCAAGGCAGCAATTGACGGAATTGTTGGTGGGCATTGAATGCCGACGGATCGCGACGCGAACCAGGTTCGGTTCAACAGAACGAAGGGTGTCTGTTTATCGAGCGGGTGGCTCTGCCTGCCTGTGTGTCGCCGAAGTGAGAGCGTCTGGCCTTCCATCGCGGGCCATTCATCGGGGCACTGCGTGAAGTGATTGTGTCTTCATCGCCCGTCGAATCTTCGATTGCCGGAGCGAACCATTTTCAAATGAATGTGTCATGAGGCAGGATGGTGGTTGACCGTTTGTCAGCCTGGATGTAGAGTGCCTGCATGACCAATCAGCTGCTAAACCTGAGCCTCCTTCTGCTTCCTTCGTGAAGCCCGCCTCAGGTACGTCAGCAAACAAATACACAAACCCTGAGGTTCTGCCTCAGGGTTTTTTAATGGACCGGCAGCGGTCTGCTTTGAGGCACTCCCTCGCAATCGAGGATTAAATCCAATGACCGGCGATCAAATCATCATTTTCGACACCACACTGCGGGACGGCGAACAGTCTCCCGGCTGCAGTATGAACACCAAAGAGAAGCTGGAAGTGGCCAACGCTTTGGTGGAACTCGGCGTGGACGTCATTGAGGCGGGCTTTCCGATTGCATCCCCTGGTGATTTTGAGGCGGTCAAGCTTGTGGCAGAGCGGTTTGGCGATCGTTCCACGATCTGCGGCCTGGCACGCAGTCGCCCTGATGACATTGCCAAAGCCAAAGGAGCTCTCGAGAGCGCAGAGAAACGACGTATCCACGTCTTTCTGGCAACGAGCGCCATTCATCGTGAGCACAAACTCAAGATGGATAAGGACGAAATTATCCGTCGGGCCGTCGAATCCGTGAAGGACGCAAAAGAATTCTGCGACGACATTGAGTTCTCACCCGAAGATGCGGCTCGAACTGAACTCGACTTCCTGTGCGAAGTTGTCGAACGCACCATCGAAGCGGGCGCCACCACGGTCAATATCCCGGACACGGTCGGCTATGCGACTCCGAATCACTATTTCAAAGTGATTCGAACCCTCAAGGAGAATGTGTCCAACATCGAGCAGGCAGTGATCAGCACCCACTGTCATAACGATCTGGGGCTGGTGGTGGCTAACAGTCTGTCCGCAATTGAGGCCGGGGCACGGCAGGTCGAGTGCACAATCAACGGTCTGGGAGAACGCGCAGGTAACGCGGCTCTGGAAGAAGTCGTGATGGCCCTGAGAACCCGTGCGGACTACTACGGAGTTCACACGAAGATCAATACGGAGCGTCTGTTTCCGACGAGTCGACTGGTCTCCAACATTACCGGCATGAAAGTGCAGCGTAACAAGGCGATCGTTGGACAAAATGCGTTTGCTCACGAAGCCGGAATTCACCAGCACGGTATTCTGCAGGAACGGTCAACCTACGAGATCATGCGTCCGGAAGATGTCGGGTATTCGGGGCAGAATCTCGTCCTGGGCAAACACAGTGGTCGTCACGCGTTTCGCGATCGCGTGAGGGAATTGGGATTTGACCTCGACGATGACGCAATGCAGAGGGCATTTGATGACTTCATTGTGCTGGCTGACAAGAAAAAGGAAGTCTACGACTCAGACATCATTGCGCTGATCGACAGTCGAATGGTGGATGCTCCGGATCGCTGGAAGCTCGTCAGCTTTCACACTTCTGCAGGCTCTTCGGCGATTCCCACTGCAACTCTGGAACTGCAGTGTGACGAAGCACCTGTCAGCTGTGATGCAGCGATTGGAGATGGTCCGATCGATGCTGTGTTTCGTGCCCTGGAACGCGTGATTGATTTGCCCGCACGGCTGGAGGACTTTAGTGTTCGCAGCATCTCGCAGGGCAAAGACGCCATGGGTGAGGTGCGGGTGACCATCAATGTGATGGGTCGGCACTACCTCGGCAAAGGCGTGAGTACCGATATTATTGAGGCGGCCGCGCGTTCATACCTGCAGGCGTTGAACAAAGCCGACGCCGATCGGCAGTCCGGTGGTGGCGACGATGCAGTGGAACCGCCGCCACAGCCATAGGCTCTCCTCTGTTTCGTCTGAGTTGTTTGCAACTGTAGCCGGGCTCGGCGTCCTTACATCTCCGCTCGTGAGCGTGGAGAGTTGCCTGCCCGCGGATTGTGTTCGTCGACCTGCCAGCGCACGGTCCACTAATTGCTGTCTGTTGCAGGTGTCAGCTGTAGCAGTTCTTTGGGCAGGTTGAAGTGAACGTGCTCTTCCCGCAGAGTTTCTTCAGACACTTCCGCATTAAAGTGCTCTTTAAGGTAATCGATACATTCGTTGACGACGATTTCCGGAGCACTTGCTCCTGCGGTCACCACAACGTTCGCTCCTTCTTCAAACCATTCAAGTTCGAGGTCCGCGGCGCCGTCGACGAGGTACGATGGCACGCCGCGAGAGGCTCCGATTTCCATCAACCGCCGGCTGTTGCTGCTGTTTTGACTGCCGAGCACGATGAGTACGTCGGCTGACTCCACGAGCATGTGTACCGCTTCCTGACGGTTCGTCGTGGCGTAGCAGATGTCTTCTTTTTTGGGCGACTCAATCTGCGGATAGCGTTCCTTCAGTGCGTTGATAACGTCACCCGCCTCGGACACGCTGAGTGTCGTCTGTGTGAGATACGCCAGTTTGTCGTTCTCGCCGAAGGGGAGTCCCGAGACTTCATCGGGGGACTCAACCAGTGTGATGCTTTCGGGGGCTTCCCCCATCGTCCCGATGACTTCGTCGTGTCCTTCGTGCCCAATCAGGATGATGTTGTATCCGGCATTTGCGTACCGAATGGCTTCAAGATGAACCTTCGTGACCAGCGGGCACGTTGCATCCACGGTTTGCAGACTGCGTTCGCGTGCAATTCTGCGAATCTGGGGGGACACGCCGTGAGCACTAAACAGCAGAATTGACCCGTGTGGCACTTCGTCCAGTGAGTCAACAAAGGTGACGCCCTGGTTGGTGAACCGATCGACCACGTACTTGTTATGGACGATTTCGTGATAAACGTAAATTCCGGGGCCCACTCGCCGGATGGCTTCATCGAGGCATTCGATCGCCATATTGACGCCGGCACAGAATCCTCGTGGGTTCGCAAGCAGGATTTTCATGAGGTCCGTCTGTCAGTCTGCGGGCACGGCCGATTCATCGAAAGAAGAAACATCGTCCTCCAGCTCTGCCAACCGTTCGACGACCATGCGATTTAACTCAGGAAGTCCGTGACCGGTGGCGGCTGAGATTAAGTGTACGTCTTTGCCGCTGGTTTCCCGCAATAATTCTGCACAGGTCTCAGCATCCGGCAGTTCTGCCTTGGTGACGCACAGGATTTCCGGCCGTCGTGCCAGGCGCGGATTGTATTGCTCCAGCTCTGCTCGGATCTGATCGTAATTCCCCATCGGGTCAGAATTATCCATGGGGGACGGTTCTATCAGATGCACGAGTAAGCGGGTTCGCTCCACGTGACGCAGAAACTCGTGGCCCAGTCCTGCTCCGTCGGCGGCACCTTCAATAAGGCCGGGAATATCTGCCAGCACGTATTCATGATCAAGGCTGACCTGGACAAGCCCGAGATTTGGGTATTTGGTTGTGAAGGGATAGTCAGCGATTTCCGGCGTCGCCCGTGACATGCGGCTAAGCAGAGTGGACTTTCCGGCGTTTGGCTTTCCAACAAGTCCCACATCCGCGATGAGCTTGAGTTCCAGCTGCACATCGCGGGATTCACCGGGGGCACCCTGTTCGCATTCACGTGGAGCCTGATTAATTGCTGTGGCGAAGCGTTTGTTACCACGACCGCCATAGCCCCCTTTGGCGATTGTCACGCTGTCGCCGTGCAGCTGCAGGTCTTTCAGCAGATGTCCGTGTTCAACGTCCCGGACCAGCGTGCCCGGAGGAACAAGAATCACGGTGTCCTGACCGCTCTTTCCGGTTTTTAGGCTGCCTTGGCCGTGGGCCCCTCGTTCCGCATTCCAGTGTTTGTGCCCGACGAGATTGCCCAGCGAGCCCAGATTGCGGTCCGCCTGGATAATGACACTTCCACCGCGACCGCCATCTCCGCCGTCTGGTCCACCGCGAGGGACATGTGCCTCGCGACGGAAGCTACTGCAGCCGTTTCCGCCGTCGCCGGCTTTGCAGTACAGGGTCACGCGATCAACAAACATGAGTTCGACAGTCAGGTGGGGAGAGTGGCCAAAAACAGACTTGCAGACAAGGTGAGCTGTTTCTGAATTCGCACGGATTGTAGCGTTGGATAGAATGCGGGCGACAGTGCCTGCCGCAAGGACTTCACAAGGACTGCGAAATTGGCGTCAGGTTCCACCAATTGCACAATCCCGGAGGACAAATGTCGGATTTTCAGAGCGTCGCAAAAGCCGGAGACATCCCGGAAGGTCAGGGTCGCTGTTTTCCCGTCAATGGCACCATGGTCGGCGTGTTCCAGCATCAGGGCGAATACTTTGCCATCAACGATTTCTGCCCACATATGGGGGCTTCCCTGTCGGAAGGGCCGGTGGCTGACGACGGCAGCGTGATGTGTCCGTGGCATGCATGGTGTTTCAGCATTAAGGATGGCACGTGGCTGGACAACTCAAACAGTGGAATTAAGACGCCTACATATGAGGTACGGCTCGAAGGTGAGCAGATTCAGGTCTGTGTGCCACCGCCTGATACTCCGGCTCAGTCCGAGGACTCAGGCGATGATTCCAGCGATGAAGGGGCCACTGAGGTTTCAGACGAATCATGACGGAGCCCTCTTCTGATCGTCACGGTACCAGCCCGCCATGGCCACCTTCGGATCCGGCGATCCAGAAAGTGTTTGAAGGGATGCTGGAGGACGGCTCATGGGGGCGCTATCACGGGCCGCACTGTGCTCATCTCCGGCAGAAACTGGCAGACCTGCATCAGTCTGAATTCGTGACTCTGTGCAGCAGCGGAACATCTGCGGTTGAACTCGCGCTTCGAGCGGCAGGTGTCAGCGATGGTGACGAGGTCATCATGGCTGCGTACGACTACAAAGCAAACTTTGCAAATGTCGTTCTGCTGGGGGCGACTCCTGTGTTGACCGATGTGAAACAGGGATTCCCGGTTCCCGATCCACAACAAATTCGAGAGGCGTTGACTGACCGAACACGAGCAATCATCTGTTCTCACCTGCATGGATGCTTTGCCCCGGTCTCAGAGATCCGAGAACTTGCGGCTCAGCATGACGTTCCTGTGGTCGAAGATGTTTGTCAGTCACCGGGAGCGATTCATGATGGTGTGCTTGCCGGGACAGCGGGTGATATCAGCGTCTTCAGTTTTGGGGGCAGCAAGCTGCTGACTGCTGGTCGTGGAGGCGCCGTCGTCACTCGCAGCGAAACGTTCCATCAGCGGATTCGGCTTTATACCCAACGAGGAAACGACGCCTATCCATTGTCTGAGATGCAGGCGGCCGTTCTGTGTCCTCAACTGGATCAGCTGAAGAGATGTCACGAGACTCGACGCGAACGTGTCCGACAGATTGTTGAAGGACTGGGTGATTGCAAAGAGTTCAGCCCTGTGTTGAACCATGCGGAGGAAGATCTGCCCGCGTTTTATAAACTGGCATTTCTTCTGGACCACGATTCTCGGGAAGAATTCTGCAGCCGATGTCAGCGCGCGGGAGCTGCTGTGTTTGAGGGGTTCCCCGGCCTGCACCTGATCCATGCCAAACGTCGTTTCCGTGCTCTCGGAGACCTGCCTCACGCGACTGCGCTGCACAACAATCTGGTCATGCTGCACCATCCAGTGCTTCTACAGGACGCACACGTGATTCAGCCACTTGTGACTGCGATCAAACTGGCGGCTGAACGCATCTAAGAGGAACGCCCTGTCTTCGTGACGGCATGGTGTGGTGGAATTCATCAGGGTGACATGGGATAACACGGTTCTTCTACTCTGATTGAACACGAGACATGAACCGCACCGTTTGCATACTCCTTGCCCTTAGCGCGTACGCCTCTGCCGCCACGCCACAGGTCGATCTTGATCTTCCGCCCGGCTTCGTTGCCGAAATTGTTTACGAGGTCCCGAATAAGGAGCAGGGGTCCTGGATCGCGATGGCGGTCGACAACAAAGGGCGCCTCGTCACGTCGGCTCAGTCAGGGAGTCTTTACCGATTGACTCTCAATCAGAATGCGGCTCCGATCGTTGAAGAGATTGCTCTGCCGATCGGCCGAGCAATGGGTCTGTTGTACCACCGAGATGTCCTGTATGTGATGGTCAATGGGAAAGCGGCCTCCGGACCTGGTCTCTATGCGGTGACGGACACGGACGGCGACGATGTATTTGATTCGGTCGAACTCCTGAGGGCGATTGAGCCGGGAGCAGGTCCGGGAGCCGGGCATGGAAATCACGCCATTGTTCCGTCGCCGGATGGGGAGTCGCTGTATCTGATCTGCGGCAATATGGCCGGTATCCCGAAGGGCGACTTTGATGGTAGTCGAGTGCCGCGGCACTGGGATGAAGATCTGCTGCTGCCGCGAATTCCGGACAGTCGTGGGCACGCGGCCAAAACGATGGCTCCCGGCGGCTGGGTTGCTCGGACGGATCTCAAAGGGGAACACTGGGAACTCGTGTGTTGCGGATTCCGTAATATCTACGACGCTGCTTTCAACAGGCAGGGAGACCTGTTCACATTCGATGCCGACATGGAATTTGATATCGGAACGCCCTGGTATCGTCCCACACGTATCTGCCACGTTGTCAGCGGAGGTGAGTACGGCTGGCGCAGTGGATCCGGCAAATGGCCGACATGGTATTTCGATAGTCTTCCCCCCGTGCATGACGTGGGGCCGGGATCTCCGACAGGAATGGTATTTGGGTATCAGACCTCCTTTCCGGCACCGTGGAATAACAGACTGTTTCTGTGTGACTGGAGTTACGGCCGCATATTTGCAGCGGATGTGGTGCGTAATGGAGCTTCCTATCGGGCTCATCACAGAATCTTTGCCAGCACCGCACCGCTGCCGGTTGTTGATCTCGTCGCCAATCCCCATGACGGAGCGATGTACTTTGTCACGGGAGGTCGCGGCGTTCAGTCGCACGTCTATCGGATTCGGTATGTTCCTGAGCTTGCCCAGCCAGACGATGGCAATGAATCGATTCCAGTGCCCGCTGAGGGGAGTGCGACACTCCATGAACTGCGTGCAACACTCGAATCGATGCATCAGCCTGGAACGCCAGACTTCGTTGATGCGATCTGGCCGAATCTCAGACACGCTGATCGCAATATTCGGTTTGCCGCTCGGATTGCGTTGGAGCACCAGCCCGTCAAATCCTGGTCACAGCGGGCTTTGAGTGAACAGGATCCTGCAAGTGCGATTCCTGCACTATTGGCTTTGATTCGCGTGAATAGTGCTTCGTCGACTGTGGCGTGGTCCGCGATTGAATCGGCAGTTGATCGATTCACCTACAGTCGTTTGTCGTCGGGTCAGCAACTTGAGTTGCTCCGGGTGATCGGAGTACTGCTGGCACGCAGTGATCTGACTGCTGACAAAGCAATTCCCAAACTGCGAGGGCAACTCCTCGAAGCTTACAGCGACGCGGCTGCTGATGTGAACACGATTGATGCACGTCATGTCCGAGAACTCAGTCAGCTGGCAACGTATCTTTCGCCAGCCCGCTCGCTTCCGGATTCGCTCCGGCTGCTGGCGGAATTGCCCTCCGAAGTCGATCAGTTCCACGTGGCCGCCACGATTCGAAATGTGAGAGAGGGTTGGACGGATGCTGGTCGCGTGTCGTACTACCAGTGGCTCAGCAGCGCGCGTGGCATGACAGGAGGCAGGTCAAATGGAGTGGTCGTCAAACAGATTAAGGATGACGCCGATCAGGCGTTGAGCGACAAAGATCGCAAACTGCTTGCTGAACTGCTGATACAGTTTGAGGCTCCGCTGGAGCAGGCCCCCACAGAGACACGTCCTGTGGTTGGCAAGTGGAAACTGACCGACCTGATCAGCGCGAAGAACGTTCCGTGGGATACCTTTTCAGGAACTCAAACGACCGAACGCCGTGGCAGAGAACTGTTTGCTGCGGCCACCTGTGTTCGTTGTCACAGGGTTCGCGGGCGAGGGGGTGTCGTTGGTCCCGATCTTTCGTCGCTGAGTCGTCGATTCAGCCCCCACGACGCACTCGAAGCGATTCTGCATCCGGAAAAGTCTGTGCCCAGCGACTATCGATCAGTCACTGTCGTAACGGTCGAGGGCAAGGCTGTCACGGGACAGGTTGTGAACCTGAGTGCAAAGTCGGTTGGTTTGCGAACAGATGCCCTCAATCCTTCAAAGCTGACTCAGGTACCTCAGGCGGATATCGAAGAAATTGTCCCGTCCACGACCTCGTTGATGCCTGCCGGACTGCTCAACACGCTCACTGTTGACGAAGTGCATGAATTGCTCTCATGGCTCTCAACAACCAAAGGACAGTAGAAAGGAATCAGAGAACGGATGTCACTGACGAACGTTCAGCAGGAAGCGGTCGACCACTTTGAAGGTCCTTTGATGGTGCTTGCCGGCCCGGGGTCCGGCAAGACTCGCGTCATCACACACCGTATCGCACGACTGGTGGAACAGGGTGTTCATCCATCAGAGATCCTCGCGCTGACGTTTACGAACAAAGCCTCTCGGGAGATGGCGGAACGAGTCGATCAACTGGTCAGAGGGCAGCGAGTGTTTGTCAGCACATTCCATCGCTTTTGTTCTCGAGTCCTCAGACGCTGGCCGGAGCATGTTGGACTCAAATCCAACTTCACGATTCTGGATGCGTCTGACCAGGTGCAGCTTGTCCGCGCAATAATGAAGGATGTCGGATTCGATACCACCATGCACGATCCTCGTCGTGTGTTGAATCGGATCAGCCGGCAGCGCAATGAACTGGTCAGCGCAGAACAGTTTCGCAGACAGTATCAGGAACGCATCGGTGACCCCCTGGACGCTGTTGTCTATGAAGTCTTCCCCGAATATGAACGCCTGATTCTGCAGCAGAACTCAGTGGACTTCGACGCGCTCCTGCTGCACGTCGTGGAGATGTTGAGTTCTAATCCTGAGTTCCGTGAATATCTGGATCTGCAGTTTCGTTTCATTCTTGTGGATGAATATCAGGACACGAATCTTGCTCAGTACCGAATCGTTCATGCCCTTTCGCAGCATTGTCCAAATGTCTGTGTGACGGGAGACCCGGATCAGTCCATTTATGGCTGGAGAGGTGCGCGGCCGGGAAACATTCTGCAGTTCGAACAGGATTTTCCTCAGACTCGAATCGTGTCCCTGGATCAGAATTTTCGCAGCACTGGTTCAATTGTCGCATGCGCGGAGCGGCTCATCTCACACAACCAGCGGCGGCATCGCAATCCGCTGTTCACTCACAATCCGGAGGGAAGTCCTCCTGGTCTGACCGTCGTCAGCAATGCTGAGGCTGAGGCGGAGTTGCTTGCGTCTCAGATTGCTGCTGCGGTGGCAGACGGAAGCCGCAGCTATCGCGACTTTGCGGTTATCTATCGTGTGAATGCACTGTCGCGGCCCATTGAAACCTCCCTGTCACGGCACTCGGTACCCTTTCAGGTGGCTGCCGGTTTCTCTTTCTACGAGCGCGCTGAAATCCGAGATTTAATCGCCTACCTGCGGCTGCTTGAGAACGACTCTGATGATGTTGCGTTGCAGCGAATTATTAATCGCCCGGCGCGAGGGATCGGGCAGAAGTCGATCGAGAGGTTGCGCAATCATGCACAGAAGCACAACGTTTCCATGATGCAGGCCGCTCGGCAGGCCCATGATGTGAATGGACTGAAAGGCAGATCACTGAAGGCCGTGTCTGCATTTGCGGATCTGATCACTGACCTCCAGGACCAGGTGGAGGCTGCTGCGGGTAAGACAAATGCTGCTGACGATGATGGAGTTGCCGGAATCGGAACAGTCACCGGGTTGATTGAACGGTTGATTGCTGAGATTGATTACCTCTCTCTCTGGCGCGGTGAAGATGATGAGGTGGATCAGGACCGCGTGGCGAATATTCATGAATTTGTCAGTGCTGCGCGACTGTACGAGGAGGCCGCGCGAGACGAGGAGGACGGGCCGTCTTTGCAGGGGTTCCTCGAACTGGCCAGCCTGACCAGTGAAGCGGACAGCGTCGACGAGTCAAAGGGAGCCGTCACGCTGTTGACGATGCATGCGGCCAAGGGCCTGGAATTCCCCGTGGTTTATATCATTGGGTTT
>CAJWGB010000175.1 GCA_913031625.1 uncultured Planctomycetaceae bacterium | reverse complement strand
CTCGACATTCGAGGTGCCAGTGTGTCGGAAAGTGAATTTCGTCTGCTTTCCACGCTTCCCGGACTCGTGTACCTGTCATTCTGGAATTGCGAACTGCACGGTGACTGTCTTCAACACCTGGTTCGTCTGAACAGGGTGGAAACACTTGAGCTGGGTCATTGCAGGTTTGATACAGCGAGTCTGCGACATCTTTCGCAACTCAAGCGACTTAGCAAGCTGAGCCTGAGCGACAGCCCTCTTACAGACAATGATATGATCCACCTGTCTCCACTCACGAGGCTCCGCAACCTCGACCTTCAGAGAACCAGGGTCTCCGATAAGGGCCTCAAGCACTTAAGCCAGCACAAATCCCTCAGCCGACTGATTCTCAATGAAACAACCGTGGAGGGGTATGGATTCAGTGAACTGGCGGGACTTGATGAGCTTACTGATCTGGAGCTGAATCACTGCGTGATCTCCGATGAAGGCGTCGCTTCCCTGCCATTGCTGAAGGGCCTGACATGGCTGGAACTGACCGACACGCAGATCACAGACAAGAGCCTGGAGCACCTGGTCAGGCTCGACAAGCTATCGCACATCTCGCTAAACGGCACCCGCATCTCTGAGGAGGGTTACCTTACGATCAAGAGGCAGTCTGCCAACCGGGACGCGCCGAGCAACTCACGTCAGGCACTGATGACTGAACTTGACTCCCTTTTCCCGGAAGCTCGCGTGTTGAACACGAACTCTGAGGTGACAGACAAAGTTTGGTAACCCACCCGGAAGCGGGGATTACATTTCATCTGTCGGCCCGGAGTTTCAGGACAATACCCTGAAGCGTGCTCGACACAGATAGTCAGGCCAGCAGCTCTTCGATGACTCTTCCGTGGACATCGGTCAGACGAAAATCACGCCCCTGATAGCGATAGGTGAGCTTCTTGTGATCAAGGCCAAGAAGGTGCAGGATGGTGGCCTGCAGGTCGTGAACGTGCCATGAGTCTCCGACAGGCAGACAACCAAGATCGTTGGTCTCGCCAATCGTGTGGCCCGCCTTTACCCCGCCTCCAGCAAACCACATCGTCCAGGCCTCAATCTGGTGGTCTCGGCCAACCGGCACGTTCTTCATCTTTGTGTTGACCTGCGCGATGGGTGTTCTGCCCAACTCGCCTCCCCATACAACAAGCGTGTCATCAAGCAGACCGCGTCTTGCAAGATCTCGCACCAGCGCAGCTGATGCCTGGTCGACAGTTCGACACTGACCGGGCAGGCCGGTTCGAATTCCAGAGTGGTGGTCCCAGTCACCATGGAAGACCTGAACGAATCTCACGCCCCGTTCCACCATGCGGCGTGCCAGCAGACAATTCCGAGCAAATGAACTCTGGCTCGTGTCACCAACCCCGTATTCGTTCAGTGTGGATTTCGTCTCTCCGTCTAAATCCAGTAACTCTCTCGCAGACGTCTGCATCCGAAACGCGGTTTCGTATGCTCGGATGCGCGTCGCAGTTTCACTGTCCCCGGTTTGCTGGTACCGAATCTTATTCAACTCCTTGATGAGATCGATACTTTCACGCTGCCGTTCGCGGTCAAACCCGGGCGGACTTTCAAGATTCAGGATAGGAGGCCCGGAGTCTCTGAGTGCCGTGCCCTGAAACTGCCCTGGCAGAAAACCGTTTCCGTAGTTTGCTCCTTTTGATCGTGGCCGCATTCCGCTTCTTAGGACAAGAAACGAGGGCAGATCTGCGGTCTCACTTCCCAGTCCGTACGACACCCAGCTACCCAGACTTGGCCTGCCGAACTGCCGCCATCCGGTATTAATCAGCAACTCCGCGAACATGTGGTTCGAGTCATCTGTTCGCATCGTTTTCACGAAGCTGATTCGGTCAGCAATGGATGCCGTGTGCGGCAGTAACTCTGAGATCACAGCTCCTGAGTTTCCATGCCGTCCAAACCGCCAGGGGCAACCCATTAAGTTCTTGGGGTCGTCTTTCTGAATCTGAGCAAACTGGAGTTCCTTAAGAATCGACTCAGGCAGAGGTTCTCCATCTCGCCGATTGAGCTCCGGCTTGTCCTCAAACAAATCAATCTGACTGGGACCGCCGATCATGAACAGAAAGATGACAGACTTTGCTTTCGGCGCGGCATGAGGCATGACGGCAGGTGAATCTGCAGCCATTGTGTTGCCGTCCAGCAGCGTCTGTAACGCGATGGGGGCGAGGCTCAGTGTCGAAGTCTCAAGAAACCGACGTCGGAAGAGTGATAGATCGATGGTCATGATTCACTATTCACGGGTGTAAAACTCGTCGAGATTCAATACCGACCGTGCCAGCACCGTCCATGCTGCCAACTGAGAAAGCTGACCTCGATCTGCTTCCGCATCCCCACACACCTCACGAGCTGCTGCTGGCTGGCCGTGAAACGACTTTCTCTGGCGTTCAAGAACGTCCAACAGCAGCTGCTCTTCACGCGGTTGCGGGTCACGGGCAAGTGTAATCTGAAACAACCTTTTGAGACGTTCGGGATCTGAACTTCCGACAGCTGAAAGACCGGTCGGGCCACGAAGCACTCTTCGTCCAAGCCCCTGCGCGGCCTCGACGAACACAGGATCATTCAGCAGAGTCAGCGCCTGCACGGGGACATTGGACCGCGACCGTTTGGTGCACGCCGTGATGCCGTCCGGCGCATCAAACAGCGGCATGTGCGGATGGGGCGTCAGTCTCCATGTCCATGTATAAAGCCCTCGTCGATAAGCGTCCTCCCCTTCGCTTTTTTTCCAGGTCGCCGGAGTCGCTCGATTCACAAGTATTCCTTCCGGCTGCCAGGGGTAAACCCCGGGGCCGCCAATCTTTCGGGACAACAGTCCACCGGCATCCAGAAACACATCTCGAATTATCTCAGCCGGCAGTCGAATTCGTACCTGTCGTGCCAGCAGACGGTTCCCCGGATCAGCCGAAGCAAGCTCTCTGCGGTCATTCGATGACTGTCGATAGGTGGCAGACAGAAGAATGTGCTTGTGAAGTTTTTTGACATCCCAGCCTTCCTGCATGAATCTGGCTGCCAGCCAGTCAAGAAGTGCCGCATGCTTCGGCCGGGGCGTCTGCATACCAAAATCGTCAGATGTTTCGACGAGCCCGGCCCCAAAGTAACGCTGCCAGACGCGGTTCACCGTCACGCGAGCCGTCAGCGGATGGTCGTCTTTCATGAGCCACCGCGCGAGGTCAAGGCGACTCGCACGACGGTCACCGGCAATCCTGAGCTGAGGAAGGAAACCAGGCACATTTGGCGACACGTGAATCCCTAGTTGAGCCGGGTCTCCACGTCCAAAGACATGAGTCGGTTGAGGAGTTGCCTTCATCGCAAGTGTAACTGGCGGCATCCTGCCGCTCTCATCCGGTTTCGGAACCTGATCGAGATAGCCTGTCTCACCAAGTGAAAACGACGTCGCGGAAGCGTCATTAAAGAATGCAAACAGTTCATAGAACTCACGGTGGCTGACTGGGTCGGTCTTGTGTGTGTGACATCGTGCACACTCAGTCGTCAGCCCCAGAAATGCCGCGGCCGTTGTATTGACGCGGTCCACGACCGCCTGCCAGCGAACACCGCCGTCAAAGATGGAATTGCAATGGAAGCCGGTGGCAATGATCTGTTCCTTCGACGCTTCCGGCAAAAGGTCTCCGGCGATCTGCTCAATGACAAACTGATCAAACGGCATGCCCTGATTAAATGAGTTGATTACCCAGTCCCGCCATGCCCAGATCGTTCGAGGCTGGTCGGCTTCGTAGCCCGTACTATCTGCGTAGCGGGCCACGTCCATCCAGTGCCTCGCCCAGCGTTCTCCGTAATGAGGTGAGGCCAGATACTCGTCGATCAGTTGTTCCCATGCGTCAGGCCGTTTATCGGAGACGAACTGCTGCACACGTTTCGGCTCAGGAAGCAGTCCGGTCACATCGAGAGACAACCGACGAATCAGAGTCGCTCGATCTGCAGGTGGCGACGGGGTGATTCCAGCCTTTTGCAGCTCGTGAATGACAAATGCGTCAACAGAATTGCGTACTCGCTGAGAATCCTCAATGACCGGCGGTACGGGCATGCTGATCTTCTGGAACGACCAGTGCGTGCGCCATTTTGTGTTGAGGTCGTGTTCCGGAAGCCCGCCAGCACCTGAGTCGATCCACCTCCGAAGGAGCCAGACTTCTTCCTGTGTGAGGCGCGTCCCCTCCGGCGGCATTCGATCGTCATCCGATGAGAGTACCCGGCGAAGCAACTGACTGCTGTCTGCATTTCCCGGAACCACAGCCGGACCACTGTCACCACCT
Organism: uncultured Planctomycetaceae bacterium; assembly: GCA_913031625.1. Taxonomy (GTDB): domain Bacteria; phylum Planctomycetota; class Planctomycetia; order Planctomycetales; family Planctomycetaceae; genus Fuerstiella. The sequence goes on along the minus strand of CAJWGB010000175.1, from coordinate 9,823 downwards.
GCCAGGACATGACCACGAACATCCAGTCGCAATCCTCCCTCCTGCTTTGCTGCACCGTGACAGCCGAAACACTTGGCTTTCAAAAGAGCAATCGCTGGCGCATCGCCGGCGTTTGCGGCAGCAGCACAACTGCTGACACACAATCCAATCAACAACAGTCGAAACGGATCCAAACCAACCTCGCAATTCACAGGGATGATCATGACGGAATGAATCATATCAATGTCGTTTCGCAACAAGCACAGAGGCCAGCCAAAAACCGACTCAGGCTGCTACTGCGCGGGCAGCTGACTCTTTCGATAATCATGTGCGATCAACAGAATCCCCACAAAGTCGTACAGGGTATGCGCCGTCATTGGGATCAACAGATTGGGTGACTGGTCCATGGCAATGAGAGCGCAGAGATAAAGCCCCATCACTCCGGCGAAGAATGTGTAGAACGGGGTAATCGCGTGGGCGAGTGCAAAAATCACGCTGGAGACAATGACGGCCAGCGTATTGCTCCACTGGTCAATGAATGCGTACACCAGGCCGCGAAACAGGACCTCCTCACAGACTCCTGCCAGCAGCGATAGGAACAACATGTCGATTAGTCGACACCGGACCAGAAACGGTCCCAGCAGGTCACGAACCATCTCTCGAATCTGCTGCATTCCGTTGAGCTTCGACAGCCACCCAGCAGCCAGAAACAAGAGCATCGGCACCGTTGCAGCAACACCGAGACCAAAGTCCTCCCATGACCATGCCAGCTGTTCAGTCGGAGAGATGTCGACAAGCCACCCGAGGAGGAATGCCACCAGCAACAGCCCGCCTTCAAAGACTGTCGCACCAGTCAGGAATTGCGACAGTGTCAGGTATTCAAGCTTTTTCATAATGCAGTATCAGGCAGGCGTTGGCGGACTCGTAAGAATGTCGCCAATCACTGCTCCACGATCAATATCCAGTCGCTTGCGTCCCGGGATTTCCAGACGCGTGTTGTCCAGCCCCAGCAGATGGAGCACAGTTGCATGCAGGTCGGTGACATAATGGCCCTCACCCAGAGCATGATAGCCCAGTTCATCTGTGGCTCCATGAACGAATCCCTGCCTGATGCCAGCTCCAGCCATCCAGATTGTGAACCCATTCGGGTGGTGATCTCGTCCCGTCGTGCCGCCTGACCGTTCTTCCAGACCGGGAGTGCGTCCAAACTCGGTACAGAACACAACAGACACGTCGTCCCACAAGCCCCGCTGTTTCAGGTCTTTCAGCAATGCAGCCACCGGCTGGTCCACAGACAGACACATCTTTGTGTGATTGGTCTTAAGTTGCTGGTGAGAGTCCCATTTACCGTAGGGGGATGGAAACACCTGAACGAATCTGACGCCTCGCTCCACCATTCGACGTGCCGCAAGCAACCGACGCCCGGCGGTCTCAGTCTCCTTCGTGCCGATGCCGTAGGCCGTCTTCATGCTGGCAGTCTCCCGGGAGAGGTCGACAGCTTCCGGAACCGCAGCCTGCATTCGAAAAGCAAGTTCGTATGACCGAATCCGCGCTTCCAGTTGTGCGTCATGCGGAAACTCATCTGCGGCGAGTCGGTTCAACTCAGACACAAGCTCGAATTCCTGCCGCTGCTGGTCCGCTGACTGCCTCGGTTGGCGCTTGCCAAATGCCAGTGGGTTCCCGGGATCCAGTTGCAGAGGCACGCCTGCGTGTTCAGGTCCCAGATAGTACGAATCAATGGAAGCCCGCGTGTCGGTTCGGGTGGGGCCGCCAAGGACGACAAACCGTGGAAGATTCTCATTGATCGAACCCAGTCCATAGTGAGCCCACGCACCGATGCTGGGTTGAGTCTCATCCAGCCGGTGGCGACCGGTATGCATCTGGTTCTCGGCCGCGTGGTCGTTATCAGTTGTCCACATGTTGCGGACGAAGCTGATGTCGTCCACACAATCTGAGAGGTGCGGCCACCAGTCGGTAATCTCTATCCCACTGGTGCCGCGTTTTCGAAAACCAACCTGCATCGGATAGATCTTCGGATAGACGTCGCGAACATCGATTTCTTCCGCCGGCACACTTCGAAACCGTTTCCTGTGCAATGGTGATTCAACTGGATTGGGATAGGGGGTCTCCGCGTATGTTCGGCCCGCATATTTGGTCAGAGCCGGCTTCGGATCGAATGTCTCCATGTGGCTGTAGCCACCAGACAAAAATATCCAGATCACAGATTTGGCAGCCGGTTTGAAATGCCTGCGGGCGTGAGTGTCCGGGGAGTCAGCTTTAACAATGCCGTCATCGGCCAGCATGGCAGAGGCGGCCAAACCGGCAAACCCAAGCCCACTGTCAGCAAGAAAGCGGCGGCGTTCCATGATGATTCTCCTGATGGCCAATCTTAAACGATTGACCTACCGAACACTGACGAAGTCATTGTGATTGAACAGTACGCGAACAAACGCCTGTTTTCGGTCTGTCACCGGGGACTGTCCAAGAAACCGAGTCGATATGGCATACTCAGCTTCCGTCGGTGACCGACTCAGAACGTGAACAAATGCCAACCTGACCCAACTGGCACTGTCTGGACTTTCGGCATCAATCACTTTCACTGTTTCGGCAGCAGCGACATGAATCAATTTACTGTTGCTGAGTGCCAGTGCCTGCTGCGGAACGACAGTTGTTGTCCGCCGAAAACACTCACCCGGGTCAGGCGGATCAAAGGGGGTAGCCTCCGGAAGACTGCCACCTTCTTCGGGATAAACTTCATAATAGAGGCTCCTCCGCCGCGTTGTGGGAGCCGTGCTGGCAGCAAGCACCGGTCCTCCAACGGTCAAATCAAGCTGTCCTGCGATGGCCAGCACGCTGTCCCGGACGACTTCGGCTTCCATCCGGCCGGTGTTCATTCGCCACAACCAATGATTGTCTTCGTCGCGTGCATAACTGTCTTCACGCCCCTTCACCGATGAGCTGATCCGATAAGTCTTACTGGTAACGATCAATCGGTGAATGTGCTTCATACTCCAGTTGTGTTCCAGAAACTCAACTGCCAGCCAGTCCAGCAGATCGGGATGAGTCGGACGTTTTCCGTTGCGTCCAAAGTCATAAACACTCTCAACCAAAGGACGGTGAAAATGCCGCAGCCAGATGTGATTGATGGCGACTCGAGGAGTTAATGGATTGTCTTTGTGTGTAATCCAGCGAGCCAGAGACTTACGACGTCCGGTACTGGTCTTCGAATAGACGGGACTCAACCGTGCGTGCTGCTCAGAAGCACCGGCTGCTGTGATCTTCGCCAATTCCTGTGTCGCAGTATCAAGCCGCTTCTGCAGTTCGGAGATTGCATCCTTGTTCTTTGCTGCATCACCAACCGACAGTTGAGAGATCTGCAATCGGGCATCGACCTGTTGAAACTTCAGGTCTGCCAGACTCGCTTCGTACTGTTTCACCGCGGCCGTTCGAGAGAGGTTCTGAGACGATTTTGAATCGCCGGCAGCTCCATCAGCATTAATGACTGCCAGCAGGCCGTCGAGTCTCTTCTGAGCAGCCGCATAACGCAGTTCATGAACACGATTCGACAACTCCGTCGCCCGGAGCGTAGTTCTGAGAACAGCGACAGCGTTGCGTGCCTTCTGCACGGCTGGGGAATCCGAGGGAATCTCCACCTGAGAAGATGCGACTCCGCGGGATTGAGCATGTAACACCCAGCCGCTGTGCCCCTCTGCTCCGTATCCCGCAGCGAATTCCGGAGTCTCAAAATTCCAACGCCACGTCTGCTCACCAGCCACAATCTGCAAATCATCAAGAAACACATCCGTGTGTTCGCGGCAATCCAGCGTAATCGGCTGATGTTTGTGAATGGTCGGATTCCACCCGTTCAATGCGATGGGCTCACCGGCGACGACTGGTTCCGAATCCCCCTGCTGATTGCGCTGTGCAATCATGACGACGGCGACATCCTTCGCGGGATGCAGGACCAACCGCACCTCTATCACCTGCGATTCCGGCCCCTGCTGATACTGACCGAAATCAAACTCAGTGAACGTACCGGGGCGATAAGCTCGCACCCTGCCGTCGACAAATCCGAGGTACAGCGCTGTAAGATGTTTCTGTGCATCTCGCGCCAACTGAAAATTGAAGTGGCCCGACTTCAGAACCTGCAGTTGAAACTCAATCGTTGCACCGTCGGGCAGACTCTTCATGTCAGACAAATCGTGTTGCAGGATACGTCGACCATCCGCTGTCTGCAGATGAAGCGACTGCCGCCCCGCAATCGGTCTCAGTGACCCATCCGCGGCGGACTGTTTGATCGCCTCATCCAGTTCCAACTCGGCAGCAGCCAGTTTGGCACGAATCTTTTCTTTCGCCGGTTTGTCATTGGCTTCAACATTCCGTCGCGACTCGGCATGCAGCAGATTCTGCCGTGCCTCATCCACCAGCCACTGCTGAAGATTTTTGCGTGCGCCAGGGTACCAGCCTGATGCAGGCAGGTGCTGCCGGGCAACCGGCTCAAATGGCACTCCCAGAAAAGCGGGAACTCCCGGAGGAATACTGTCACGCTCCTTCACACGGTTGCGTTCATCCCCCCCTGTGTAGAACCATGTCGGAGCGTCGGGTCTCTCATCGAAGACACGCACCATCCCGGTGCGAACCACCTTGCGAGATCCCCCGTATTTGTAGACCTCAAACGGAGGCGGTTCGGCTTCCCCGACGACTCGATCCTGACGAATTCCGATCGGTTCAAAGAAGGCACGAAACCTGAAGTAGTCATCATGCGCAATTGGGTCGTACTTATGATCGTGACAGTGAGCACAGTTAAACGTCAGCCCGAGAAATGCCTTCCCCGTATACTCAACGTTGTGCCGCATCCATTCATTGGGATTCAGAGAATAATAATTCCGAATCAGATAACCGGTGGCCGGCCAGGCAGAATCATCCTCAGGTGCGATTTCGTCCGCAGCCAGCATCTCCTGAATCATCCGGTCATAGCCTTTATCATCATTGAGTGACTGAATGATCCAGTCACGCCATCGCCAGATCTGTGGAGCACTGTTCCGCACATCATTCTGCTGGCGTCTGCCGTACCAGTCTGAATAACGCCAGACGTCCATCCAGTGCCTCGCCCAACGTTCGCCATACTGAGGTGACTCTAGATACCGGGTTACGATTCGCTGGTAGTTTTCGTCTGATGGATCCTGTTCAAAACTCTTCAGAGTCGCGGGGGCCGGAGGAAGACCGGTCAGGTCAAGTGCCAGTCGTCGCAACAGATGTGCCGGCCGGGCCGCCGGAGCAGCCTTTAGTCCATGCTCTTTGTGCCTGCGCTGAATGAATCGATCCAGAGGATGGCTGCTCCAGTCAGACAACGCCGGAACATCGGGCCGAGTCGGTTTTTGAAACGCCCAATGATCAGCCGGAGACTCCTCAGGGACTTCTCCCTGGGGAGCCTCAGCACCATTGGCAACCCATTCGCTGATGGCAGTCACCTCATCCGGTGTGAGCGGTTTGCCCTCCGGAGGCATCCTGTCATCTTCAGTTGACCTGATCCGCTTCAGCAGTTCTGAGTCAGTCGCATCTTCAGAAATGACCGGGCCGTTCTCGCTGCCTTTTCGAACGGCCGCCCCGGTATCGAGTCGCAGCCCGGCTTCCTGCTTCAATGCGCCGTGACAAGCGTAACATCGTGCCTTGAGTAATGGCTGCACATCTTTGAGGTAATGTTTCGCACCGAAGACTCCGTTCGCATCCTGCGCGTAAACCGGGGCCCGGAACTGAACCACAGCAAGACACACAAGCCACAAGAGATGACGTCGAGAGCTCATCCAAAGATTATAGCAGTGAACTCCCCCCGTCTGCGACCGCCGACCACATTTGTGGCGTGACCAGTCGCCACTGCCCGGCTATTCTGTCCGACACCCTCACTTAGACCGGGAGCCCTCATGAGAACACCCTTCCTCTTCGTAATGGCCATCACGGGAACTGTCATTGCACAGCAGCCCTATTCGATCCCGTTTATCGATCTCGATGACCAGTTGTATCGACAGGTGATCGTCGATCACGAACCCGGTCAATACCTCGGTCATCCCTCAACACTGCTGCTGGAAGACGGAAAGACAATCCTCTGTGTCTACCCCGGGGGTCATGGAAGAGGCCCCATCATCTTTCGTCGTTCTTCAGACGGTGGAAAAACATGGAGCAAGCGGATCGACGTACCGACCAGCTGGGCCACTTCCAAAGAAACGCCGACTCTGCATCGAGTCATTGGCCCCGACGGAACGAAGCGCATCATCATGTTCTCCGGACTGAATCCGTGCCGCATGGCCGTCTCAGAAAATGATGGTGTTACCTGGTCCGAGTTAAAGCCCATTGGAGCCTGGGGGGGAATTGTGACGATGGGCTTTGTTGAACAACTCAGGACGGGCCGTGGCCATTACCTCGCCATGTTTCACGATGATGGTCGATTCTTCACAAAGCAGCCTCAACAGGAAAAACCCGTCCGATTCAAACTCTTCCAGACTCTCTCAACTGACGGCGGGCTGACATGGGCGGCCCCAACAGTGGTGGCATCTTCCACATCTCATCATCTTTGCGAACCTGGAGTCGTGCGGTCACCGGACGGCAAACGCCTTGCTGTCCTGCTGCGCGAGAACAGCCGCCGCCACAACTCACAGATCATCTTCAGTGATGACGAAGGAAAGACCTGGTCAGAGCATCGCAGTCTGCCGGCATCACTCAACGGCGACCGGCACACAGGTCGTTATCTCCCTGACGGTCGGATTTTCATTTCGTTCCGCTCACGACAGCCGGGTGGCATTAAAAAGCCGCTCCATGAAGGTGACTGGGTCGGCTGGCTTGGCACCTGGGACGATCTCGTCAGCGCAAAGGAAGGACAGTACGTCGTTCGACTGAAAGACAATAAGCGAGGAGCAGATTGTGCCTACCCCGGCGTTGAAGTCCTTCCTGACGGAACGATTGTCACGACGACTTACGGTCACTGGTCGGCCGATCAACAGCCATACATCCTGTCTGTACGATTAAAGGCACAGGAACTCGACGCGCTGGCAAAGTAGGCCGGGGCGAGCGAAGCGAGGTCCGGCAGTCACACGGACATGGCCACGCGGTAGCTTCACTCGACTCTGGAGAGTCGAGCTACGTGATGCGTCGAGCTACATGATGAACCATCTCGACTCGGGAGAGTCGAGTTACATTGGCGGAATGCGTGGAGTCGCGCCTGGTTGAGAACAAACAAACGCTGCAACCTGAGCGGCCCGCTGGTGAACCTGAGCCAGGGGCTCATCTTTCAACAATCCCAGAATCAATGCTGCAGTAAACGAATCGCCAGCGCCGACTGTATCAGCGACCTGCACTTCGACACCGGCTACGCGGTCGATCCCTTCCGGTGTCCAGAGCAGCGACCCGTTTGCACCACACGTGAGTGCGATCACTCTGTAATCGAAACGTTCACCGAACTGTTGGAGAAGTTCGGCTGACTCTCCTTTGAAGCCAACCAACTCGGCGATCATCGGAAGTTCGTCATCATTGCACTTGAGCACATTGGCGAGGGGAAGAGATGCGGTGATTACCTCTGATGTCCAGAAGGGCGGACGCAGGTTGACGTCAAACACACGCAATGCATGAGCGGGAGTTGCCATCACGAACTGTTCAATTACCTGGCGAGAGATGTCACTCCTCTGCCCGAGTGAACCAAAACACACGGCTGCCGCCGTCCGAGCTGTCGCGGCGAGGTCATTTGTCCACTGGAGATTATCCCATGCGGTATTCTCAGCGAACTCATAGCTGGCATCGCCGGACGCATCGATTCTGACGTCAACACGGCCAGTCTGAAATTCAGACTGCTGAACGCACTGCGTCAGAACTCCGTGCGACTTGAGCTCCCGGATGGCCGACCGACCGGATTCATCCCTGCCGACGCCACTCACCATCACCACGTCATAGACGTCATCGGCAAGCCCCGCTGTACTACACGCAAAGTTGGCAGGCGCGCCACCAAAACGAGGACCATCAGGAAACACATCCCACAGAATCTCGCCAATTCCAACAATAACCGGTTGTTCAAATGCTGTCGCCATTCCAGCGTTCTAGCGGACCGGATGATTCGTCGCGAGCATTGGCATTCAGAAAGAAGACAATGGTCAACGAACCGGCAGCCCGCGGCCTCAACTCTGATCGCGTTCAACTGACCCCGGCGGGAATCGCTTATTCGTCTTCTTCAGTCAGCTCTTCAAACGACTCGTATGCATCGAGAAAAGAAATCGACAATCCAATAAACCAGAAGTCGGAACTCCGCCCTTCGGTCGTGAAGTGATACTGAGCGTTCGCTGTCAATCGGGTGCTGGAATTCATCCAGAAGTGCACCCCCAGCTCCGGATAGGCCGATGCAATGAATTCAGACACTGAGTCTTTTTCGCCGAATTCGTCGATGAATCCATTTCCGTCATTGTCGATGCCGTCATTTGCGGCCGGAACATCCCGCCAGTTTGCCCCAAGATATGTGCCGGCACCGACGAACGGTGCCAGTCGCGAGGGCGACTGAAACCGCAGGCCAAGGTCCCCTCCGGCAAACCAGTCCTGGGCACCCGTTCCGGCCAGACCTTTGAAGCCGATTCGACTTTCAAGGGAGGGGCCTGTGTACATAAATCGGCCAACTTCGACCCCGGCAGTGAAAGGCTCATCTGCACCTGCAGGCCCCCAGTAACAACCGCCTCGGTCGGCTACATAACGAGCATCGGACGCCTGTTTGATCATGCGTCCGAGCTTCTCTGGGGCATTAGCAGAGTACGCCCTGTCGTACTTCTCCGCGTAGACCTCGTCATCCATCGCCCAGCGCGACGAGCCCAAACCTGCACATCCCACGCAGGTGGTGATGCTGACAGCGATAACAACAATGCGTATCACCGGTCCACCCGTTACTCAATTCAGGCGTCACACTCTCCCGCCGGCACAGCTTCCCGTTCGGATTCGGGAACAGATTCAGATTCTGCATATCGATGCGCGGGGATCCGCGGGCCACGCAGGACCTCCTCAGTTACCTGTTCAATCCTCATCAATTGCTCACCGAGGTGATTGATGCGAGCGGAGACATCGTCGTTGTTCTTCTCAATGCCGCCCGAGACGAGATTGATCACGCCGAGAAACAGCATCATTTGAGCAACGGTTGTCACCAGCCAGCCAGTCGGCGTGTATTCAGAATAGCTACCAAAGTGACCGTAGATTACCAGAGCAGTTCCAATCGTCAGCCCGAGAACGCCAAGGTAGGCCAGGAACTGCCCGGTCATGGCAGTCAGGTTGGACCGGGGCTGCCGAGTGACTTCGAAATGCGGTCCGCGTACAGGAGACTCGTGCGCCTCGTCAATGTATCGCTGACGGGGTGGCGACTGAGTGCGTGCTCTGGTGTCGGCCGTCGACAGTAAATTGCCCTGTGGCTGTCCCGCGTCGATACGAATTCGACGCCCCTCGGACGACGAATTGCTGCGGGGAGCTGACGCTTCCGGCTCCGAGACTGCAGGTTGTTGTTGACCTGACACGGGGCTCTCAAAGGAATGAGACTCGCCTCCGGGTCCGTCAATTCCGAACTTTCGGGTCACTAAACTGGAATCCTTATTCTTATTGCCGAAGCTGGTCCGGCCATCTCGTTCACGTGTCTCGCGAAACTGAGCTGCTCGCGGCTGATGCGCCCGTGTGGCGGGCTTCTGAACACTGGACTGTTCATCGCTGCTTTTTGATTCACCTGACAGCACAGGGAATCGCGCAGGACGAATGTTGGGGCTGGTTGCTTCAACCGATTCCTCAACCGATTCCTCAACCGATTCCTCAACCGATTCCTCAACCGATTCCTCAACCG
>CAJWGB010000174.1 GCA_913031625.1 uncultured Planctomycetaceae bacterium | reverse complement strand
CCGTAACGCCGCACAATGAAGCGTCGTGCTGCGGCACGCGCCAGCTCGGAAGACCCCTCGTAAAAGAATTCAATTTCGGACATGCAACTGTTTTTCGTGGCAAAGGCGAGGGCGTTCATGCGGCTGAAAGACCAGCATGAACCGCTCAGTTTGGAAACCTGCTGATCAATTGTCGATGCCGACACGGATTTCACGGCAATCAACGGTCCTGCACGCCTGACTTTCGGCGACGACGAGCAAGGGCGAGGCCGCCCAGACCGAGGGATAGAACGACAAAGGTTCCCGGTTCAGGTACTGCAACCGCATCGAAAACGATGTTCTCGATCCCAAACCCATTGCCTGAAGCGAATTCGATGCGAATCGTCTCGGTGCTAATGTTGGCGTGATTCAGCGTCAGGACATTGCCCGGCAACTCCGAATCATCGAACTGGCCGTCATCCGGAGCATCCAGGTTTGTGCCTCCGGCAAACACTCGAACGGCGTCGCCGCCACCCGCCGTAAATCGGTCAAACTCAATGGAGACAAGAGTGAGCCCCTGCAGCGTCTCGCTGGAAGCGATCGTGAAGTCCATCCCTTCGATGCCGACGCCGTCATCAAATTCAGTCGAATCCTCTCCGCCAACACCGGCAATATTGATTCCAAATCCGCCGGAGCCAGTCTGGTTAAACTCCGCTGTCCCGAAGGTTGAGGTTGCGGTGGCGTTCATTGTCAGGAACGAACTTACCGTAGACCCGGTTGTCAGGCCACTCAGATCTGCCCCCGCAGTTCCGTCGGTGCCGAAGTGAAAGGTAATCACCCCACCGTCAGCACGTGCGCCGACAAGGAAAGCCACGAGGAGGAGTAAGCAGTGTCGCATTCGAAGTCCCCAGGTTGAGTGCAACAGATTTCATAGAAACCAGGACGCACAATCCAATCAGGATGAGGAAACAGGTCAAAATTCACCAGGAACTCACACATCACCACAGTTGGGGAACCCTGGCTCTGGTCGAACACAGAACGAGTTGCGCTGCGGAGCAGAGAGCGGACATGGATTCAGCAGCATTTCTGATTTATGACGAAGCAAAACTGCGGCTGAGGACATATTTCTGAGATTCCTGTTTCAACCTGTTGATCGGTCAGCAGTAACTCTGGAGAGCCCCGCAGCCATCCACCGGGATAGAGCACGCCTCGCCTGACCGCGGCAGCACAGCCTTCGTTCCTCGTCCAGCAACGTCGTGTGAAAACTCTCCAACTCTGCGACTCTTCCAGGCCACGATCATCGGTCACAGCGTGCCCATGAAACGAGGTCGCTGAGACGTTTGCGGGCGGCCGGAACGATGGCCATCACTGAACCGGTGTTGCAGTTTCAAATCAACCATGGAGAATAGCGAGGTGAGCACGTGTCTGTGGAGTCCCGCATGAAATCCTCAATTGCCCGTCCCCTCGTGCTGATCACCATTTTCGCACTCCCGTGCGCTCCCGGTGGCCAGCAGGAAAAAGAAACGAAGGTGTCTCCGAGGTTTGCAGCAGCTTATTCCCAGTTTGTCAAAGAGTTTCGCGAACTGAATGATGACGGTGCGCGACGCGAGCTCATCAGAGAAACCAGTCAGCAGCTCAATGTCATGCTTAAAGGGCGGCTGTCTGGTCCTGAGGCCGATGAACTCCTGAAGCAGATGAAATCCGTCCGCCTGCTGCATCTACAGCCCTCATTCGTTGAAGCGATTGACGATCACCCTTCGCCGCTCGTCCGGGCATTTGCGTTACTCTGCTTTGCGGAATACAGCGGAGTCAACGAGCGGCGGGACACCTGCCTGGCGACTCTTGGCTTTCTGAAGCAACAATACGGGCGACTCAAATATCAGCAGACAACATTTGCCGAGGCCGCAGATGGCGCAAAGTACTTCTTTACTCATCTCTCAAATGGTTGCGTGGCTCCGGCGACGGTTGGCGAGGACGTTGACGGTGCTCCGTTTCGACTGAGCGACTATCGCGGTAAAGTAGTCATGCTCAGGTTCTGGGGGGACTGGTGCCCGGCCTGCCGAGCGATGTATGACTACGAACGCGATGTCGTGGGCAGGTTTCGGAATCAACCATTCGCATTGATCGGCGTCAACAGCGACTCGCGGGAACGATGTAAAGAGGCACAACGAAGATCGAATCTGATGTGGCGAACGGTCTGGGACGGTGGCGACACGAGAGGACCGGTTTCAAGCGTCTTTCGCGTGGAGCAGTGGCCAACGATCATCGTCATTGACGCGGAAGGCGTCATTCGTTTCCGATCCACAGGGCTCGACCGACAAAAGCTAAGCAGACTGCTGGACGTGCTTGTCGAAGAAGCAGCCCAAAAAGAATCTGCAGTCGCCCGCCGGTGACGCAGGTTTCAGGTCATTGATGGTTTCAGTGTGACACTGGGCCAGAGTCCGAGTAACAGAATCGCTGCCCCTCACTCACCATGCAGCATCTGTCACACTCACATTGAACGCCTTTTACGTTACGTGCCCTGTTCCCGGTCGATCAGTCGAATCAACTCCGCAAGACTGCTCACATTCATCTTCTTCATCGCCTTGCCGCGATGCTTTTCCACAGTCTTGATACTGATCCCCAGCAGGATTGCAATCTTCTTGTTGGTGGCGCCTTCGTACACATAATCAATAACCTGACGTTCGCGGTCAGAGAGCCGATCAATGTACTTCTCGCCGGGTAGCGGGGGTGGGAGTCCTTTCTCATCGAGCATTGCTCGATTCAACACCTGAAACGCCTCTTCGATGGACTCAAAGAGGTGATCCTTGTTGTAAGGTTTGTCGAGGACAGTCACTGCCCCCTGCTTCATCGCTTGTACTGCGACCCGCGTCTCTGGATAACCGGAAAGCAAAATAATCCGAAACTGATGGGCACGAGCCTGCAGCTGTTCCTGCAGTTCCAGCCCGTTCATTTCCGGCATCTTCTGATCGGTGATAACGACACCGGGATCCAGTGTGTCGACCGCCGCAAGGAACGACCTCGCATTGCCAAATGTTCTCACCCGATAATCAGCAGCAGCCAACTGCAGCTGCATGACCTCCAGCACCTGGATTTCGTCGTCCACAACATAGACAGATCGCAGAGGACGTTCCTGATCATTTGCGGGCCGTGATTCTTCCTGAGGCGACGTCATACGACCTTGTTCTGCGATCGGAATGCTCGACATGGTATTCGTTCCAGTGCTGTGAGAGTTGATGCGAGAAACTCCTAAATCAACGCTCTGCTCCGCTGCAGGCCGAACGTGTCAGAAAGTAACACGAATTACAGATTTCGGAATATCAACGAGGTAGCCGTGCCCCGAACCTCGAAAAATTCTTAGAAATCACTCATAAGACGGCACGATTTCAGTGCCATTTGTAGGTGATCCCAGCGGGCTCGAGTGCACATTTGCTCAGTTAACGTCATTCAAATCTGAATCCACCGGTTTCGGTGGCAACTCAACAATTGCCTCATCAATCTGGCCGACATCGTCGTCTGTCACAAGGGCAAGGTCAGGCAATCCCTCAATCATCTCGCGGTCTTCCCTCGCTCTCAGAATGAGTCGGATCGGCACCTCCTGAAATGGGGAAACCTCCCGAAGATAACCCAGCAGGTATCGCTTCCACGATTCATCAAACAGACGAGGATCATTGCACTTGACCACGATTGTTGGCGGGGTCGTGGCTACCTGACTGGCGAAGTAGATCTTCGGACGCTTGTTCCGCCGATAGGGTGGCGGATTGCGTTTCAGTGCGTTCCGGAGTTCCCGATTCAACAGTCCGGTCCCCATCCGCTCTGTCGCCTGCTTGTAGACAGTCTGAGTCAGATTGATGAGCTGTCGGATGTTGCGACCGTCTTTCGCGGTCAGGACTGCAATCGGCACGTGCCTCATGGAGGCAAACGTCTCGACAAGGTACTCCCCCCATCGCTCAATGGTCATCTCTTCTTCCTGAGCGAGATCCCACTTGTTAACGACGAAGACGCACGGTTTGTGGTAACTGCTGATCTCTTCAATCAGCTGCTTATCCACACGTGAAATGGTCTGCGTGGCGTCAAAAAACATCAACACCACGTCTGACCTACGAATACTGCGCTGTGCACGGACGAGCCCATAAAACTCAATATCATTCGCAAGGCTCTTCCGCTTGCGCACACCTGGCGTATCAATGGCGACGAGTGTTCGACCATCGACTTCAAATCGAATATCGATACTGTCACGCGTGGTACCGGGAACCTCACTGACGATGACACGGTCCGTTTCAGCCAGTTGATTGATGAACGTGCTCTTGCCCACGTTTCTTCGCCCGACAATGGCAAGCCTCAGTTCCGGTGCTTCCAGAAGCGTGTCACCTTCCGAAGCCTCGTCCTCCTGCTGTTCCGGCAATTGTGCAAGGATTGCCTGAAGCAGGTCTTTGCGGCCTCGATTCCCTTTAACACTGGTGATGACCTGCGGCATATCGCCAAGACTCAGGAAAGAGGACGCTTCAATATCCAGTCGCAGGGAATCGCATTTGTTCACCACCATCAGCATACGTTTGCTGATACGTCGCAGCCTGTCCGCAACCTCGACGTCAAGCGGCGTAATGCCAGCCTTGGCATCAACGACAAACAGGAGCAGGTCGCATTCATTCAGACCAACATCGATCTGGTGTTCAATATCCTCAGACAGATCGTCACTATCGACGATGCCGATACCACCGGTGTCGATCAGTTCAAAATACCGATCATCCTCGTGAACAATCCATGTGACCCGATCGCGGGTCACTCCGGCCGTGGGATCCACGATCGAAAGCTGCCTGCCAGCGATCCAGTTGAGAATCGAACTCTTGCCGACGTTGGGACGCCCGACGATTGCTGTTTTGGGGATACCCATGGTTTCAGGTTCAGTTCTGCGCCCGGTTTTTCGTTCTTGTGACAAATGCAGCGTAATCTTCTGCGGTATCAATTCCAACAGCCGCTTCCCGAACAACAGCCACAGAGATCTTTGCCCCCATCTGAAGGGCTCGCAACTGCTCCAACTTCTCCAGCCGTTCCAGCGAAGACGGCGGAGTACCGGTCAGTCGCATCAGGAAGTCACGCTGAAATGCGTAAAGCCCGACATGCAACAGATATGGGCTTTCCAGCCTGCTCAGGACGTCCTGTACCGAAGAATCTCGCGGATAGGGAATGACGGATCGACTGAAATAAAGTGCCTCGGAAGCGTCATTGAGGACCACTTTGACACAATCGGGACTCTGCACGTCGCTGTCATTGGTGAATGGAGCGGCGACAGTCGCCATTTCAGACCCCGAATTGCGAATTGAGTTCACCAGTTCAGTGATCGTGCTCGATTCCAATTCAGGCTCGTCCCCCTGGAGGTTCACAATAACGTCAGAATCCGGGCAACACCGCTCTGCTACTTCAGCAATTCTATCAGTTCCACTCGGGTGGTCCCCCGTAAGTTCCACACGGCCCCCAAAGGTGCGGACGGCATCCGCAATCTGCTCACTGTCCGCGGCCACAATCACGTCATCCAGGTCAGCACACTGACTCGCAGTTTCCCAGACATACTGCAACAGAGGCCTGCCTGTTTGAGCAAGAAGGAGTTTCTCCGGCAGTCGACTGGAATGGAGCCGAGCCGGAATGATTCCTGTGACTTTCACTTTGTGTCCCCGGGCGTTGGTTCGTTAACTTCCGATGAATTGAAACGAAATCGTCTTGTCAAAAGCTGTTTATGAAGAGACAGTGTGGAACTCGTCACCCGCCTGGGTGGCTCCCCTCCATCGTCAACTCAGGACGAGAATCGACATGGAGGTCAGGTCTCTGTCAGGGATGAACATGAGCAAGACCCAACTGCAAACCGGTGACCTTGTCATTTATCGGCAACGCAAACACGGCCGGCAGCCAGCGCTACACGCCCGAAACGTTGTCCCTTCTCCTAATGGCGACGACTATTCTTTCACTGTGAAAAAGTACTGGGTTGTATCTGAGGTCCGACCTGACGGAACTTTAGTCACGACATCCAACACCGGGAAGCAGCGTGTTGTTGATCAGGACGACCCGCTTCTGACGCGTGCCACATGGATGCAGAGAATCCTGTATGGTTCGCGGTTTCCAAACGTGAACGCCGTGGACTGTGATTCGAAAGCCGCGTGACTATCGAATCATGTAAACGTGTCTTTCCGTCCGCTGCAAAATGCTTGCGTCAACAAGTACGGGCGTCGCAACAGTATGCTCGTCTGCCACACGATTCTCCGACAGCAGGCGAAATTCATCACCATCGGCATCAAGGACGAAAACGGTGCCATCCTGGCGAGTGACATACAAACGCCCATCAGCATAGATCGGGGACGCACGAAATGTGAGCCGGTGCCGAGGAAGTTGCCCTGTCCAGATCGTCTTACCAGTCATCAGGTCAAGGCAGTCGACGGTACCGCGATCCTGTTTCACGTCACGCACAACATAGACGCGTTTGTTGGCAATCGTCGGCGTCGGAACATCTGCAGACGTCTCTTCGCGAGTCCAGACCACATGACTCTTCGTGACGTCTCCCGCTCCCCCCATGCGAATTGCAGTCAGAGTTCCGCCACGTGCATACGGAGCAACAACCATATTGTTGGCGGACACCGATGAACTGATCGAACGGAAGTATCCATTCTGATCCGGATTCAGTCCGCCAACCCGCCACAGTTCAGCCCCATCAACGGCAGAGTGACAGGTCACATGATCAGCCCCGGTGACGATAATGACTTCCTGACCTTCCTTCGTGTTGGTCACGATGGGGGTCGTGTAGCTCTGAGCGGCTTCAACCGGCGCGTCTGTGACTCGATCATGCTTCCACTTCAGCTTTCCCGTCTGCTGCTCGAATGCCACAAGCCATGACGGACCGGAATGCATCAGCGTGACGACAACACAGTCATTCGTCAGAACGGGCGAGGTTCCAAGGTCCCACCAAAGACTCTCACTGGTGACCTCGGAAAAACGCTCAAACAGATTCGACTGCCACTTCACTTTGCCGTCACGATCAAGGCATGCAAACTGGCCGCTCTTGAAGTAAACAAAAACATGTTCAGATGTCGCGACCGGGGAAGGATTGGCCCCTGTCCCGTCCTTCTGCGGCTTGCCCTCAACACCCGCGCCCACTGGAGTCTGCCATTTCAGACTGCCATCAAAATCAAGACAGGTCACAAGGTTCTGGCCCTTGTCGACCGACGTCAGAAAGATCAGGCCGTTATTCACTGCGGGAGTCGAAGCACCAAGTCCCGAAATCGCATGCTTCCATGCGACATTCTTCTCGGCATTCCACGCAACCGGAAAGCCTGTCCCCGACGCAGTTCCATCACCATGCGGTCCACGCCAGGAGGGCCAGTCGCCCGCCAACGCAGTCGAAGAAACGAAAGCGACGGCACAAAGATTCAACAGTAACCTTTTGGTCATAAGTGCCCACCTTCTTCAGGGAGGGTTAGTGTGCCTCAGCAGCCTGTCCGGCTTCTTCATCTGCGAAGTTCGCGAGGCGTCCAAAACCGCCGGACATCTGCACGGATCCGCAAATTCCAGCGATCACGGTGAGAGCCGTCACCCAGACAAATTTGCCGGGATAGTTGCTGATTGTGAGGCCAAACAGGTTGGTGGGTCCCGGAGAAACAGCGCCCCAGACCATCACCCAGGCAACCATCAGCAGCAGCACGCCAATAAAACCGCCACGGCGAATGATGTCCCAGGCTCGAACCCAGTTCACTGCCAGCCCCCAGAATCCGATCCAGGCGAGCAATGGAGCCCACGATCCAATGACCGTCAGCAGACTCCAGATAATCTGCAGCAGGGAGCCGAGAATTGTTACGATGTTGTCGACGAGTGTGCTTACAACTTCCATTTCATCACCGTTAGGATGAGCGCTGTCCAGAAGAACATGCGGATTCTAGCTGTTTTTGAACCCGCTTGAACGCCTCAGTCAGCCGTGCACGCCAATTTTCTGCATTGAGAATCCAATCGAGCCGCCATGAATGACTGCCGGATTCATCGATTTCGCTGGCTCCTTCACCCCACCGAAGCCCCTCGGGCCTTCGTGCGTGTGACCGTTCAGGACCGGATCATCCAGGAAGTAGCGGACGTGCCAGCTGATGAGCGACACCTCGCTCACGGCACTTTGATCCCGCCGCTGGTGAATGCTCACACCCATCTCGAGTTTTCTTCACTTCCAGCCCCGATCGAGCCACCGCTGCCATTTACTCACTGGATTCGCAATCTGGTTGCATGGCGACGAAGTCAGGCTGATTCCGGCCGCCTTGACGCAGTCTCCCGCGGCGTCCGGGAGTTACGGCAAACGGGGTGCCGGTTTGTCGGAGAAATCTGCACCTCCGCAGAAACGCACCGCCACCTTATCGACGCCGCCATTAATGACATCAGAATTGTCAGTTTCAGGGAGGTGCTGGGATTCACCAGAGATCGAGTGACCGAACAGACACAGGTGCTTGAGGATCACATCGCGAACAGCAGCACTGACGTATCTGTGGGAGTCAGCCCTCACGCTCCGTACAGCACACATCCGGAATTGGTATCGGCTGCTGCCCGAATTGCCCGCGAGAACTGCCTTCCGCTGGCGATGCACCTGGCAGAGACAAAAGAAGAGCGGCAACTGCTGGAGTCACAGACAGGCCCGTTCCGCGACCTTCTTGAAGAACTCGCACTGTGGGACGACAGTGTCCTGCAACCGGGAGGGTCTCCCCTGGACTATCTGCAGATACTTGCGCAGGTTCCGCGAGCACTCGCCGTCCATTGCAATTACCTGAGTCATTCGGAAATCCAGTTTCTGTCTGACAACCAGAACATTGCCGCGGTCTACTGCCCACGAACACACCGCTGGTTTCAGCACTCAGCTCATCCGATTCGGAAACTACTGACTGCCGGAGCAACCGTCGTTCTGGGAACCGATGGTCGGGGGTCAAACCCGGATCTTTCAATCTGGGATGAACTCACAGTTGCTGCCGAGGTGCTGAAGTCGCCCATCTGGGAATTGCTGCCGATGGTGACCACGACGGCAGCCCGGGCAATTGGACTGCAGTACTGCAGTATCGCCGAACCAGGTGATTCAATCTGCGGATACGTTGCAACGACGTCTGCGGAATCACTCAGCGATCTTAATCGCGAACTGGGACTCTTAAGCGGTCAGCAGTTGAACAGCCTGTAAACGTCCAGGGCTCAGTCTTTGGACTCGCCGGCCTCAGATTCACCCGCCACAGGCTGCTCTTCGCCTGACTTCTCTGTCTCGTCACCAGTACCCTCAGAATCAGCATCGCCGTGTGAATCAGCATCGCCGTGTGATTCAGCATCGCCGTGTGACTCAGCATCGCCGTGTTCACCTTCTTCACCGTGACCGTGATGATGGGCCTTGTGTTCTTTCATTACCTCCAGCCACTCAGACTGAGGAACCAGAGGCGTGTAGTACGCAACACCGATATCGGGCAGCAGCGCGATAATCAGACCAACGGCGAGGATTGACGTGGGTGCGAGGACCACATATTTCCAGTTCCCCTCAAACTTGAGGTGCATGAAGAACATCATCACACACATGGCCTTGGCTACGGCCACTGCAAGTACGAGTGCCACCTTGACGACGTAATTGTCGAAAGTGTCGAACAGCACTGAAAGCAATGTGAAACCCATCAGCGCGAAGAACACGTACAGGTAGTTAACATGCCCGTGGTCATCGTGTCCGTGGTCTTGCGAATGTTCGTCGTGCGACATGACTATTCTCGAATCTGATGTGGCGACGCGGAGTCAATCAGACAATGTAAATCAACGGGAAAAGAAAGATCCAGACAAGGTCCACAAAGTGCCAGTAGAGGCCACTGTTCTCAACCCAGTCCGTCCATTGGTCATCCAGCTTGTTCCACTTCAGCAGCGGAATCACGAACAGCGTCATTCCGACAAGCACGTGAATGGCATGGAAGCCGGTCATCAGGAAGTAGATCGACGCGAACAGGTTACCGTAGAGAATCGGGTGCGGATCGAAGACGGCGGCCTGGACTTCGGCAGCGTAATCATGCGTCCGAACAATCTCGTCGCTTTCAACAGGTTTCTTAAGCTTCGTCACCAGGTCTGCCACCTCACTGAACATCAGCGGCGGCAGCGACTCGCTTGCGCCCAGCTCAGCACGTTTTTCGCGGTAATTAGCGTCGACGCTGGCAACAGCTTCGAGTGAAACATTGGCAACAAGGTGATCATGCAGATTAGACCACTTCTGGTAAAGCTCGACATCCACAGCTGCAACGACAGCCAGCTGCCGACGAGCTTCTGCGGAATCTGAAATCAGCTTGACAGCAATCGGCACAATTCCGACTGCGGCAGTGCACTGAGCTTCGTCTTTATCCGTGGCTTCTTTGGCCGACTCCTCGAACTTCTTGACATCAGCTTCCGCACTGGCGACTGCAGCCTGGAATTCCTGAGCAGTTGTCTCGTCGATGCCTTCGATAACGGCAGCCAGTTTCCCACTCTGCTCTGCAAGCACCTTCAGCGCCGCGAGCGTCGACTTAGCGGCTGTCTGTGCCTCAGTAGCCCTGGCTGCGACACCTGCACGGGCGTCACCTTCCGCTGCGGCATACGATGCAGAGTAGTCTTCCTGAAACGCTGCCAGAGGTTCCGTGTATTCTTTGGTCGGTGTGTTTAACGAGGAAACTGCGGCCGCGATTTTCTTGAGGTCGCCCTCGGGAATCTCGAACGCTTTGGTGTAGGAATAAACTGCCAGA
Organism: uncultured Planctomycetaceae bacterium; assembly: GCA_913031625.1. GTDB lineage: Bacteria > Planctomycetota > Planctomycetia > Planctomycetales > Planctomycetaceae > Fuerstiella. Next base: position 3,523 of record CAJWGB010000174.1, on the reverse strand, counting down.
CGCGAGGCAACAACTCCTCTCAATTCGCGATCGACCTTCTCCGCTGACTGTCGAGGAGTCTCTGCGACGTGACCGGGAAGAATGTCGTGAGAAAACTTACCGCTGTATTCAAAGGCTTTGATGCCAAGGAACACGAAGGCGAGTGACAGCGTACCGACCAGCCACAGGCGGGCCCTCGCAAAGTTCCGCTTGGCCATCGCGTCGTGAGCCAGCACGACAAAGAAGCTGGAGACAATCAGCACAAGCGTGTTGATTGCACCTGCCGTGATCACAATGTGTGTGTCTTCCACGCTCACCGGCCAGCCAGGAGACCCGAGGCGGAGCACGATGTAAGACCCAATAAAGGCCGTGAAGAACATAATTTCCGTCCCAAGGAACAACCACATTCCGAGCTTGGAGTCCGGAATTGGAATGCCCATCTTGGGACCGGGTGTCTGATGACTGTGTGACATTTTCAGATCAGTCAGATTGACATCTGGTGAGACTTACAGCGACGTGAGTCGGATGAAGTCAACAACCAGAGCGATTAACAAACAGGGAAGACATATCAAAGACACAGCCAGCAACTGTCGTGCTTTCCGTGTGGATCGTTCAAATGCAAAACGCAGCGTTGCTGCGAGGTAGATCAGCGATGCGACCAACGCCACTACGCCATACAGTTCGCCCGCGACACCGATGTGAGATGGCAGAACTGCAACGGGAACAAACGCCGCTGCATAAACCAGAGCGAGAATCCCGGTCAATCGACCTTCATCATGAAAGGACGGCAGCATTCTCAGCCTCGCCCGTTCGTAATCCGCCCGATGAATCCAGCCAATGGCAAGAAAGTGCGGGAACTGCCATACAAAGAACATACCAAAGAGTGACAGTGCCTCGAGCCCCAGTGAACCGCCAGCAGCAAACCACCCCAGTACCGGAGGCATTGCTCCCGGGATTGCTCCGATGGTGGTGCACAGAGACGTGCGTGTTTTCAGAACCGTATAGACGCCCGTGTACACAGCAAACGTGGCAAAGGTGGCGACCGCTGTCAGCGGATTGACCAGTTGCCAAAGCAGCACCGAACCGACAACAGCGAGGCCCGCAGTAACACAAACTGCCTCCATCACGGAAATCCGCCCCGCGACAATCGGTCGTTGCGCCGTGCGTTCCATGATCGCATCGGTATGCCGTTCAAGGCACTGATTCAAAATACTTGACGCGGCAACCAGCAGAACGATTCCCACAAGTGACGTCACAAGCAGTGTTGCATTGAATGCAACTGGAGACGCCAGCGTAAACCCAACTGCCACAGAGACCATCGTTATGGCCGCGATCCGCGGACGAGACAGGTCCATGTAGTCTGCGAAACGCTGTCGAGCTGATGGCCAGATCGATATTACGTCAGACGAAACAGCTGCCGAACGGCCGGGAGATACTGAACTCATGTCAGACCTCCTTCAGGCACAACTGTATTCAGGGATGACACTCGACCAGTTCGAACGGCATGATAGAACTCAACCCCGGCAGACGCTGATGTAGCCAGCAGAAACATCCCACCAACGGTATGCAGACTACAGAAGAGGACCTGTTGAGGAGCACCGGTCACGGCAACCCAGCCAGCAAGCGGAAATCCCATTCGAGTGATCCAACTCAGGATCCCCAGCGAAACCTGGACGAGCAGGGCAGCAAGTAACCAGCGGCCACGACGGGCCAGCAGGTGGTCGCCGGAACGAAGCAGTAATGCGGTTGAGCTAACTGCAGCAATTGTCACAAGAATTGCTCCACCAATATGTTCGTGCAGCATTGTACCGAGATGCCGAAAGAAGCCTCCAAGGACGTACTGCCCAAGCACAAGCACTGGCAGAGCCATGACAAGAAAGCTTCCGAGCGCACCTGTCTGAACGTTTTCGTTGGCGGCCGGCTTACCCTCTCGCCGAACCTTCTGGCCAAAGAGCCAGCAAAGCGTGAAGAACAGGCCTCCGGTAATGCTGTGAATCATGGCCAGCGTCTGCTCGTTCATTCGCACTCGCATACCGCCCAGCATTCCCTGAGCGATAACCGCGACAAGAATCACCATCGTCCATGCCTGAATGGAGCGAGATGCTCTTCTACGCAGGGCCACAGCAAGCAGAATGATCGAATACAGACCAATCACCATACCGGCCAGACGATGTCCGTGCTCCACGAACTTGTCTGTGTTCTTCAGGTCATTGAGCCACGGGTAAAGCAGCATGTTATGACCATCTGAAGTTGGCCAGTCGGCGAATGCCATGCCAGCCTTCAAGGTCGTCACCAGCGAGCCGATCGTGATTGGCAGCAGCGCAACAACACACGTCAGCGTCGCAAGACGCTGAATCGCTGTGTCTGGTTGTTGCTGTCGCTCAGTCACGTTTTGTACCTATGCGTCCGCTTCCGCAGAACTGCCTTCTTAAGCCCCTTACGAGTCGCCTGCTGAATCATCAGCAAGCGCCCCCTCGGCCCCTGCATCAGGCGGAGGTTCGGTCTGCAGGATAAAGTCCTGACCAAGTGCCTGAGCCTCTGGAGAAGAGTATTCGTATGGACCACGGTAGCAAACCGGTGGAACGTCAAAGTTGCCGTGACCCGGAGGAGACGGAGCAGACCACTCAAGTCCGTTGGCTCCCCACGGATTCCGACCAACTTTCTTTCCACAGAACATGCTGTAAACAAAGTTACCGAGGAGCAGAATCTGAGCAAACCCCATCAGAATCGCACTGCAGGTAATGAACTGGTTCATCGGCAGCAGGTGTTCAAGGTACGGATGGAGATAAGGGTCTGCGTAACGGCGTGGCATGCCGGCAATCCCCAGCAGGTGCATTGGAAAGAACGCACCATTGAAGCCAATAAACGTCAGGAAGAAGTGCCACTTGGCCACTGACTCATTCATCATTCGTCCGAACATCTTCGGGAACCAGAACGTGATGGCCGCAAAGACACCAAACAACGTGGCTCCAAAGAGCACATAGTGGAAGTGAGCCACGATGAAGTAAGTGTCGTGAAAGTAAATATCTACAGGCACGGCCGCCATAAAGATGCCGCTCAGTCCCCCCACAATAAACATGGCCACGAATCCGGCACAGTTGAGCATGACTGAATTGAACTTCAGGTCCCCGCCCCACATCGTGCCGATCCAGTTAAACGTCTTAATCGCGGATGGCAGTGCGATCATCATGGTGGACGTCATGAATGTCATTCCGAGAGCCGGGTTCATACCACTGGTAAACATGTGGTGTCCCCAGACAATGAAGCCGAGGCCGGCAATTGCAGCCATGGAATACACCATGGGCTTGTAGCCAAAGACAGGCTTGCGAGACATGCAGGACAGCATATCAGACACCATTCCCATTGCGGGGAGCAGCATGATGTAGACAGCCGGATGTGAGTAGAACCAGAAGAGGTGCTGCCAGAGCAGCGGCTGGCCACCACCAACGGTCGGATCAGCATTGTTCACCACGATGCCGGACGGCACGAAAAAGGTGAAGCCCAGCATGCGGTCCGCCAGGAGCATAAAGCCGGCGGCCGTCAG
>CAJWGB010000173.1 GCA_913031625.1 uncultured Planctomycetaceae bacterium | reverse complement strand
GTTCGAGAGACTGCATCCTGCTGCAGGCCAACACCAGGGCCCCAGGTAATGGCGGGCACTCGCAAACCACCCTCATAAGTCGAAAGCTTGCGGCCTCGAATTTTCTGCTGTGGTGTTCGCCCAGGACCTCGCCCGTTATCCGACGCGTAAACAACAATCGTATTATCATCGATCTCGTGTTGTTTGAGTGAGTCAACAATGCGGCCGACGTGATGGTCGAGTTCCTGAATGGCATCACCATATTCTCCCCAGTCCGATGTCCCCCGGAACTCTTTACTTACTCCCAGTGGATGATGCAGCATCGTGTGCGGGAGGTAGAGGAAGAACGGGCCGTCCTTGCTGGCCTCAATAAACTCCAGGGCTTCATCGGTATACAGCCGTGTCAGCTCAGAGGGATCCGCAGGGCGTTTCACAACCTGGTCATTCTTCAGCAGCGGGACACCACCCTTGTCTTCGTAGTGCACAACTTCAAATGAATCCAGATTGTGCAGCAGTCCAAAGTAGTGATCGAACCCCTGGTTCCTGGGGAGAAACGGTTCGTGAAAACCCAGGTGCCATTTGCCAATGCAGGCCGTCCGATACCCGGTAGACTTCAGGAGTTCGGCAATCGTCAGCTCATCAGGGTTCAGTCCGGAATGCGAGTCAGGGCGATGCACCCAGATCTGGTTGCCCACTCGGCGAGGATAGCAGCCGGTGAGCAGGCCGGCTCTCGAGGGACTGCAGATAGGAGCAGCTGCGTAATAGTCGGTAAACCGAGTCCCCTCTTTGGCCAAAGCATCAATTCGCGGAGTTTTCACTTCTGTTGCGCCGTAACACCCAAGGTCGTAGTAACCCTGGTCGTCAACAAAGATAAAGATGATATTTGGCCGATGCGGTTCGGCATCAGCATCAGATGAGTGAACGACAGCGGCCAGACAGGCGAGTAAAATGGGGGTTATGATTCGCATGCCGCGATCTTAAGACGGACAGCGTCCAATGCAAATCAGAACATTCTGACACGTCTCCTCACGGGCCCGTTTCCGACTTTCGGTATCATCATCTCTGGTCGAGTGGAGAAACTGCGGCCCATGGCACGCAAACCGATTGGAGTCGCCGCGTCCCTGTAACGCCAGGTGTTGATCAGTCGTTTAGAGAGACAGCTGACATGAAGGGCATCGTAATCAGTCTCGGTGTCCTAATTCTCATCTCCGGGCTGATCATTGAGGTCACAGCCATCCCTGCGGTGGGGCTGCATGTTGTTACGACCGGCATCGTGATGCTTGTGAGTCAGCTCATCAACAGCTGACCTCAATCCTGACGACTTTCTGCAAGACGCTGCAGCAACGCGAGGCCCTCCTCCCGTGTACCCACTTCTTCGTCCAGCTGCGCTCTTCTGACTTCCTGCAGCAGTTTTGCAAACACCGGGCCTTTGGGAACGCCGAGGCTCTCAATGTCACCGCCGGAGACCAAAGGTTGTGGGTTCAGCTGTTGTTCAGTCGTATCGCTCAAATAATGTTCGATCCACCGAGCGGCATCAGGCGCACTTGAGGCACCGGCATCCACGGCTTTGCTGATGTCGATCAGCAGTTTATAACGGGGGTCAGCGAGAATCGGTTTGAGCTGGTGGAGCGGAAGCTCCGATGGCGCCGCAATCTGAAAGAGAGAATGCGCAAGCCAGCTGATATCGCTTGTCTCTGTGTTGGAGAGTTTGAGGCCACGGCACAGGTCCTGTAGCGGCCCCCCGCGTTTTCCGGGCGGTTGATCAGGATCAATCAGGTGCCCACCCAGCAGGGCAAATGCTGACTCGAATCGCGGCATGCGAAGATGTCGCAGAGCGTTAACTGCCTGCGAGTTTGCGTTCGCAAGTTCTCCGGCACAAATTACCTTCAGCAGTTGGGTGTCCTGCAGATACTCAAACGCAATGTGTCGTGTGGAATGGGACAGCATTCGACGGAGTTCCTGAGCAATTCGCTCAACGCTCACCTGAATCAGGTCAGCATGCAGACGCTGAATCGCAGACTTAGTGGCAGCGTCCATCTCAAGTTCATAGGTTGCAGCGAACCTCACAGCACGCAGCATCCTGAGCTTGTCTTCCGTAAACCGGTCTTCCGGATTGCCAATTGCGCGGAGAATGCCTGCCTTTAGGTCGTCCTGTCCACCCACATAATCGATCACGCGTTCTTCGATCGGATCAAAGAACATTCCATTGATCGTGAAATCGCGTCGTTGCGCGTCTTCTTCCGCAGAGCAGAAGACAACATCCGCAGGATGGCGACCGTCGAGGTAGTCGCCATCCGCGCGAAACGTCGCTACTTCGATCTGACCGTCGCCGGGTTTCCTGCCGGGCACCATGACAACTCCGAAGCTGACTCCGACCGGAATGGTCCGGCGAAAGACCTGCATAACCTGTTCCGGTGTGGCACTGGTCGCCACGTCATAGTCGTCCGGCTGTCGATCCAGCAACGCGTCCCGAACGCAGCCTCCAGCCCAGAGCGACTCATAGCCCGCATCGCGCAGCCGTTGAACCACACGAAAGGCAAACTCGCGTTGCTGAATTGGGTCTGTCCCGGTTTGTGCCATGTCTCCGTTCCGTACCTGTTCTCAGGTGTGGATTAGCCGAAAACCCTGTCGCTCGGCCGAGCCACGATAGTCCCCCGGGAGCGTCACCTGGTTGGTTCGCCCCGCTCAGGAATTCATTTTTACAGGATCCCGCCCTCGTCGATACCAAACAGAAACGGCACCGTGTGAAAGGTTCACACGGTGCCGAGATTCGTTCAGGTTGTCCGGTCAACAGATCAGGCTGCTGCTGAGTCCCCACCCAGCATGGAAACTTCGCCGCGAACCATTTCTTCCGTGATCTGGAAGGTCTGGCCTTTGTCCTGTTCCGGCAGTTCGTACATGATCTCGAACATGGCCTTCTCAACGATGCTGCGTAGACCGCGGGCACCGGTGTCTCGTTCGCGAGCCTGCCGTGCGATCTCGAAGAGTGCCCCTTCGGAGAACTCGAGAGCACAGTCTTCCATTTCAAACAGCTTGCGATACTGACGAACCAGAGCGTTTCGGGGCTCGGTGAGCACGCGAACAAGAGCTTCTTCGGTCAGCGGAGTCAGAGTGCCCATGACAGGGAGTCGTCCCAGCAATTCAGGAATCAGGCCGAATTCCATGATGTCATCGACATCGGCCTTGCTCAGCAGCTCGCGACGAATTGCTTCTTCATCGGTGTCGGAGTTGTTGCCAAATCCGATGACCTTGCGGCCCAGCCGACGGGCGATGATGTCTTCCAGACCGACGAATGTTCCACCGCAGATAAAGAGAATATTGGTGGTGTCAATCTGAATGTACTGTTGCTCAGGGTGTTTGCGGCCGCCCTGTGGTGGGACGTTGGCAACCGTTCCTTCCAGCATCTTCAGCAATGCCTGCTGAACACCTTCGCCGGATACGTCTCGAGTGATCGACACGTTCTGGCTTGTCTTGCCAATCTTGTCGATCTCATCGATGAAGATAATGCCACGCTGAGCGGCTTCAATATCGAAGTCTGCCGAATGAAGAAGCTTGAGCAGCAGGTTTTCAACGTCTTCACCAACATAACCAGCTTCGGTCAGTGTGGTTGCATCGCCGATGGCAAACGGAACCTGCAGAACTCGGGCAAGGGTCTTGGCGAGGAGCGTCTTCCCGCACCCTGTTGGGCCCATCAGCAGAATGTTCGACTTCTCAATCTCTACTTCGTCGTCAGCTCCTTCGTGCTGGTGCATCAGTCTCTTGTAGTGACTGTGCACAGCAACACTAAGCAGTTTCTTGGCCTGCTCCTGGCCGATGACGTATTCGTCAAGTTCTGCGACAAGTTCACGAGGCGAAGGCACTCGCGTGAACAGCTTGCTGGTTGATCCTCGGCGACGACGCTCCTGGTCCAGAATGGACTGGCAGAGCTCGATGCACTCACCGCAGATGTAGACGTCTTCGGGCCCCTCCACCAGAGGTCCGACTTCCCGGTAGTTCTTACGGCAAAATGAGCAGTTGGCGTTTCGCTTGCCCTGCGAGGACTTTTTGCCTGTTCCGAATTCCTTACCTGACGGCATCACATTTCCTTTGGTCAACAATTGTGCAGGTTGCTGACTCCTGGCTCGGGAGTTGGAACCTGATCAGCAGATTCTGCACAAACAGTTAGGGGGAGGACTCCAATTGGTGGGCTTCCCTGCCAACCGTGTTCTTTCCAGTGTTTCACCGACAAGGTCGGCTGTCTTTTGTATCTCCGAGAAACAACGTTCGACGATTCGGTGAATGTTTGACCAATTGATGAATGGGAGATCACCCATTAGGCATGCGTTTGGTCGTTTTTTCCGTTTTCGTCAATTTCATCTTCAGGTGAAGAGATCCTTTCCTCTTCAACTGCCGGTGAGTCCGCTGACTTCTCTTTGATCGTACGTGTCGTGAGTGAGTCCGAATCAGCGGAAGTGTCAGCTTCTGCCGATTCATCGTCTGTGTCAGAGTCTTCCGGATCCGCCGTCTCCGTCAGGCGGTCCACAAGTCGACTCTTGATCGATCGGTATTCTTCTTCAGACAACTCACCCTCGGTCTTCAAATCGCGAACAGCTGTCAACATCTGCCGGTCGGTCTCCGCAGGATCAATATCTTTGGACACGGAGGTTGTGAACCGAGCAACCGCCCAGATAACAAAGACCAGTACAATCAGTACAACCACACAGAACCACCACTCGTCGAACGGGAGTTCCAGCAGAGAATTATCAGCATGTAACATGTTTATTGGATTAATTAGTCTGGTCGCACAGAAAAGCACGCCTGCACTCTACCGCTGTGGCAATCCGAATGCCAAACGTCACCAATCCGTGAGAACATCTTCGCGAAGACTCAATTGACCGTACGTTGACCGACCAGACGGCAGCATTTGCCAGCTGGCCCGTCAAAAAGACACTACTCGACAGCTGGCTGTTGCGATTCCGACACGGACTGTTTTCCAGGTCTCACCACTGCGGTTTTGACGCAGCCGACGTTTGTAAGTCGAATTGTCATCTTTACATGGTTTGCGCCGCTTCGAATCATGACGCTGGGAGACGTGTCGGGTGGTGCCTCAGTGTTGACTTTTGGAACATAGAATCCCTGGGTTGCCGCCCGATTTACCTGGACTACGCCATTTTTCCTGGTTTACATTTCTTATGCGACCGGAATTCGTGGCAGGAATTACCCAGGAATTACGACCGCGAATCAACTCTCGGGCTCTGGATCTGAGTCTCGAGGTAAAAATACGCAACTGACATTGCGGCGGGATTCCTGCCGAGCCACTGCGTTTCCGGAGGGAAACGTTTTTTGAGCAGACGGATCTGCCATTCACTGGAGATTCTCATGTCTGTTCGCAGCACTCTGCTTCTGGCACTGTTTGCTCTGACTTCCGAATCCGCTGTCGCAGGACTGTGCGGCATTCCCTCTTATAACTGTTGTCCGACTCAGGCGTGTGCACCGTCCTGTTGCTATACGACTTGCCGTGTGGCGACTGAGACGTGTTATCGAACGGTATGCAACACGGTCTACGAGCCGGAAACATATACGGCCAAACGTACCGTCTATGAAAACGTCTGCGAAAACGTCGAAGAAACCTGCTACCGACTCGTTACAGAAACCGCCTGCCGAGAAGAAACCTACACCGTCAGCCGGCCTGTCGTTGAAACTGCCACCCGTCAGGAAACCTACACTGTCCGACGTCCGGTCTGGGACACCGGGTTTCGGGAGTGTAAGTACACAGTGCAGCGTCCCGTCTGGGAAGATCATGTTCGCGAATGCAAATACACGGTCATGGAACCCGTGTGCGAAACGCGAGAACGAGAATGTCGCCGAGTGGTCATGAAGCCGGTCACACGGACTATCGAGCAGGAACGCTGCTACACTGTAATGAAGTGCGAAACCCGGACTCGCTGTGTTCGCCGAGTAGTCGGCCAGTGGGTGACTCAGAAACACTGTATTCCCGGTCCCATGATCCCCCGCATGGTCTCCGGTCCGTGGGGACCACGTGTCTGCATGACTCAGGCTCCCCCCAGAACGATCTGCCGCCGCGTCTGGTGTCCCAAAGTTGTTCAGCAGGACGTCCCGTACCAGGTCATGGTGCCTCAGGTTGTGCGAAAGAAGTGCCCCGTTACCTATACCTGCATGGTTCCGGAAACGGTCGTCACAAAGATCCCGTACAAAGTGACGAAAATGGTTCCCAAAGAGATGACTCGCCGAATTCCTTACAAGGTCTGCAAGATGGTCTGTGAGGAGGAGACGCAGCGGATCCCATACCGAACCTGCCGGTTCGTGACCGAAGAAAAGACACGGGAGATTCCTCACACCACCTGTCGTATGGTTCAGGAGCAGCGGACACGAAAGATCCCCTACTGTGTGACCCGAAAGGTTCCATACACGGTTACGCGAAAAGTATCGCGACTGGTTCCTCGAGAAGTGGAAACAACCTGCACTCGAATGGTGGCCAAACAGGTGACTCGCAGGTTGCCATACACACGTACCTATCTGATTCGCGAGCCAGTCTGCTGCCCAACACCTGCGGCATGCCCGACCTGCGGTGGCTGATCAGCATGGGATCGGATGAGCAGCATGCAGTACTTTGTTGCACTGCCTTTGCCTGATGGCGCACGCAGCTGGCTGGTTGCAACCCACCGTGAGTTTCTCAAAACGTGCCCAGCAGAATCAACTCCGTGATCCTGTGTGGTGAACTGGCCGGCAGGATTACCGCAGAGGGCACAGACGTTCACGGAGTGTGACTGTAGGGTGGGCGTCGCCCACCGGCCCCCGTTGATGATGCACGTTCTTGTTTCTGGTGGGCAGTGCCCACGCTACTGGGGAGCCTCTGGCGAGCTCTCCAGATCTTCCGTTTCGTTGACTGGCCGGAAGTGCCACCATGTTGCCAGCATCGTTCCCGTCAGCATGCAGCCAAATGTGTAGAGAGCACACGGCACCAGAGCAGCCGACTCGTCTCCAAAGAGCTTCTGAGCGAGCACTACTCCCGTTCCGGCATTTTGCATCCCAACTTCCAGCGTCAACGCACGCCTCATCTTCTCGGGTGTGCGAATCGCTGCGGAACTGAAGTATCCAGCAAGGTAGCCGCACACATTGATGACCACCAGTCCTGCAAGGAGACCAGCTGTCGTCTGAGATATGCTTGAACGTGTCTTAGCCACAACGATGGCAATGATGGCAAGGATCGCCAGATTGGCGGCAGGAGCCGCGGCGACCTTTGCAATCCTGCGTGCCTGAGGCGACCAGCGGGAGCACAGGTGCCCTACGAAGACGGGCGCCACCACAAACAGAAGCATTGTTCGGATTGCCTCGAGACCATTAAAATCTTTTGAGCCAATCGTGAGCCACAGAGTCAGTGGCACCGCCAGCGGTGAGAGCAGGGTCGCAGCGGTCGTCAGGCTGATCGAATAGCTGACATTCCCCCGGGCTGTCAGCGTCAGCACGTTGGACGCCATCGCTCCGGGCACACAGCCCACGATCAGGATGCCGGCCGCCGTTTGCGGGTCCGGATCTAGGATCCTGACAACGATCCACGCCAACAAAGGCATCGTCACATACTGAAGTGTCGTGCCGGCCAGTACGCTGGCCCAGCGTTTCCGAAGCTGATTGACTTCTTCGATGGGCAGTGCCGTGCCCACACAGAACATGGTGATCACCACCAGCACACCCAGCCAGTCCCTGGCGGCAAAAAACGGGTCACGCAGGTCTGTAATATCCGGCCAGGCATAAGCGATGGCGGAAGACAGAACTAACCACAGCAAAATAAACCGCTGAAGCATGGTTTTGGGGGAGGCAGCCGATAAAGTTGTCAGGGAGACTCATTGTGAGCAAACAGGCGGGATGCTCAACGCGTGCCCCCCCGATTCTTCGTTTCTCATCTTTATTTTTCGCTGTATTCCCAGATCGCCTCATGTCCGGAAACTCCTTTGGTCAGTTCTTTCGCATTACCACTGCAGGTGAAAGCCACGGTCCGGGTAATGTGGTCATCGTGGACGGTGTTCCGCCCGGGTTGCCGCTCACTGCAGAAGACCTGATGGGAGACCTCGAACGGCGACGGCCTGGTCAGAGTCGCCTGACGACTCAGCGGAAAGAAGCCGATCTGCCAGAGATTCTTTCCGGCGTCTTTGAAGGCGTGACCACGGGAACCAGCATCGCAATCCTGGTTCGGAATACGGATCAGCGAAGTCGCGACTACAGTGACATCAAAGACAAGTATCGTCCGGGCCATGCGGACTACACGTATGACGCCCGTTACGGATTTCGCGACTATCGTGGCGGAGGTCGCAGCAGCGCACGAGAAACCACGGCACGGGTGGCTGCCGGCGTCATTGCCAAAAAGCTGATTGCTCAGGCCTTCGGCGGAATCGTGACCGGTTACGTGTGTCAGGTTGGACCGGTCAAGGCCAGCGTTCCTGCTCCGGAAGCGGTGACTCAGGAGCAGGTCGAGCAGCTTCCTGACGGCAGTCCAAACATTGTTCGCTGTCCGGACTACGATGCCGGACAAAAAATGATCGACCTGATCGACGAGGTTCGCAAAGACACGGATTCGATCGGTGGTGTTTCGGAGATCGTCGTCACCGGAGTTCCGGCCGGACTCGGGGCTCCCGTCTTCGACAAGATTAAAGCAGACTTTGCAAAAGCCCTCTTCAGCCTGCCTGCTGTGTTAGGCGTGGAATATGGCATTGGATTCGGCTGTGCCGAGTTACGGGGCAGTGAGAACAACGACATCTTCAAGTCAGACGACGGCAATATTACGACTCAGACAAATCGTCACGGCGGGATGCTGGGAGGAATCACCTCCGGTCTGCCAATCGTATTGCGGGCAGCCATCAAACCGACCAGCAGTCTCGCAAAACCGCAGCCAACAGTGACCACGTCGGGAGAGTTGACCGAGATCAGCACAAAAGGACGGCATGATCCGTGCCTGTTGCCGCGATTTGTGCCCATGGGAGAAGCGATGGTCGCCATTGTGCTGGCCGACCACTGGCTCCGATACCAGGCGATTGCTGACTGATTCATTCACCGATGTTGCCGCAAGCTGACGCTTCGACAAGGAATAGAAGCCCGCTATGACACCACCGGACAGTCTTGAGGAAGGACCACGGTACGTCGTTGGAATCGACCTGGGAACAACAAACTCAGCCGCGTGCTACGTCGACACTCGCGATGACTCGCATCGTGTTCATACGCTGCCGATCCCTCAACTGGTCGACACGGCTCAGACGGAAGACCGCGAGACTCTTCCGTCGTTTCATTATCAGCCGGCTGCAGACGAATTTCGTGAAACAGATCTGCAGCTCCCATGGGGGCAGGAATCTGTCGGGCACTTTGTTGGTGTGTTCGCTCGAGACCACGGTATTCAGGTCCCCGGCCGACTGATCGCCTCCGCAAAGTCATGGTTGTGCCATCCGGGTGTCGATCGGACCGCTGGAATCCTGCCGTGGCAGGGGGGCGACGACGTGGACCGCCTGTCGCCGGTGGAGGTGAGCAGTCGCGTTCTGACTCATATTCGACATGCATGGGAACATCAGTTTCCCCAATCGCCACTGACTGAACAGACAGTCGTCCTTACGATTCCCGCTTCGTTTGATGAAGTGGCCCGAAACCTGACGATCCAGGCGGCTCAGAAGGCCGGATTGAATCGTGTCCTGCTCATCGAAGAGCCTCAGGCTGCGTTCTACGCGTGGATTGATCGTCACCGTGAAGACTGGGAAGAACTGGTTCAGCCGGGGCAAAAGATTCTGGTCTGCGATGTTGGTGGCGGCACTACGGATTTCACACTGATACGAGTTCGTTCCGGCGAAGATGGGAAGGTCGTCTTCCACCGCGTTGCTGTCGGGGATCACCTGATTCTGGGGGGCGACAATCTCGACCTGACACTTGCCACTTATATCGAAAATCGGTTTCGCGAATCCGGTGTCGCGAAGTTGTCGCCTCGTCAGTGGAGTGTCCTCGTTCGTACTGCGCGTCGCGTGAAGGAAGTGCTGCTGGCAGACGAGGCACCCGATGAATTCACAGTCAGCCTGCCAGGCAGTGGATCGAAGCTGATTGGCGGGTCGCTTCAGACAACAGTGACTCGTGAAGAGATCGTGCAGGTGCTGGTCGATGGTTTTCTGCCGGCCGAGAGTTTTGCGCAGCAGCCTCAGGAGAACCAGAGTGGCTTTCAGGAATTCGGACTGCCCTATGCGGCAGACTCGGTCATCACACGTTACCTGTCATCCTTCCTGAGTGCTCATGCAGAGGCGGCAGCAGAGAACGAAATGCTTAAGGACGATGCTCAGGCAGCGCGGCCGGACATCATTCTGTTTAATGGTGGTCTGTTTGAATCTCCCGTGCTCAAAGAGCAGTTGACGAAGGTCATCAGCTCCTGGTTCAGTACTGAGTCCGTGTCATGGGATCCACAGGTCCTGCGGTGCGATCGGCTCGACCTTGCGGTTGCGCAGGGAGCTGCCTGTTTCGGCATGGTGTCGCGAGGAATCGGAGTCCGAATCTCAGCCGGACTGCCTCGAACCTATTACCTGGGAGCACAAACAGAAACAGGAACATCCGCGATCTGTCTGGTACCTGCCGGCACGGAACCAGGCACACAGCTTGACCCACCCGATGAGTCCTTCGCGCTGCAAACGGGCACGCCGGTCGAGTTTCCCGTTTTCTATTCGGGAACCCGTCTCACAGACGCGGTGGGAACACGAATTACTTCAGAAGCAGAGCAACTGACGGCGCTGCCCTCTATCCGAACCGTCATTCGCCCCAAAGAAAGTGATGCAACGGGCCAACAGGTTCGAGTTCAGGTTCGAGCCAGACTCACCGAAATTGGAACGCTCGACCTTTGGTGCGCCAGTGTGGAATCAGACGAGCGGTGGAAGTTGCAGTTCGACGTCCGCAGCGCTGTGAGAACAGACATCAGTGCCCATCAGGCCGGGGCGGCAGAAGCAGCCGGCATCGTGGACGAAGACACTCTGGAATCAGTGCGAGAAGTTCTCACATCAGTCTTTGGACCGAAGCCGTCACAAAAGCCCGGCGGCGTCGCGAGACAGATCGGACGGGCAATCAGCATGAGCCGTTCGGACTGGCCACCATCTCTGCTGCGTGCGATCTGGCAGATGCTGATTGATCTGGAAGCTGGACGAAGACACAGTGCGGCTCATGAATCGGCATGGCTGAATCTCCTTGGGTTCTCACTTCGTCCGGGGTTCGGTTATGTCATGGACGACTGGCGAATTGCCACGACGTGGGAACTGTTGCGTGGCAAGTTGATTCATGGCACACCGGATGTGCGGAACCAGTCATGGATAATGTGGCGTCGTATTGCGGGCGGACTGTCGGGCGGCCAGCAGAATGCCACTGCATCTCCGCTACTCCGTTCGATTCGTCAAACAGCTCAGCAGTTGCAAAAAGGAAAAGGAAAAGGCGGGGCAATTGCGCTTCACGAGAAGGACGCGGCTGAAGTCTGGCGGGTCCTGGGCGCATTTGAACAGCTGCCTCCAGCCGTGCGACGGGAACTGGGAGATATCATTCTGCAATTGTTGCCGCGTCCCAAAATGCAGGCCGTGCGGGAAGCATTAATCTGGACGGTCGGTCGGATTGGAGCACGCGTACCCTTCAACGGAAATGCTCAGTCGACGGTGAGTGCGTCTGCTGCGGCATCCTGGTTGCAGCAGTTGATGGCCATGCAGCTTGATGACTGTCAGCCACTTCCGGTGTGTATCATGCAACTGGCACGTCGGACCCACGATCGACTCACCGACGTGCCTGCAGAGAGCCGCGAAGAAGCAGCTCGCTTCCTGAAAGAAATGGGCGGCACCCGTAATCTCGTGAAGCTGATCACGAAGGGAGGCGAGACCGATGCCGAGACTCAGGATGCGGTCTTTGGTGAATCTCTGCCAATGGGTCTCGTGGCGGGCTAGAGCGCATTTGATTTAAGTCTGGCGTCTGCCTGTAAGTGCAACGCTGCTTCTCGCATACAAGGAAACTGCATCTGTCGACGTACATCGATTGGCAGCAATGAATGCAGCAAAGTTAATCGTGGCTGTCAGTTCCAGCGATTGATGCAATTTCCTGGTGAGCGAGGCGTCTGTTCGCAAATGGAACGTTTTCCCCTGCTGCCGCGTCGGGTTGCCAGCCCATCAACTCGTTGTCGTTCTCAAAGACGCTACAGATATCTTAGATGTTCAGGTGTGCTCCAGCAGTTCACCTCTGTGAAACTCTGTGTCCTCTGTGGTGATGGAAAACATTACTGCAGAGGATATGTAGGTAAACAGAGGGGCATTGACGCGCACAATGTTGAGGCAGCAGTCCGGGCCACGATCTACTACAAGCGATTCTACAAAACGGTACAAATGCCGTCGGCCACTCGGCGACTGGATTGGTAGACTTTCCGGATCGCAACTTTTCCTCGATCTCGGAATCCTCAGATGAAGCATCTTCCAATTCTGCCTGTTCTTTCTTTTCTGGCTCTCGTTTTTATGTCACCAGAGTTGGCTTTCTCGGCAGATGAAACGGCGGCAAAGAAACAGGCTGAAAAGAAGGCCGCAGATGACAAAGCGGGCACACAAGAGATCAAGACGAAGGCCGACCTTGAAGCCCTCGGGCAGCGTCTGAAGGCTGCTGTCGACAATGGTGAGATGTCGGTGAAGGAAGCTGTCACCACCTACCAGAAAGCAGCGGCAGCCGCCGGCATCAAGCCCGAAGGCAAAGGGAAGGGAAAGGGCGCCGGCAAAGGGAAAGGGAGAGGAAAAGGAAACAACGATTCCTTTTATGCGATCATTATTGGGCGTCTGAGGTCGAAGGACATTGAACTTGGTGAGTTCAGCATGGAAGTCGACTACGTGACTTCCATCTACGGTGATCGGAAGCTCAAAGACACCATTATCGGCAAGCGAGTCAAGGTCGTCGGAGTCTCAGGTCCCTGGCTGGATAAGCTGCTGCTGATGAAACGCGGACAGACACTGAAGCTCCGCAGCGGCACACTGACCGGGACAACCATTTCCCTGTCGCCGAAAGCCACTGTTCTTGAGCGAGCCGAACCATTCGATCCTGCAACCTATCCTGTGCCCCCGGAAGAGTTTCGCGGATTTCAGGGAGTGCTTACCGGAAAAATTGAGAGCAAGTCTGACCAGGGTTACGACATGACGCTGAGGGTCTCAAAGGTCGAACAGACACTGGACGGCAATCAGGCGAGGAAGCCGGAATCGATCGTTGGTCGCCTGATGGACATGCAGGGGTTCTATAACGGACAGTATCGTGAGACATTTGATGACCTGCGAATTGGCGACACGATCCGAGTTGGAGCCGCACATCGCGTTCCTGAAACCGATGTACTGGAAGTGATTCAGGAACTGAAAAAGGTCGAGTAGATGGCTTCCTCACCTGCTCACGCTGTTGTTAACTTTCGGCCTGGGCGAGCAAAGTGTGAGCTGGCAGCGTCTGAGTTTCTGATGCCTGATAGAACCAGACGTGTTTGGTCTGGCAGTGGACTCCATCTCTCGTGGTAATATGTTGGCTCGTGCCACGAGCTGATATGAATATGGCCAGCAACGAGAGCAGGCATTGTGCGCAGTTGGAATTAACGGAGCTTCGCGAACCGCCTTAGAAACTGCGTTGGCGGTGCTTTGGAACTGCATTCGGCGTCAGAATCATGTGAACCTTCTGGTCACAGTCCGGGTGGGAGCAATTCACAACAAAGCGACTCTTTACTCGAGTGACCGCACGCAGGTCTGGATTCGTCAGCACAAAGTTACCAAGACCATCAAAAGCGAAGGCGCTTGTTCCCATCGCTGTACCGGCGAACTGACGTGGTGTCGAGGTTTTGTTCAGACGATTGAGCGTGGGTCGCTGTTCGGCAGGAGTCAAGCCGACAGGATAGTTGTCCGGATGAATCTTGATGCGAGTCGTACCCGGTGGCAGAAAACCGATGGGAGTGGAATTGTCCTGAGAAGTAACGGAGACAACTTTGCCCGACTTCAACAGCACGATCACGTTTCCGAGTCTGTCCGTGGCCAGGTCCACAACAGGCTCACTGAGCTGCACCAGCTGACTTAGGGTTTTCTCATCGTCGACGTGGTAGACAACTCCTGATTTTCCACCCGATGTAATCAGGTTGTTTTCCGGATCGACTGCCAATCCAGTCGCACGAAACGCAAAATGAATCACAGTCTGTCGCATACCAGTATCTGTAAATCGCAGAACGCGAGATGACTTCTGGTCACCCACCAGAGCATGTGGGCCCAGTTGGCGCGAATCCACAATTCGTGAGATTCCAGTGAGGTCTTTTCCGAGCACCGAAGTCGTGCCATCAGCCGTGACTCGAAACAGCATTTTCCCGCGAGCATCAGCGACCAGAGTGTCACCAAAATCGGTGATTGATCCTAATACAGGTACGATTACCGGTGGATCCTATGGTT
>CAJWGB010000172.1 GCA_913031625.1 uncultured Planctomycetaceae bacterium | reverse complement strand
GTTTGTCGAATCTGCGGCGAAATGGCGTCGTACGCGTGTGGCTAAAGACAGCGGTTTCTCAACAATAGCTAACCGACGACGTTTGCCTGCGACCAGTGGGGCCGGACCAACGCTTTGCTCGGTCTGCCCGACCGCTCTTCTGGTCGACGCTATTCCTGTCGAAACGGTTTCAGTAATTCAAGGACGTCTGCGTAGAGATCTGCGAGTCGCTCGAGTTGCGGTTGAGGGATGCCGTCAGGCAGGTCAATGCGTTCAATGAACGGCTTCACATCCTGCAGTGATGAATGCCATTCGGAGGAACTGGAAACGACAACAGCAGGGAGCCCAAAGTCGTCGCCGGCAATGTCGACGACATATTCATCGGCCTGTACCCAGACATGGTTTCCCAGTTCGTCTCCCTTTTCGTTGCAGACGGTGCCCATCATTCGCCGCATGGGAGAAATCTCGCCGCCGGCAAGTTCGAGCAGCAGGAGATTTGAGGTGAAGTTACAACAGTTTTTGGGAAAGCGAGACAACCAGGGAATCGAGACGTCTGCGGCCTGGGACTGCTCAAGGGTATTTCTGAGCCGGGTTGCAACTCGAGTAATCAGGTCGGACATAGTTGAGCGAGAGAGGCAGCTGACGATTTGTAAACAGGTAAATCCGGAGCGGAAGGATACATGAAGTTCGCAGCCTGAAGCAACTTGAGGCCACATGCTCCCGATGCAGACTTTTATTCCAGGCGAAACCTGTCGATAGGCGATTCACCGACTGCATCCCGTGAATGTTCGGGCTATCGTATGTCAGTTCAACCCCGGTCAATCTCCTGAGAATCACTATGCTTCGATATACAGTTGCTCTTCTACTCCTGATAACCGCGAATGCTCATGCTGAGCGTCCCAATATCGTGCTCATTATGGCGGATGATATGGGCTACGAGGCCTTGTCGGTTAATGGCAGCGAGTCCTGTAAATCTCCAAATCTGGATAAGCTTGCCGCGGGGGGTGTTCGGTTCACAAACTGTTTTGCGCAGCCCCTGTGCACGCCGTCTCGCGCGAAACTGATGACGGGCCAGTACAACGTTCGCAACTATGTGAGGTTTGGGCTGCTGGATCGCGGGCAGACGACTTTTGCCCATCAATTGAAGGAAGCCGGGTACTCGACCTGTATTGCGGGCAAGTGGCAACTTGGCAAACAGAAGGACTCTCCTCAGCATTTTGGGTTTGAAGAGTCCTGTCTGTGGCAGCACACTCGCAGCGGACGTTCGAAAGCGAACGGGAAGACCTATGATCGACGATTTGTGAATCCGCATCTGGAGTTCAACGGGGTTGAAAAGGACTTCACAAATGGTGAATACGCTCCGCAGATCTGCACAGACTTCGTTTGCAAATTCATTGAGGAGAATAAGGAAGGTCCGTTCTGTGTGTACTACCCGATGATTCTCACCCACTGCCCGTTCGATCCGACTCCGGATTCCTCGGATTGGGACCCCAAACGCCTTGGGTCAACCACATACAAGGGAGACCTGAATGACCCTCAGCGGCACTTTCGTGACATGGTTGCCTGGGCAGATAAGGCTGTCGGACAGATCGTGGCGCAGCTTGAAGAGTCGGGCGTCCGTGACAACACACTGTTAATCTTCACTGGAGACAACGGCACTGACAAACCAATTGTGACTCCGTGGAACGGTCGCAAGGTTGTTGGCGGGAAGGGAACAATGACGGACGAAGGCACGCGTGTTCCTCTGATCGTCAGCTGGCCGAACGGGCTCAGGAATCCAGGTCGCATTGAAGATGATCTGGTGGAGTTTGTCGACATGCTTCCAACAGTTTGCGAAGCAACCGGAGCAAAACTGCCTGAAGGTCATCCCGAAGACGGAGTCAGCCTGCTGCCCGTGTTGAAGGACGAGGGGACTCGAGAGAAAGAGTTTGTTTACATTTGGTATCGCGGGCAGGTCATTGTCCGCAACAAACAGTATTCTCTTCTGGCGAAGAAGGATGGCAGCAACGCACGGCTCACTCGCTACAAAGGCCAGTTTGATGGCGAGAAACTGACGAACACGAATCTGACACCGGAAGAGCGTTCCATCAAAAAGCACTTTCAGGCCACACTGGCCCGGCTTGCCGAGACGCGGCTGACTGGGGTCAGTGAGGAAATTCGCGCCGGCGTCATTAAGGCGGAGCAGAAGCAGGCAAAGAAAGACGCAAAAAAGTGACGACGGCGCATGAGGTCTTTCGTCTCGCGTGATCATGGATGTCGCCATGCCGGGGCACATCGTTGAATGTACGCAAGACAGCCGGTTGTCTACTCACCGTGGTTCGATGCCCATCGCGTTGCTTTGTCGTATCCCCAATAATGGCAGCCATCATGACCCAGCCCTCCACGGGAACGGTTGAACGCAACCGCCGTTCGCTGGTCGAGCTGTCGACAGGCATGTTCCTGATGCTAATTCGTCTCGATCACTCTTCGACGCTCGTCGTGGTGCCCCGCGTGCTGAAAGAAGTTGTCAGGAACGTCGGGCGTGCCGATGAGCGTGGCGGTGGCTTCACTCCAGCGAGAATCGTCTTCGGCATTCCATTTGAGTCGAATGAACTGCACAACTCCGGAATCCGGGTCCGCATCGATTTCCACAAACTCCGGAATCACGATTCGTGGTGTGCGTTTGCGATGGCCGGTGATGCGGGAGATTGACTCACGGCGGCCATCTCGTGACGTCGTTGTTTGAATCGACAGGTGATAGAACGTTCGAGTCCGTTCCAGGATTTGCTCGACCGACAGGAAGGGCGTTTCCAGAACGCGTCGGTCAGGCTGCTTTTTCTGGATGGATTCCTTCTGTCCCACGTACACCGGGCCATTTCGTGGGACCACCCATCGCGTTTCGCTGTTCCCTCCAGCCCAGATTCGACCCGGGCCCGTCTTCGGTGCCGCTGCGACGACAAATTCGTCCTGACGTACGAACAGAGTATGATTGCGCCTGCGAACAGTACCACCTGACCCTGGAAGCGTAATTGTCACTGCATATTCACGGACCGCAGGTGTCTGTTCCGCCTCAATGCTGCGGTCCAGAGCGGCCATCGCTGCTTCGCTCGTGTTACTACTGGATGAAACGAACAGGACGATTACCAGAAGAGTGGCTGCCACTGGAAGGGACAGCCACCGCAGAAGTCGTTGTCGCCCGGGTCGACTGTCAGAGGCGAGCGCTGTGGTGTTGTCATTTCGAATCTGATCCATCAGTCGCGAAACGCGGGCTGCGTCCTCGTCATCGGATGACAGAGTTCGTTGTAGCAGCGACTCGATCAGCCGATCTTCCCGGTCCTGCAGGTCTTCGAAGGAGTGATTGGATTTGGTCATGACTGAGGTGCCGCTGCGGCCATCCTGCGGGTGATACAGTCGAGAAGCTGTGCTTTGGCTCGCAGGAGCTGCTTCTTGATGGTTTCCGTTTTTCGGTCGAGCCGTTGAGCGACGTCGGCCGGTTTCAGTTCCTCTTCATACCGCATTCGAATCGTCTGCTCATATTCTTCCGGCAGTGCCTCGATGCAATGCCGGAGTGCGCTGAGCTTCTCATCAAAGGTGTCTCCTGGCAAAGCGTGCATGCGGGCAAATGTCTCTGCAAAGTATTCGAGTGTCGCCTGGTCGCATGCGACATGCGCCTTTACGTTCTTGCGCTGCCATGCGAGTACATTTCGGGTGGCGATGCCTCGAAGCCATGCACCGAAGGGACGCTTCTGGTCGTAGTCATCCCATCGTCGCCACGCCGTCAACATCGTCTCCTGCCAGACGTCGTCGACTGCAGAACGTGGCAGTGCAGCATTCAGAAACGCTGTCAGCATTCCTGAATTCTCTCGCACCAAAACTTCGAAGACGTCCAGAGTTTCCATGATCGATACCTGTCTCGGTCTGCCAGAGCTTATTGTCATTTCGCAGCGAATCGAGGACAGGAATCTGGATTTCCTGATTGAAATACCGGAAGTCTGCTCCCGCCTAAGCAAAACGCAGGGAATTCATTGCAGAGGGGACTAACAGTTTCTCACAGGCCAGCACCGTTTACAGCCAATGTTACTCGCTGGACGCAAGGAAAGGTTCTGACGGAGCTTCAGAAATCTTTTGAGCGTGATTCACTACTGGAGCGTCTCCGGCAGGGGCATCGATGTGCTCCTGGCAGGGCTTGCATTCGTCGCGGTGCAGGAAGAACTGGTCAGTGTGATCCTCGTTCAGACTCCCGGAAACCAGCTGCCGCAGCGTTTCCGCCGGCGGGCAGGTCTGGGTTTTGGATTGCGAAGTCCTGGTCGACACGTGTTAGCTTGCGTGGCATGGGGACGATGGAACCCCCGGATGCATCAGTCCAACAGGTGAACGCATCTCAGTAACGTCAATACCTAGCGGCGTCGCAGAGTGGTTTCGTCCGCACACGTGTGTGCTTCCGGTTAGACGATCTGGTGCCGGAGCTCGCTGCGCTCGGTCCGGCAAACTGCGAAGGGTTTCTGAGTTTCATTCGTCCACTTCAAGGCACGCCGCTTCTGTCGTGCTTCGAACGTAGATCCGCCCGTTGCTGTAGGCCGGAGTCGACCAGCACTTTCCAGTGACTGCTTTGACACGTCCCAACTCCTGATATTCGCCTGGGTCAGCGGAGACAAGGACGACTTCGCCGGCGTCCGACAGTACGACCAGCTTGTCACCGACAAGGATGCAGTTGCCGGGCCCGAAGCCTCTCTCGGACCACTTGATTTCACCGGTCTTCAGGTCAACACACTGTAGTGGAGCCTTGCCATACTTCTTGAACTCGAAGATTCCATACAGGTGGCCGTCATGAACGATGGGTGTGCTCCAGTGATTCATCAGCTTATTCTTTCGGAACCACACCTCCTCCGGTTTCTGATCGTCTCCGATTTGAATCAACTGTGACCCAACACTGTACCCTGCGGAGCAAAAAACGCGGTTGTCAGCGACAACGGGTGAGGCGGCTGTGGATACGTTAAATGGGAACGCATCCCGCCAGAGCTCTTTGCCCGTGTCTGCAGCTAATGAAACGAGTCCAGAGACGGCAAAGAAGATGACCTGGTCCTGTCCTCTGATGGTTGTGTATGCGGGGGTGGCATGGGTGATTGTTTCATCACCATTCTTCCATTTCACTTCGCCGGAGTGCTTGTCAAATGCCAGGAACGTCTCACCAGCGCCACCACCACCCACGTAAATCATGTCACCGACGAGCAGCGGTGATGTGGCATTACGCCATTTGATCTGCCGACCGGAATGTTCCTTAATGATGTCGTGCTGCCAGATCACTTTTCCACTGTCGGCAGCAAGGCAGGTCAGGACCATGTGTGAGTCGTACACAAAAACATGTGTGCCGTCAGATGCAGGTGTGGACCTTGGACCGTCGCCTCCCTTGTTTCCAAGGGCTCCCGCATTTCCACCGTCGTGTCCGTAGTCTTTGTCGCCCAGGGTCACATGCCAGATCTCCCTGCCAGTCTCTGCGTCGAGCGCGATGCACTGTTCGAGTTCTTTTCCTTCTTCTCCACGAGCGACAATCGTATAGGCCCGACCGTCGACCACGCACAGCGAGCTGAATCCGAGAGGTGTGGGAGCCGTCCATGCGATTCCTGGGGCTTTGGCAGCCCAGTCTGAATTACCAAGTGTTTCGCTGGTGATCCCAATCCCCGAATTGCCGCGGTACTGGTTCCAGTCACCAGCCAGAGCGAGACTCGAAACACCAAAGGACAGGATGGAAACGCACAGAATACTTTTCATTGCACAATACCGGTGAGGAATAACGTGGACGCGGAGATGTGTCTGCGTCGCGGGGAACAGGCGTGCGGGAGTATAGCTCTCACCGCGGGACACGGCAGCAGTCGTGTGTGAATTCTTCTCTGTTCCTGGTGCTTTGTGCGCAGGGAGCCTGAATTCTGGGGCTTTGTTTGTTGTCGCTCGTTGGAGCGGTCAGGGCCTTATGCCGGCTCTTCTCTATTTGAGACGCTTTGTGATCTCGGCAACGATGAGGCTTCTCTGCTCTTCGCTCGCTGTGTCTTTGATGTCGCGATGGCCGACCGGTATTAACACCATGTCGGCGACGCCTGCCAGTCGGGCGCTGCTGACTGAGACGACTCCGTCTCCTCTGTCTTTGATGACTTCCGGCAGGTCGGAGTTTTGGAGTTTTGAGTGCCCCTGCGCGTGGTTGGCAGTACGTCGAGAACCCCACTTTCAGCAGGGTGGGCACCGCCCAGCGCCCCACTGGTTACAGGCGTGTCGGCTGTGGGTGACCGGTGCCCGCTCTACCCTCTTCAACTCTGTGGTGACCGCGGAGGACACGGAGTTTTACAGAGAGTCGGTCATTTGCCCGCATACTGGATGAAACACCCGAGGGGTTTCGTTGAGGGGACCTTCACGACTGTTCCGTTGGCGACTGACTCACAGGCATCGTTGAGAAAGTGTTGCGTTGCTCGAACGCGTTTCTTTCCGTAGCCCGCATAGAGATTGTTAATCAGGCCGCGGTATCGAATTCGTCCCTCGCGGTCGATCACAATTGCCTCCGGAGTCACTTTCGCTTCCGTCAGTCGGGCGAGTTTCTGCGAACGGTCAGGTATGGCCGGGACCTGAATCTTGAAGTCCTTCACATGAGTCCTGATGTCACCGGCCGACAGACGATCTGAACTGTAGACCAGATAAAAGGGAATGCCACGCTCCTGCCATTTCGCTCCAAGTTCCTGAAGGGTTGGCTGAAACGTATTCGCAATCGGACAGGTGTTCGACACGAAGATCAGTGCCACGCCGAGCGATTGTTTTGACTCAAACGGTGCATGTGTTTTGCCGGATACGTCCGTAAGTCTCAATGTGGCCCGTGACTTCCGCCGAGAATCTTCTGACGCGGACTGTTCCTCTGCGAGGGTGAGTGGTGCAGCGAGGGAAGCCACAACGAGGGCGAGGAGCGGCGCTATCGATGGAGTGTTCATCGAGTCCCTCCAAGTGCGGACAGAGCTCGTTTGATTTCCTGTTCGTCAATGACGTTGTCGTTATTCGTGTCGCCGATGCTCAGGAATCGTTCCTGCAGTCGCTGTGGTATTTCAGTCTTCTGCAGTTTGCCGTCTTTGTTACGATCGAGAAGTTGGATGAGTCGGCCATCCAGAATCTGGCCTCGAATGTTGCCGCCTCGCGCCCGGTCTGTTCCTCGAGGAACAGCTTTGCTGAATGATCTGGTGATTAACTGACGCGTAGCCTGCTGCAGTTTGATGCGGTCTGAGCTTCGCTTTGCAACAACCTGTAATGTAACGCTGCCCATTTCATCCGTTGACTCTCGACCCCACTTGATTCTTCGTGGAGGAGAATGAGGGTTCTCCGGGTTTTCTGCTGAGTTGTCATACATCAACCGAGCGTCCAGCCGAGTTCCGGCTGGCAACATGACAGGCTCGCGAAACTGGTAATTGTCCTGCCAGTCAAGGTCCCAGTCGTCGATGGACAGCATGTCGATCTTCGTACCACCTGGCAGAGTCGCCGTTAATTCCATTTCACGGCAGATGTAGTGGGCGTGACCACTGATTTGAACAGCTTCCACATCGACCGGAAGTGTGAACGATTCACGAATCTCAAAGTCGCTTTCTCCTGCGGGTACATCAATGCCGGCAAGTCGACCAAACAATGGGGGCAGTTGAATGGGGACGATCTGCCGAGCAGGCGGTCGATCTGCAAAATAGAGTGCCAGTTCGGCTTGCTCATACTCCACTTTGCCCGATGGGTGAAAGTGAGTCTGCATCACAATATCGCCGCCCTTTGGCAGCGGCAGCGCGAGGTCACCCGGAAGCTTGTTTGGCATGGCTCCGGGCACATAGCCACCGAGACCACGGACACCTGAGGTGGAGGAGGATCCGGATCTTGTTCTCAGAGAACCTCGCTGTCGATCACCACCCTGTCGCAGGAACGACATGCCGGACAGGCCTGCCTTTCCGTCCTGACCATCTCGTGACCGAGCTTCTCCACTTGTGTCCACAAAAAAGAGAGCATGATGGACGGCTCCTCTGGCAGTAGGCCGCAGTTCCACAGCCTTAACCCACTTGTCTTCCGGAAAGTCTGCTTCAAACACGAACGACCGATAGACGTCTCGTCCGGAAGCCGGAACCATGAACCGCCCATTCATTTTTAGGATTGCGTCGGGCTTGCCGAGTGCCCACCCACTGGAGTAGTCCGGAGCTTTGACTCGACTGAGATCACCGGCCGGCATTTCGGCATCGATCCACTCGTCGATCAGCCTGATTTCAGCTTTCGTCAACCGACGGTCATGGGCAAACTCGACGTCTTCATTGACGGGTTTCCATGGCGGCATATACCGATCGTGAATGACCGCCTGAATCGTCAGTCCTCGTTCCCGCACATCGTCGTAGCTAAGCAGTTCAAACGGACCCGGCTGGCCCTGACGATGACACATTGAGCATTTTGAATGGACAATCGGAGCAATATGAGTCGCAAAGTCGACTTTGGCCGGCTCGCCGGCTGATGCGAAATTCAGCAGGAGCAGAGTGCAGAAGAGGAACCTGTTCATAATTCGTCTCGGAAAGTGGTTTTGTGACAGTTCCCTTTGTCGTCCCCCTGCAAATCGGGGACAGCGATTCCGGGAAAATTCGCAACCAGCCCCAAAATAGATACAAATGTAGCTGCCGTCGGCAGGTGGCCTGCCTCTGAAAATCTGCACCAGCGGTTATGAAGAGTCTTAGCCATAACCACTGATTCAGGAATTCAAAGCTGCCTACTGTCACTGAAAAACAACACGGCTTGACCGGCCAACGGTCTACTGCATCTGTTTCCAGATCTGTCGAATCCTGATTCGGCGCAACTGAATTCCGCTTGCTGTGATTCTGCCCGGCTCGAAAGCAGAGTCAAAGAACTCGTCCGACGCGACCCGTTGATCGACCCAGGCCTGACTGCGTTTTCCCGCGGCTCTCACTCGCACGGGTGTCCACTCCTCTGCACTCACAGAGGCGATCGTTGTTTCTCCAAGCTGCAATGCTCCCTGTCCCCGAACGTCCGCAATCAGCTCGAAGCCAGAGGTTTTTTCCCGTGGGAGCACGGAATACTCCTTCCACCTGTTTCCATCCCTCAGAGAAACAAGCTTCTTTCTGAGGCCGGATTTGACTTCGGCAAACTCCGGCGTGTCTGCCAGGTTCCTGAATTCAAACGGATCGGTGGAGTATCGGTAGAGCTCTTCCTGACCGTCTGATGTCAGGCTGTAACGCCAGTCCTCGGAACGTACCGAGAAGTGCGGATAGAGAGTTCCCGTGTGTTCTCGGTGCTGGCTGTGATCTTTACCCGGCAATGCGGTAATTGCGACATCCGGGCCTGACCATGGCCCGCCGGGATTTCGAATCAGTGGCACAAGACTGTGCCCATCCAGTGAGTAGCCCGAGCGTCCCGTGTGAGGGTCGTTCGGCATTCCGCACAGCTCATTGAACGTGGGGTAGACGTCGATCAGCGAAATCGGTTTATGGCAGGTGGCTCCCTGTGGCATCCCTTTCAGCCCGGCAACAATAAACGGGATGCGTGTGCCGCTGTCCCATAATGTCTGTTTATAGATTGCTTCCTTTCCGCCGACGTGAAATCCGTGGTCACTGGTAAGGATCACGACGGTGTTACCTGCATGAGGGCTGTTCTCGAGGGCATCGAGGACTGTGCCGACCTGATCATCGATAAAGGCGACACAGGCCATGTAGGCCTGCAGCCATTTCTTATACAGCTGTGGGCGGTCTTTGTGATGAAACAGCATCTGGTAGCGTCGAAATGCATACAGGCTGGTGTTGGCAAGACTGGGAGCACAGTCTTCGAGGTCGCCCGTTAAGAGCCCTTTGGGAACCTTAATCTTATCCAGCGGAAACATGTCGAAGTATTTTTGAGGTGCGTACAGCGGCGTGTGCGTGCGGCTGAATCCGGTAAACAGGACGAATGGTTTCTCAGAATGTTCCTGCTTCAGGACGTCTGCCGCCCATGCTGCATTGGTTTCATCAGGCATCGCGTCCCGGTCGTCATCTGAAACATAACGCCATGGCTTGCCGGAGAGTCTCCAGCCTTTATATCCGGGGACGCCATTCGCCGGGTTCGGCTTGTATTCCGGAATCATTGTCAGGGGGCCAAAGGTGTGCTCCCACTTGTAGTCCATGTCCGGATCAGCATCATCGGCATAGAAGAACATCTGCTGTGGGTGTGGAATCAGTCCTCGCCGCGTGTCCTGACGTCCGTCCCACGGCCATGGCCCAATATTGCCTCCTGGGCCGCGTCCTGCGTAGAAACCTTGGGGGCCCTGGTTGCCGTGATAGATCTTTCCGGTTGTGTAAACGTCGTATCCATTGGTGGCGAGGTGCTCGGTCAGCGTCTTTGATTGACTCAGAATGGCGTTCTGCCTGTAGTCTTCGAACCAATAAAGGCTGGAGGTCTGCGGGTACAGGCCGGTCAGCATACTCGACCGAGACGGCGCGCAGATTGGGTCATTGCAGTGGGCATTGGTGAAGCTGATCCCTCGGGCAGCCAGTCTGTCAAAGTTTGGAGTCGGAACAGCCGGCTTTCCTGCCGGATCCAGCGGCATGTCGTTCAAATCATCAACGATGATGAACAATACGTTTGGACGGTCGGCTGCACAGAGAGTCAGACTGGCAAGAAACGGCAGCAGAAGTGTTAGCGGACGCATGAGAGTGAAGTGGAGGAATCCGGGAGCGAAAAGCGGATGATGTGCAGATCTTACAGAAAGAAGACCACAGTGGAATTCGCCAGAATTCCTCACCACAGTGACTCCTGCCGTCTCTCTTCGAATTGCCTGTTCAACGCCTCACCCTATGCGAAATACCGGCAGTCGATTCCGAAGCGCATCCCTCGGTTTTGGGCAGAGTTACAGGCGTGGGCACCCATCCGGCTTTGCTCAGTGTTCACTGTGTGAATCAGCTTTTGTGCTGTTGAGGTTTGAGCACCTGGAAGCGACCGGTGGCTCAGGGGTTAACCACAGAGGTCGCAGCGGATCACGGAGGTCAGAGGGCAGATCCATCAGCCGGGTCGAGGCTGGTGGCCGGTTTTCGATCGCGGTCGACGGCCTCCAGGGACTGGTGCAGAGCACGATTCAGCAATCCGGTGTCAGATCCCAGGCCCGGCATTCGAAAGCCCTGCAGCAAACGCTCATGCAGATTTTTGAGGCTGGTCGTCAGCAGGCCGCAGTGCTTTTTGGCCGCTCGAATTGTGTCCTTTGCTTCCAGAATCTGTTCCGCGATTCCCGGTCCCTCCCACTGCCCTCGGAACCCACCCGTCGCTGAGTAGTCTGCAGGGCCGAAGAAGAAGACGTCGACACCATCAACGGTACACATTTCTGCCACATGCGGGCCGGCCGTTACACTCTCAATCAAGGGCACAACAAGAACATTTTCATTCGCTTCGGATGCGTGCTCTGCCAGACATTGTCCCCACGCAGTCGCTCGCTCGCCTCCGATTCCTCGCCGACCTTCGGGAGGGTAATGCGCATCTTTGACGGCTTCCCGAACTTCTTCCGCTGTTTCCATCCACGGAATGACAATCCCGTCCGCCCCGATATCGAGTGCTCGCTTGGTGAGTGACGTACTGCGTTCGGCAATGCGGACAAGGAGGACCGTGTCGCTGCGAATCGCGGCGCGGACGTGTTCGTTAATGTCCTTCCAGTCCAGATGACCGTGTTCGGCATCGATACAGACCCAGTCGATGCCGAGGGCAACGGCCATCTCGGTGATTGTGGCCGATTCCAGTGTCACCCACAGTCCGAAAACAGGTTCATCCGCTGCCAGCTTTTCGCGAAATCGTTTGAGGGCTTTGACTTTCATTGAGGTTCCTTTGAGCCGAGGTGGAATCCGAATTGGGTTCTAACTGATCCAGAGCGGCGTACAAGCGGCCCCCAGACAGCACAAAGTACAAAGAACCAGGAATAAACCACTACCGAATGTAGATTAGTTCTTTCAGGTTGAACATCGCATGCGCTGCGTCCTGCCACACCGACTCGTCGGTCAGCAGGTCGGCTTCTGGCTGATCTTTCGCCAGTCGCTGAAGAAACTGAAGAGTGCGAGCTTCTTCTTCATCATTCGGCATCCGTCCCAGGGCTTTCACAAACATGTGTCGCACGCGAGCAGCGGGGGTTGTGTCTTGGCGTTGAACCAGTTGGTTGCCCCAGTGCTCCGCCTGGCTGATCACAAACGGGTCATTCAGGAGTGCCAGGGCCTGAGCGGGAACATTAGTTCGGTCACGTCGGCCCTGAGTTGCCATCGGAATTGGGAAGTCAAACAGCTCCAGGAACTGGGGCCCTTCCATTCGAGTGACTTTGATGTAGATGCTGCGACGACCATCACCGTCCAGCGGTCCAGTCCAGAGCTTTCGATAGTCGGTTTCTTCTTTTCTGTGCGGGTGAATGCCAGGGCCATAAAGTTGACGGTCCAATCGTCCAGAGACCGTCAGGATCGTGTCCCGAACCGCCTCTGCGCTGAGTCGGCGAGCCGGGTAGTGATGCAGGAGATAGTTGGCTGGATCAATGCTGGTCGCATGATTGTCTGGCAGACTGGAACGGCGAAAGGTGTGCGTCATCATGATTCGCCGAATCAGACGTTTGACTGACCATCCATCACGAACGAACTGTTCCGCGAGGTAGTCAAGAAGTTCCGGATGGGTGGGCAACTCACCCATTCCGCCAAAGTCGTCCGGAGAAGCAACGATGCCACGTCCAAAGAGATGATGCCAGATTCGGTTCACCATGACTCGCGCAGTCAGCGGATTCCTGGCACTTGCAACAGTCTCCGCCAGTTGACGTCGACCGCTGCCATCGGAGTCGAATGGCGCGCGTCCGTTGAGCACTTCGAGGTACCGCGGCGGGACTTCGGACATGCGGGCCGTGGGGTCGCCGCCCTTCAATACCGGGAATCCACGTCCTGGGCCCTGATTGGCCAGCCCGGCAACAACCTGTGGTGTGGGAAGCTTTGATTCTGCCTGCCGATATGTCTGCATTAGAGTTTGGAACTCTTTGTCTCCGTCGGTTGAGTTGGGGAGCAGATCCGTAACCAGCAACCACTGGATCCAGTGGATGTCCTCGTCCGTTGCCTGATTCCGGGCCCAGCGCTGGACTGCCTGCCGGGCCTGTTTCTGAATGATCTTCGCCACTTGTGCTGGAGTTTCCACATCGGGATGATCGAAGAGCGGCATCAGTGCCGTGAGCTCCGGGAGCGGTGTGGATGGAGTGTCATGCAGGACTGCTCTGACAAGTCCGAAGGAGGAGTGAGGTGACTCCAGCTCTTTCGGGTCGTTTGTTCCTGCCCGTCCCGGGCGATCGGGCCATCGGGCGTTGTCGGACTTTGTCGTGAGCTCCACGAATGAACGGTGAAACCCGCCGGCGCTCGTCGGAAGGAGTTTCCACTTTGCTGCTCCGGCAAGGTATTCAAGCCCGCCGCCTGCAAACTCATTGAGCCCGCAGGAATCCACGACGGGCCGGATCATGCTGCGACCATCGCCTACGATCTGCAGGCTGACATACTTGTGGCTGGTGGGGATCCATGGGGATCGCAGGGAGGCGTTCAGTCTGCTGGAACTGAGGTTGGTGTAAAGTCCGGCCGGAAGCACGGCTCCAATGACCTGATTCCCTGACGTTGTCAGGGTGAATTCTCCTGCTTGACTTCGTCCATGAATCAATCCCAGTCCGCTGACCGTCCAGCCGCTGGCACTGCCGCTGGAAAAATCAGCCCACGGTTGGAAATTCGCATTGTTGTGATTGGTGCGGCGCTCCTGTTCGGCCGAATATCCTTTCGCCAATTCAGTCCAGCGTTGTGCAATCTTTACCGCGTTGCTGATCTTCAGGTTCCATGGAGCCATTGTGGACGGCCCCAGTTCTGCGGCAGGAGTCCATGACGAATCATCGAATTCGACAGCCTGCCAATTCTCAAACTGCTTCCTGCTGGATGCCCACTCTTTGCTGGTCCCAAAGATCTTCGTTCCGATTTCGACAGCTGCAATCAGTCCTGCAGGGCCGCTATTGTTGT
Organism: uncultured Planctomycetaceae bacterium; assembly: GCA_913031625.1. Classification (GTDB taxonomy): domain Bacteria; phylum Planctomycetota; class Planctomycetia; order Planctomycetales; family Planctomycetaceae; genus Fuerstiella. The sequence goes on along the minus strand of CAJWGB010000172.1, from coordinate 436 downwards.
TCGTCTCCAGTGCAATGACGTTGGTTCCGCTAACCATGTGTGGCTGCAGATCAAAGTGAGCGGGCGTTGTCCACTGAGGATTCGTGCCAAGCTGTTTCCCGTTGATCCATGCTGTCACGCGGTCGTCTGCTGTGGTATGCAGGATTGCCTGTTGCGGGATCTCGGTCAGCTCGAACTCAAATCGGAAATAACGTGATGAGGTGTCCGGCTCTTCAACATTCGCGCCGACCTGTGTCCACACCCATTTTGCATCTCGAAACGCTGAGTTAGTTCCGGTCTGCATGAGCTGCTGCAGAATGTAACCCGGATCTGACTGTTCGAGAGAACCGTTTAGGTGTGCTGTCAGTTTGGGGTTGGCCTTTCCCATCAGGGCGGCGGCGATCTGATGGTTGAGACCTGCTGTTGATTTCAGCCATCGCTGCCCGAGGTGTTGGCG
>CAJWGB010000171.1 GCA_913031625.1 uncultured Planctomycetaceae bacterium | reverse complement strand
ATGCGGGAGGAACTTGGAGACGTCTTGCTTAATGTCTATATGCAGTGTGTTATCGCGGACGAAAACAACTCTTTTGACATTGTGGATGTTATGGAGGAACTGAACGACAAATTGATCAGACGCCACCCGCATGTATTTTCCGACGCATACGCGGATCACCCCGACAAAGTAATCGCGCTGTGGCAGGAAGTAAAGAAGACGGAGAACAAACCGAAACCAAAATCCGTTCTGGACAAGGTTCCGGAGGACAGGCCATTCTTCCTGTACTTTGGGTTCAGTCAGCCGCATCGCCGATTTTCTGAGTCACACGATGGCATCGATCCCGCTGAGCTGGAGCTGCCGGACGACTGGCCGGACCTGCCGGAGGTCCGCACTGACTATGCTCGCTATCTCGCGTCCGTTCGTGAGATGGACACAGGGTTCGGCATGATTATGCATGTGTTGCAGGCACGTGAGCTGGACCGGAACACGCTGGTGATTTTCATGGGAGACAACGGTGAAGCACTGCTTCGCGGGAAGGGAACATTGTTTGATCGTGGAACGCACGTTCCGCTGATGATCCGCTGGCCTGGAATGGTGCAGGCTGGAACCAGTTCCTCGGAACTGGTCTGTGGAACAGATCTGGGGCCGACAATTCTGCAGGCCTGTGGATTGAGTGCGCCTGCAGAGATGACTGGTCGGAGCTTTCTGCCACAGCTTCAGGGGCGGATTGACTCCGGGCGAGAGTATGTCTTTGCCGAACGCGGCTGGCACTGGGGCCCGATTACTCGAACGGATGGACTCGATCTGTCCCGGTCAGTGACCTCAGCCAGATACCGGTACCTCTACAACGCGCTTCCGAATCGCAGTTACACGCCCGTGGACATGCCGGGCAAAGTGGCGTGGAAAGCCATTGAGCAGGCCTACGCGGACGGGCAGCTTTCTGCGTTGCATGAACGCCTGTACTTTCAGAACCCGCGCCCCATTGTTGAACTTTATGATCTCAAGACCGACCCGCTGGAACTTAACAATCTGGCAGGGCAGGAGGCGGTCACAGAGATTGAGACTACGCTTCGGCAGGAGCTTGAACGCTGGATGATTCTGGAACATGACTTCCTGCCACTTCCGACTCATGCTTTGTCGAATGTCGAGCAGGGGAAACCCACGCGGCGCAAATAGCAGACCAGTGTTCGTCAGGCTTCAGGATAGGGGGAGCGGAACTCGTCAAGAGTTTCGGCTACGAGTTGTCAGGCTGGTAACCCGAAGTGTCACAGGAAATTGCATCCATCTTTGTAGGTTGTTGCCAAAATCAGCCTTGCTGCATGTGGTACAGGTGAGCCGACGGCCGTGAGGCCTCGGGTCCCAACGACCGGCCAGACGGTGCGTTTCACCCGGCCGCTTACGCGTCTCGGCTCACAATAAGCAAGGCTGCCAAACGACTTATGTCGACGGATGCAATTTCCAGCGAGGGAAAACGCTGCATTTCGAAAAGATCCCTCGCTGACGCTTCGGGTTTCCATTCAGGCAGACGCCAAACTTAAATCAAATGCGGTCTGGAACAGGGGAGCGGAACTCGTCATGAGTTTCAGCCACGCTGGATATGCCGAAAGTCTTGACGACTTCCGCTACGGTGAGCAGCCGACTCCTTAGAACCTGCCCATCACTAATCCTGCTCGTAGCGTTTCGCCCTGTTGTCCAGTGGCCGAATCCACACGTTGCGAAACCTGACCGCATTGTCATGGTCCTGCAGAAAGACGGGCCCGACAGATGTCTTCTTCTGCTGTTTCCAGATCTCCTTCAGATACGGCGTGGTGTTGTAACGATAAGGGTGGTACTTCGATCGGGGTTCGCCGACAGTGGCATTGTCCTGAACCTTCTGTCCGTTGAGCCATGCCGTGATCACACCTTCCTGCACGATTTTGCCGTCCGCGTCACGGCGAGGGGCGCGGTAACGAATGTCGTACACCTGCCACTGTTCTCGAGGTCGCGCCGCATTGACCAGTGGCTTATGGAATCCGTAAATCGCGCCCACCATGTCCTGGTTCAGCTTCTGCTGACCGTGGGAATGGATGATCTGCAACTCATAGTTGCCGTGAATGTAGATGCCGCTGTTGCCGGAGCCTTTGGGCGGCAGTTGAAACTCAACGTGAATGTCTGCGTCGCGGAAGTGCCATGCTGAACAGATGTGGTTTGAGCGAGACTGGCGTCGCGTGGAAACAAGAGTTCCTTCTTTCTTTGGCCAGTCAATGTCTCCGCCCGTCTTGCTGACAAACTGCACATCCCCGGCGCCATCCAGAAGCAGGATGGCATCCTGCGGTGGCTTGGCCGGAAGCTTTGACTGATCCGGGAGGAAGTCATCAGCGAGTGCGCTGTTGATAAGAATAATCAGGCAGATGTGTGTGTGAAGAGACTGCTGCATTGAGTTGCTTTCATCCAGACCATCATTTCAGATCCTCAATTGTGCAGCTCAAATCACGTGACGTAAAGTCGTGAGAGGCTGATTCGCGTACTCTTAACTTTCCTGCTCAATTACCTGAGTGTCGCTGTGAAGTCTGTGCCATTCACTCAAGGTTATGATGGAGCAGTCAGCCTTATCCTGTGGAATCTCGACGGCAGACTGCGGGGATCGCTGTCCATTATGTTGGTGCAGCCATCTTCCTGAGTGAGAATATTGATTACCTGACGTACCAGCGTCTGGGAGACCGGCAGGCTATCGGACACTTCTGATGGGCGGAGACGCACTCGACAGCAATGCGATGTTGACGATTGCGTTTCCCTTTTGTTCCTGACTTGATCAGGATACGAAACATCGTCTATCGCCCGTTTTCAGGAACATCCAATGCTGCCCCGAAGTATTTCAGTAATTGTTGCCATGCTGTCTCTTGTAGTGTCCACAGCAGCAGACGACTGGCTGGGGTTTCGCGGTCCAAATTCTGCCGGCATCAGTCAGGACAAAGGCATCCCCACGACATGGGACGATTCTTCCAATCTGGCATGGAAACAGGAGCTGCCGGGGAAAGGTTTCTCAAGTCCAATCGTGGTCGGGGACCACGTGTTTGTGACGTGTTACTCGAATGAAAGCGATCTCGAGAATCTGGTCCGTCACCTGATCTGTCTCGACCGAGAGACAGGAAAAGAGGTCTGGTCGAAAGAGATTCCTTCCACCAGCCGTGAGCGGTCAATTCCTCGTTTTGCCGGCACGCCAGGATATGCATCAAGCACCCCAGTCAGTGATGGCACAAATGTCTATGTCCTGTTTGGAAGCTCGGGCGTCTATGCCTACGACCTGAAAGGAAAGGCACTCTGGCATAAGGATGTTGGCTCACAAAATGCAGCCATGTTTGGTTCTGCTTCCAGCCCGATCATTTATGGCGAGAATCTGATCGTACAGGCGGGCAGTGAAAGCCGCTCCATTCGATCGCTTGATCTGGAGACTGGCGAACAGAAGTGGTCGTCTCCTGCTGATACTCTCGCACGCAGCTACTCAACTCCAATTGTGGCCAGGCATACCGACGACTCTCAGGTCCTGCTGGTTTCGATTCCTCAGGAGATCTGGGCCGTCAACCCAGCGACCGGCAAGCTGAAATGGTACGCCGAAACACGGGTCGACACCGGAGCCTGCCCCGTACTCGTTGCTGATGACGACGTCGTGTATGCAATTGGAGGCCGTAGTGGCGGACGCACAGCAATCCGTCTGGGTGGCAAGGGAGATGTGACTGAGTCACATACCGTCTGGTCTCGCAACGGCGGTGCCTATGTGCCCTCTCCCGTACTTCACGATGGGCACCTGTATTGGGTGACCGATCGAGGACTGTTGAACTGTATTGATGTGAAGACGGGAGAAGAGGCTGGTCGGGCGCGACTGAATGGCCAGTTTTACGCATCCATTCAGCTGATTGGCGATCATCTGTTTGCCGTCAGTCGATTTGGAGGGACATACGTTGTGAAAGCCGATCCGGAGCTTAAGCAGGTGTCACACAACAAACTCGATGATAAGAGCGACTTTAGTGCAAGCCCGGCAGTCAGTAATGGCAGCCTGTTTATTCGTTCTGACACTGCGATCTACTGCATTCGTAAGTAATTTACATTCTGCGAATCGGCTTTTGCCGGGACCATCGGTCGTTCGCTTTCGATACTGAACTGGACTGATTTGACTTCAATCACGGGGAGTGCCATGAACCGATCAGCAGTCTGCCCGATATTCATCTGTTTCCTGGTACTGACTTCCGCCTCACTGGCTGAAGATGGTTTGCTGGCGCACTGGAAGCTTGAAGCGGATTCTCGTGATCAGGTCAGTGGAAAGTCGGCCATTAGCCACGGAGTGAAATTCCACGACGGGGTTGCGCACTTTGACGGGATCGACGACTGGTTGGAGGTGAAGGCCGAAGATGCTCCTCAGGTTGATGACGGTGAGTTTTCAATCTCTGTACATATTCATACAGACGAATCACTGGACGATGTCCTCGGTGATGTGCTCGCCCATTACGACCCGCAGGAACGACGTGGCTATCAGCTGTCGCTCATGAATTATTCGGGAGTCACATCAGCACAGTCGAATTGGCGCAACATTCTCTTCGGGACGGATGACGGCAGGGTCTCAGCATGGAAAGACTGTGGCCGCCCGGGCACCAATATGCAGGTGAAAAGCCTGGTTGTCTTTGATGGCAGTCTCTACGCGGCTGTCTGGGAGCCGGCTGAAGGAGAGCGCGGACACGTTTATCGTTACGCCGGCGGGCAGAAGTGGATTGATTGTGGCAGCCCTGACCCGGCAAATGCGCTGTGTGGGATGGCAGTCTTCAACGGGAAGCTGTATGTCGGCTCGGAACTCTATAGCGGCGGCGGCTCGTCGCTGCCACTTTCCCCCAACACGGAACCCGGGGGACGTGTCTGGCGCTATGAGGGCGGGGAATCATGGACGAATGTGGGGAAGGTTGAGGATGTGCGGAGTGTCAGCGGACTTGCAGTCTATCGCGGCCAGTTGTTTGCAGGCACAGGAACGACCGGAGCCTGGCGCGACACTCCACGAACCAGAGGCATGTACCGGTTTGATGGTCCTGGCAAGTGGACATCCTGTGGCTGCCCGGATCTGCGGGTTGTGCACCTTGCGGTCTATAACGGCGGACTGTTTGGCCTGAGTTACGACGCTGGCGGTTTCTTTCGATGGGAAGGCGGCACCCGGTGGAAGAGGCTTGGGCCGGTCCCTGACACGACACAGGTGTACTCGACTGCTGTCTTCGAAGGAAAATTGCATGCCGGAACGTGGCCCACCGGTTCTGTGTTTCGCTTTGAGGGACCTCAGCAATGGATAAACACGGGGCGACTTGGTGACGAGAAAGAGGTCATGGGAATGGCCGTCTATAACGGTCAGCTGTATGCGGGGACTCTGCCGGCAGGTGCCGTGTATCGCTACGATGGGACAAACGAATGGGTCTCAACGGGAGTCGTCGATGACACGCCAAACGTCAGGTATCGACGCGCATGGGTGACCGCTGTGTTTGACGGAAAGCTGTATTGCGGCACGCTGCCGTCCGGCCGAGTTCGTTCACTGGAAGCCGGGCGATGTGTGACAAATGACCGAGCTCTCTCGCCAGGCTGGCATCACCTTGCTGCCGTTTGCAGCAGGCAACAGCTGGAGCTGTATGTGGATGGCGTGCGAGTTGCTCAAAGACAGTTTGAGGGTAAGCAATTGCAGTTGCGAAACTCAACACCCTTCAAAATTGGTTTTGGTCAGCATGACTATTTTAATGGCCGCATGCGAGACCTGCGAATTTTTAAGGGGGCGCTGCCGCCGTCAAAGATTAGAGAACTTGCGCGTCAGTGACGCCTGTTGGTCAGGTTTCAACCTGACACGAGCGGTCAATAGACGCTGCTTTCACTGCCGATAGATCCCGGCACCAGATTGGTTGTTGTTAAGTCGCCGTACGTGATGACGTCAGGTTGAAACCTGAACCGCGATTTGAGACGCGTCATAAGCCAATGCTCACTCGGCCACTTTTTCAAGGATGACGTTCATCTTCGCCTGTTTGCGGAGTCGATAGCCATTCTTCAATGCCAGTTGAGCGGCTTCGCTCAGACCGTCACGGCGCATACTTTCCAGAATTATGAGTCCAGGAAAACGGTCTGGCGCAACAGATTCAAAGAAGGGACGCAGGATCGACAGTTCAGCTCCCTCTACGTCAATCTTCATTGCATCCGGAGTCTTAATCTGAAGATCGTCGAGCAACTGCTCCAGCGTGGTGCATCCGACTTCCACAGGAGTCCCGCCGGAGTCGATCAAACTACTCTGACCACGGTTTTCACGGTCCACATAGAGGCGCAGTGTTCCAGTGCTGTCGCTGAGGGCTTTAGGAACAATGGTTACATTGTTGTAACCATTGGCGGCAACGTTGAATTCCAGTCGCTGACGAATTTCCGGATCCGGTTCAACCGAAATGATTCTGCCGCGGGCCCCCAATTGGGATGCCATGAAGATGCTGTACACGCCCGCGTTAGCGCCGATGTCCAGGAAGGTGAATTCGTCGTGCAGAGATTCGCTGAGTGCCTTACGTTCTTCCGTATCAAAATGCTGCGGCATAAACAGGACGCGGTTTTCACTCAGATTGTCCCGCGGGTGCAGCCGCATGCCCTGTCCGAAAATCTGTGCATCAACTGCATGGGGAAGATTCCTTTTGACGAGACGCCGAAGCGCATAGACAACCCGTCTGGGTATCCATACAGGAAGCCGTCGAGTAATTGATGCAACGAACGCCAGCCCGCGCGTGGGTTTCATCTCGCCAAACGGACGATCGTTCTCCTGATTCTGCCCGTCTTCTGTTGTTCCGTCCATGATCCGCTTCAGTAAGCATCACAACACGCCGCATGGCCCTAAAATAGACTATCAGGCGATGCGTGTCCTGTTAAAGATTGATTTCTGAGACCACTCCTGAGGTTCAGTGAATCTCCCGCACGGGAGATCAACTCCGTTCGCACAGATCCTGGTGGCCCCTGCCCACGCCGCAAATGCTGAAGTTTCGCCGCACTTCGGATTGGTGTTCGGGTGGCATCCAGAATCAATCTTTTAGGATTACATCAGGCAAATCCAGCGTTGTTGTGGGGCATTGCATGGTGTGTTGTGATGTTCGTACGACACAGTCTGATCTTCTGTGTCTGAGATTACGGTTCGCAGATGCGCGTGAGAATTAATCATGCAGCCCCGGAATTGTCTGTCGATAGGTATGCTCAGTTGAGAAGTCACTTTGCCGGGTAGCTTTGCAACGGAATCGACTCAGGCTGCAATGCCGGCGCTGTTGCCCAATGGCTGGACGGCGGAGACAGGAGCAAGGCTTCAGACAATCTCATTCCTCGTGGCTGTTGGGCTGTTGAGTGGGCTTCCGGCCCTGCAGAGGCCGGCTACAGTGCTTTTGCGGGCCACAATCACTCAATCACAACTCGATCGTGGACAATTGCCAGAGTGATTCGAATCCGGCAGGATTCGAACGTAGGATGCTGACTTCGAGTTCACTGAAGCAACGTCATGATCGGATGTTGCCAGATTCTCTCAGAACACTTTTGGTTCCATGACATCGCATTTTAATTCTGAATACCCATCCGTCGATCATCTCCACGCCAGAGCGCGACGCCGAATGCCGGGATTTGCTTACGATTATTTGTCAGCCGGCTGTTTTGGGGAGGTCAATCTTGCTCGCAACAAGAGTGACATTCGTTCCGTTCAGCTAAAGCCCTGGTACCTTCGAGATTTTGACGGGGCGGATCAGACCACCGAGCTGTTTGGGGAAACTTATGACGCTCCGTTTGGAGTCGCGCCGGTTGGTCTGCAGGGACTGATGTGGCCACGTGCGTGCGAATTCCTGGCGCAGGCAGCTGTGGACCACAATATTCCGTTCACTCTGTCCACGGTCAGTACGGCCAGCATAGAGGAAATTGCAGAGATCACTGGAGGACGTTTCTGGTTTCAGCTTTACCATCCGGCTGAGGATGAACTGCGCGACAAGTTGCTCGAACGCGCATGGGATGCTGGCTGTCGCACACTCGTGATCCTTGCCGACACGCCAACGTTCGCATATCGGCCGAAGGAGATTCGCAACGGGCTTTCGATTCCGCCAAGAATGTCACCCCGAAACATCTTTCAGATGTTGATGAATCCTTCATGGGCGATGGGACAGCTGATGGCGGGTAAGCCCGAGTTTCGAACAATGAAGCCCTACATCCCGCCAGGTCTGACGATGAAACACCTGGGACTGTTCATGAACAAGACCTTCTCCGGGCGGCTGACCGAAGCGAAGATTGCGCCCATTCGTGAGAAGTGGAAAGGGAATCTGGTTGTCAAAGGGATCGTCAATCCGGAGGACGCTGAAGTGGCCGTGAAGCACGGACTGGATGGATTGATCGTCTCCAACCATGGTGGGCGGCAACTGGATCGCGGGCAGTCGACGATTGTGCCTCTGAGTAAGCTGGCTCCCGAGTTTGGCAGCAAACTGAAGGTCATGATTGACGGGGGGATGTATTCCGGTGCTGATGTAGCGGCCTGCCTTGCGTGCGGTGCTGACTTTACGTTCATGGGGCGAACTCCAATGTTTGGAGTCTGTGCCCTCGGCAAATATGGCGGACATCATACGTTTGAAATGCTGAAGAAGCAGTTACAGCAGGTCATGGAACAGGTTGGTTGTCCGGTTGTCCGAGATTTGCCAAAGCACCTGATTTCTGAAAGTGTGCCTGGATAAAGATCGAGTTCCGATCAGTTCAGCAGGCAAACACGTGCCATGCATTTCTTTACCTGGACCCTGTTGCTGAAACGGATTCCGGGTCGAATAGTCCTTGTGTCTGTGGGCAGTGTGCTGGTGGCCATTGGCGGCGCGATCGAGGTGTTTATCAGGGGACGATTATCAGAGGAGAGCTGTGGTGGGTGAGACTCCGCGACATTGATGGGACGGTCCGGAGAACGCCCCACATTGAGGGATGTCTCAGGTCGGATCGACCGCCGGTCCCGTAAGCTGCATGCCTGTGACAATTATCCTCGCTGTCAAAGTGCGTTGTGAATTCGTCCACGATTTTGTGATCTGCAGGTGTGGATGGGATTCCCCCGTCAGGGAGGTGCATACGGCACCGCAGTGGGCGAGTATCCGCCACGTGTTTTGATTCCACTGCATCGAATCGGACCCACCGTACGTGTCTTCGCTTTGAGATTCGCCGCCGAATTTCCATTCAATAGCATCACATCTTGCTCCGGGCGTGGACATCCCGGATACTGCGCGCGGCGAGGTTAGTTGTACGTTCTGTCAGGCGCCCAGACCTGCGCAATTGGTTTGATATGAACTCAGATTTCAGCTCTTCGTCCGGCTTTTATGCTCAGCTTCAGCAACATCTGTCCTTTCTCTATCCGGATGCTAATCCTGAACTGCTGACCGGTGCGATCGCCGCAGAGTTCGATCAGGCAGCTCTTCGTGTGCCGCTTCCGTTCGAACAGTTATGGACGCAGGAAGATTGTCTGCTGATCACCTACGGTGATTCGATTATCCACTCAGGCGAAAAGCCGCTGCGAGCCTTGAAGCGGTTCCTTGACGACTACATCGATGAGGCCATTTCATCTGTTCATATTCTCCCGTTCTGCCCATTCAGTTCGGATGACGGGTTTGCCGTTATCGACTACGAGGCTGTGAACGAAGAGTTAGGTGGCTGGGATGATATCGCGGCCATTTCTGACAGTTACCGCTTAATGGCGGATATCGTCATTAATCACGTTTCTGCAGAAAGCCAGTGGTTCAGGAATTTTGTTGCCGGGACAGAGCCTGGTGCATCATGGTTTCTGGAAGCGAGCCTGGATGATGACCTCAGTCATGTCGTTCGACCGAGGACCAGTCCACTGCTGCGTCCGACTGAGACAGCAGACGGCGTCAAATATGTCTGGTGCACCTTCAGCCATGACCAGGTCGATTTCGACTTCCGGAATCCACAGGTGCTGATTCAGTTTCTGAAAGTCATCCGCCTTTATCTTGAACAGGGCGTGCGGATTTTTCGGCTCGATGCAATTGGCTTTCTCTGGAAGGTCTCGGGGACTTCATGCCTGCATCTGCCGCAGACGCATGAGGTTGTGAGGCTGATCCGAACTGTGGTTGACTATTACGCTCCTGGCACAATTCTGATCACGGAAACCAACGTGCCAAACCATGAAAACCTCACCTACTTCGGAAACAGGAATGAGGCGCATGTCATCTACAACTTCAGTCTGGCACCGTTGCTCCTGCACTCCCTGCTGACCGGAGATCCAGAGCCGTTGAAACGCTGGATGATGAGCATGCCGCCGGCCCCTCAGGGTTGCGCTTATCTGAATTTTACAGCGTCCCATGACGGTATCGGGATGCGACCTGCGGAAGGTCTGATCTCGGATTACGAGCAGTTGCAGATGGTGGAGACCATCCGTGGTTTTGGTGGTCGAATTTCTGCTCGACGCGGAAATGATGGCGCGGAGCATGTCTACGAACTGAATATTTCTTTGTTTGATGCGCTGCGGGGCACGATCTCCGGGGCCGATGAATGGCAGGTGGAACGTTTTCTTTGTTCCCAGACAATTATGCTGGGGCTGGAGGGGATTCCGGCGTTCTACATACACAGTCTGCTGGCGACACCGAACGATGAGGACGGAGTACTACGATCCGGTCAGAATCGTTCCATCAACCGACACCGGTGGGATGATGACCGCCTCCGCAGCCTGCTGGAAGATCCGGCCAGTCACCAGTCAATTGTCCTCAGGGAGCTGACTCGCCGAATCCGGTTGCGTTGTGCTCAGCCGGCGTTTCACCCGAACGCGACTCAGTACACACTGCAACTACAGGCTCCACTTTTTGCATTCTGGCGACAGTCCCATGACCGCAGCCAGAGTATATTCTGCATTCACAATATGTCGGACACTCGGCAGAAACTGAGACTGGTTGATCTCAACCTGATCACTATGAATGAGTGGAAGGACCTGCTGAGTGGCGATGAATTTGCGGACCATACCGCAGCACTGGACCTTGCTCCGTATCAGTGCCTCTGGGTGAGCAACTCGTGACGTCTCGGGCGCCTCAGGCATTATCCTGCTGCACAGCCCCCAAAATGCGATCAAAAATGTCGGGCAGGGCACTGCGGACGCGGGACCAGTTGTGAATAAAGGGAGCTTCATCGGGGCGGCTCAGGAATTCGTCGCCAGCAGCCAGGACGACCCGACTAAACAGCTCGACAGTGGCTTCTTCCGAGTGCCTGTCCAGTTCGAGTCCACTCATTACCGCGTCATTGTGGTAGTGGTCGACCATGTCAAGCGCTGTGCGGTAGTAGCATGCTTTGAGTGTTCTCAGCAGGCTGGAAGTGAAGACGACACCCTCGATTGCCAGCTTGCGGTAGAATGCCTTGCTGATGTCGTTTGCCATACGGTGCAGTCCCGTCGCACGGTTGTCTTCAGAGACTGGTTGATGCTTATGATCATAGGCGTCGGCAATGTCGACCTGGCAGATGCGGTTAGAGCTGCACGTGCGAAATACTTCGGAAAGAGTTCCGATTTCGAGGCCCCAGTCGGCCGGAATCCGGAGTGACTGAACAAGGTCTGACTTCATGGCGAACTCACCCGAAAGGGCGTAGCGGAAGCTGCCAATGTAATCGAGGTAGTCCAGTCTGCCGAGAACCTGCTTAAGGGCTCTGATCAGGGGGATCACCAGCAACCTGAAGACGCGGCCGTTTAGCTTTCCGTCAGCGGCGCGGTAGTAATAGCCTTTGCAGAACTGGTAATTGAATCGTGGGTGTGCAAGGGGGTACAGCAGGCGTGCCGGCATGCTGCGTTCATAAGTCAGAATGTCGCAGTCGTGCAGTGCGACAGCCTTTGACTTCTGCGAAGCAAGAAAATAGCCGAGACAATACCAGACATTTCGACCTTTTCCGGGCTCTCCGGGGGCCAGCCCGATCTGCTGCAGCGCTGCATCGACATGCCTGAGTCGAGTTCCGTCATTCCAGAGAACCACGTGATCCTGAGGAAGACGGGAGAAGAACTTTCTGGCAGCATCGAACTGTTGCTCATTGGCCCTGTCGAGACCAATTATGATCTCGGAGAGGTATGGGACCTGTGACAACTGCTCGACGATCGGCCCCATCGCAGGGCCCTCCAGCTCTGAATACAGGCACGGGAGCAGCAATGCCATCGGGGTTTCCCGAGAGTACTCGACGAGTTCCGCCTCCAGTTCATCAGTAGACCGGTTGCGTAGATTGTGGAGTGTTCCGATGACGCCGTTCTGCGCAAAATCAGCCATCTTAGTCCGCCGCGAAGAGGATCTGGAAACAGGTGGATCAGCAGGCTAGTTGATTCGATCCAGAATTTCACTGACAGCCTCCGCCCATCCTGCCGCTCCCTCTGATTCAGGAATGATTCCCGGTGGAACTGAGACACGGACGCTGAGGGTCCCGTTCACCCGAATACCAACGGGAAGATCCGCAAGATCAAGCATTGACTGATCAATCTGGCTGTCCCCAACGGCCGCCACGACTGTTTGTTCCCCGCCAAATTCGTCAACAATTTTTGTGAGAGCTGCCCCCTTGCTTGTCCTCCCGGCGACATGCCAGAACCGCCCTCCTCGGGTGAGGGTGAGTTGGTTGCTGTCCAGTTCGGCGCGAAACCGGGCGAGTTGGCTGTCCGTGTCATCCCACAGCAACGGCTCTGTACACTGACGATTCAATGCACGTCTGGCTTCTGCCAGCGGAAGACCGGTCTGCTTCATCACGCCGGAAATCCCCAGTGTTTCGAAGGACCGAAAGCGGTATCTGGTCGTTAACGAGTTCAGAATCTCCAGAATCACGGTTCTTGAGGGCCCGGTATTCTCTGAGGCATCTGAGTTTCCCTGCCACGGCCCCCACTCTATTGCGCCACCGTTCTCTGCGATGAACGGGGCGGGGCAGATGGGGATTTCATCAAGGAGCGCGCGAACTTCAGAGGCTGTCTTGCTCGTCGCCACAATGACGGGGACACCGAGGTCAGCAAGTCGATTGAGAGTGTGTTCTGCGGGGCGCCAGTCATAGTCATGCTTATTGAGCAGACATCCGTCAAGGTCTGTGAACAGAAGCAGTTTCTTAGCCATGCAATGAGGCTATTAAGTAGGCCGAACACTGTCACGCCTCTCCGCAGGACCTAACGCGTTTTGATCGACAACGGGAAAATTGAGACCATCAGATTTACCGTGTCAAAGTCTCTCTCATGGAGATCAAGGGTTCGCGCACCAGATGATCCCCCAATGGGCGTCAATCATCGCCTACGTGTCACAGAAGATTAACCTATTCAGATTTAAAGCCTGCGGCCCTCTCTGACGACTCGCCATGACCAGGGTTTGAAACTGGGGCGTCAGCCTCAAACAGCCGGGCTGGTCTTGAGACCGGCTAGATGGAATCAATGAAACAGGCCTTGCAATGCCAGAAGCAGAATGAGCGTTTTGGGATCAGGTCATTCCGGGGGAGCGTGCTGTTCGGTGGCCTCGCGCGAGTTGTTCGCCACGATCCCTGGCGGCCCGGTCACCTGGACGGCTTTGTCGTTAGCGTTGTCAGACAGGGCAACGTTACCAAAGACGTGTGCCGGCAGGTTTGAGTCCTTCACGACGATCGCCGTCCCGAAGAACAGTGAGGTCGTGTTTCCTTTCGCGTAAACCTGCTTTGCGCCCGATGCGAACAGTGCGTGCCTCCATCGATCGGTCTGGTTATCCGTAAACGTGACCGTCGATCCTCCGTGAACCCAGACGGCAAAGTTTGGCGGGCCGCCTTTGCGAGGACCATTGCCTTCGAACCGGTTGCCGGAGATGCTGGCGGAGCCCTGAACCATTACTCCTGCCACGCCGCCACCCCGCACCGTGTTGTCGCGGAACACGGCAGTTGAGTCCTCACGAACGGCGACCATGGGCGGCATTCCCCCGGTGCGTACGAGGGTGTTCTGTGTGGCAAGAATTGTTGAGGCGTTGCGAACGCCGATCGCGACCGTATTATTCTCAAGGCACTGGTTTCTGATCAGGATCCCGGCAGCCGCTTCACGGACGCCGATTCCGCTGAGCGCGTTTTCTCGGCAGACGTTGTCCACGATCACGGCCTGTGTGCCGGTCTGAATTCCGATCCCGGCCTGCTTGTTGCTGATGCACTCGTTATTGCGGATTACAGGGACAGACTTGTCTTCGGAGCCGATGCCAGCCAGCACATTCTCGTAGCAGCGATTTCCTTCGATGATTGGCTGAGCGCCCTGGCGTGCTCCGATACCCGCCATTTGGTTCCTGTAACAGGTGTTGGCACGAATGATGGCGGCCGCCTCGCTTTCCGTACCGATGCCTGCCATCTGATTTGTATAACACTCGTTGCCGACAATCACAGGTCGTGCTTTAAGCTGTGCCCCGATGCCCGCCGCTTCGTTGTCGTGGCACTTGTTGAACCGGATGACCGGCTCTGCCTGGGTCCGGCAGCCGATACCAGCCATCCCGTTTTCATAACAC
>CAJWGB010000170.1 GCA_913031625.1 uncultured Planctomycetaceae bacterium | reverse complement strand
AGCGTGACCGAGGAGCCAAATGAGAGCGTTGACTTGACCGGAGGTTGCACATGGACAGTGAGATCTTCAACTTCGCCGTCAGAAGCCAGTCCTGTGACGCCGTCCACACCACTGGAACTTAAGCGGAACCGCGCGAATATCGTGTTGCTTGGTGTCCAACTTGGAACGTCGAATTTCAGGACGTTGTCCCCTTCAAACACTGGTTCGTGTGTGAATACCCTTTCACCAATTCCACCCCAGTTGCCGTCGGCGTTGAAATCGATCCAGCCATCGAGTTTCGCACCGCTGGGTGCATTCTGAACGTTGACGATTATCGTCGCATCCAGTTGTCCCGGCTGAACCATACCAAAGGTGATGCCGTCTTCGTCTGCACCGTCGGCGTCCGCAGCGACTGAGTGAGCACCGTTCGCCTCTTCGTCACGTGTTGCACCAAGCCTAGGACCGACATCCGCGTGCCGAGCACCATCTTCCGCAAGTGTTACCGGATAAGGTGACGGGGCATCGCCAAAGTCATCAAGAGGATTCACAGTGACGTCAAACGTGCGGCTGACTGTGGCGTTGTCGGCTGTCGTGCTCAGGTCACCATCCAGACCACCGTCTTCTACGGCCACCGTGATCGTGGCCACCCCGTGCTGATCTGCCACCGGTGTCAACTTGAGGCTCCCTGTCGCATCGGCAGAGGTGTAGGTAACCGTCGGGTTCGGGATCAGGTCCGTGTTGCTACTGGTGGCTGTCACCTTGAGTGGCTGTGATTCACCGCCACCTGCCCTGATTCCGGCCAGTTCAATCAACTGCTGACCAGCGTCTTCCAAAATCGCGACACCGTCAATTAGATCCAGCTCTGGAGAATCGTTGACGGGCAGGATCACGTAAGACTGATAGTCAACATTGAGTGTATCCTGAGTGTAGGGCAGTCCGATAAAATCGATCACTTCCTGTTCGGTCACCGGTGCGACCCAGTCTTGGTATCCGTAGTGAAATCCTGCCAGAAATCCGTTGGCAAGAATGCTGCTGCTGACAGTGTGCGGATGAGCACCGTCAGCAACAAACAGATTTGTCACAGAAGCCCCACCTGATTGAGTGAACGTATTCCCGCCAAAGCTGAGGGGGGCACCGGCCAGCAAATCGGTCGTGAGCGAATTCATGTCGACAAGGGGAATCAGCCAGTCGTCTGCTGCTTCCCGCAAACGCTGATTCAGAGTATCGATCACGTTTGTTACACGTTGTCGTTTGGAAGCGGTTGTGAATAAGTCCTGCGTCGCCGGCGCGATGCTGTAATCCACAATATTCGAGAGCACCAGCTTCACACTGTTAGAGTCTATGGTCTTAACCGCTGCCGTGATGTTCTGCAGCACCTCGTCAATGTGCTGTTCGATTCTGTTGGCGCTCCAGAGGTTGTTGTAAATCTGAAAATAAGGCGTTCCCAGCCCCGGTGAGAAGTCGTTCTGACCGATGGACAGCACAACATGCGAAACATCACCGGTGGTGATCTGGCTGGCGAGTCCCGTGTGTTGCTCCTCATCCAGCAGGGACCCGGACGTTGCTCCGGACCGTGCCCAGTTGAATTCAAAGCCGCCCTCTCGTCGAGGTTCTCCCCGATCGTCTGAGTTCCCAACAGTCGTGTCATTGCGGGCACCAAAACTCAGGCCTCGCTGAGATTCCAGAATCTCGACCCAGTTCTTGGCGTAGCTGTAACTCTCATGCAGAAATTCATCGCTAAGACTGTCGCCGGCAACACCAAATCCAGTGACGGCTGCCTGCACACCAATCCCAAAGGTCGTTGTGATGGCTTCGTTGTCTGCGGGAGTTTGCAGATTTCCATCAGGACCGCCGTCTTCGACGCTGACGGTAATCTGCACCGGCCCACTGATTCCGGCAACCGGAGTAAACTGCAGAGTGCCGCTGCTGCCGGGGGAGTCATACGCCACAGACGGATGCGGAATCACGCCCGGAGAACTGCTGGTTGCCGTAATTCGCAGCGGCTGAGTGCCGTCGTCGCCATCCGAGATACCAGTCATTGCGACGGTCTGTTCTGCGGCATCCTGAAGAATCGTGATGTCAACAATCGGCGAGATTGTCGGCGCAGCCAGCACCAGCCGTTGCTCCTGTGTTTCCAACGCAGTAAAGACCTGTGAATATCTGCCGAAATGGCTGCCGCGACGCTGCCGCTTCAGGATTCGATTCAAAATGGGGCTGAGACTTTGCATGTTTCTTTCGGTGGAACCAATTAGGGTCAAGAGTTGCAACCACCCTGATAATTGCCGGCGCTACTGAAACTGCTTGTCGGGCAACTGCGAGGGTTGCAGTCACAAAAGCAATGTGACGTTCGTGGGTCCCCGGCAGCCACACAGGAACGTATCCCACTGCATCCCGCATCCATTCCTGAAAACGCAACCGTTAACGTATGCTATATTATGATTTCCGATTTGCGATCTTTGCATCGGTAAACTGCCGTCATTTGTGTGATCAGCGAGCGTTTTTGGACAATCGCAGGGTCGTTGAGATGTCTGCTCGGGAGACCTGCGACGCACCGTAGTGAACTTTGTTATGATCTGCCTGCGCGGCCGCCGCGATTCTACCTGATCAGTCGCGGTGACAAGTTGTCGCAGCAACCCCGTACAGATAGCCGCGTCTGACGCAGGGGAACCGCCGAAGACGTGGACGCATTCAACGTTAAAGTGGCACCACAGGTGGTAACATTGAAACCGAGTGAAAACGCTGGCGACCAGTGTTTTTCCCCGTCAAACACTGACGGACGACTACCCCGGGTGGGACTTGAACCCACACGCTCCAACCGGAACCCCAGATTTTAAGTCTGGTGCGTCTACCAATTCCGCCACCGGGGCATTGTGTAGTCGTGCTGCACACGGCAGTTTGTATTACAGGAGCAATTAATCAAACTGCATGGGCCGAGTGTAACGAAACCCGGACGGGAATTACAGAATTGGGGTCAGGAGAACGTGACGAATTCATGGCTCTCACCATGACGGGCAGAGGAAGCCTTCGAGTCGCACCTGATCAAGTTGTCGATCATTCGGAGCTGGCCCTGCGTCTGCTGCATGGGATTTGTCTGGAAAGTCTTGCCATTGAGTGAATCGCCGTATGGTATCAGCGTCGGCTTGGATTTCCCTTTGACTTCGGGAATCGAGACCACCTGTGGCCCTTCCGTGTTGTCCTGTTAGGCCTGCTTTCGGGGCTCTTGCCTGAGTACCCGCTGACTCATGAGGTAACCTGCTCCTGAATATTTGGTTTGCCGGAGAGGCGAACCGGCGCAAGAGCTTCCGTTGGAACAAAAAATGGCCCTGTGTCCTCTGGGAACACAGGGCCATCGTTCTGACTGCTGTCGCCCAGGGTCCACAGACTAGGTGATGGGCGCCAATCATATGCGTCGGAAACCCGATGGATGCTTCGTATAATGGGTGTCATTGGTGGACACACGTCTGGTCTTTAGTCGGGGCCAGATCTCTGGACCGAAACCCTGTGTCGAGAACGAAGGGACCAGCGGAACTGCACCACCGTCGGGTTTCTGAGGGGCTGCGGGAACAGCTTCCTGAGCCGGAGTAGACGTCGGTGGAGGACCTAGTGTACCAATGGTGTCCGGCATCCCTTGTTCGAGCGTTTCGGGTTCCGGATTCGCAAAAGGGTCACAACCCAGATTGCCTTCGATCACGTTGCCGCCGGAACGAACACACGCTTTCTGTGGTGCACGATAGGCACCACAGTCGGACCTGCGATCAAATGGATCTGCTCGTTTGATCTTTCCCCAGACGCTACTCAGCAGCCCGCTGAAGCTACCATGAGACTCACAGCCTTCTGATGAACAGGCATCGTCAGCACAGCCCTCGGCTGGATTACATCCGCTCCTGCAGTCAGAAGAAACCTTGTGCAGCGGGCAGAGTTTTTTATGAAAATCCATCACGCTGGAATCACATAATGATTTCACACCTTTCGGATCGCCGCAGGGAGCCTCTGAACATTCGGACTGGAATCCTATTCGGATGACGTTGCCCTTTGATGTGGTATGAGAAATTCCCAGGACGGGAGGCACAGGAGCCGGGCGGATTGCTGTGCGCTGAGGTGGTGGAGCAGGATTTGGATCATACTCGCGCACGATTGACGGACCGGATCCTTTAAGAGGAGCCTGAGTGGGTTGTTTGCGGGACCGCTGTCCGGTTCCGGCACATCCGATCAACATGGCCGTGAGCATTAGGCCAAACATTGAATATGAGAGTCGCATCACGACTTCCTTCCAGCGACGCATGAGCTGATCTGGCACGGGGATCAGTTGCGAATGCCAATGGGTTACTCCTTCACGCCTTTTTTCCATTCGTCAATAAGTTTGCCGCTTCTTTGTTGGATTCGGCTGATTTCGCCGCCCTCTCCGACCGCCGTGTGCATTTTTCTGCCGGTATCAGTCGTTCCGAACGTGCGGGCCGGAACAGCGTGGAACGACACGCTTCTGCAGAGGGAACTCACGTTCCGGAGTCCGAAGGAATGGACGGATTTACTCGGAATTTCGGCCGGTTTCGGTAAACTGCGGCAACCTGAGGCTGGTACGGAAATGCTCGGGTTTTCTCTTCACCATCACTCACACGACATGAATTGGGGTCAACCGTCCGCACTGATTGCGCTGTGGTTATTGCCTGTGCTGGCATTTCTGCTGCTGCGGGCGCATCGACGTCGGCAGCAACTTGTAACTCAGTTTCTTGATCGAGCGATGGCGGACCGCCTGATTCCCCACTTGCCGGGCTCACGAGCTGCCGTCAGAGCAGTCCTGTTGCTCACGGGATGTGCTCTGCTGATCTTGGCGCTGGCTCGGCCGCAGTTCGGTGAATATTTCGAAGATGTGTCGACACGTGGAGTTGATGTGGTCGTCGCCTTGGACGTTTCGCGTTCCATGATGGCGGAAGATGTGAAGCCAAATCGGCTGGAGCGGGCCAAGTCAGACATCCTCGATCTGCTGAATCGTCTGGAAGGTGACAGAGTTGGGCTGGTGCTGTTTGCGGGGGCTCCGGTTGTTCAGGTTCCTCTGACCACAGACCTCGGCTTCTATAAGTCAATGTTGCGGGACGCAGACCCCAACAGCGCCCCGAGAGGGGGGACTCTGATTGGCGATGCCATCCGAAAGTGTTTGAATTGTCTTGAGGAACGAGCAGACCGAGATCAGGCGATCATCCTGATTACGGATGGTGGCGATCAGGACTCTTTTCCAACGGAGGCTGCGCAACAGGCGGCGGCCCGCGGAATTCGAATGATTACAGTTGGTTTGGGTGACATTTCTGAGGGAGCTCGGATTCCGGAGCGCGACGAGCAGGGTAGTCTCAGGTTCGTTCAGCACGACGGTGAGGTGGTCTGGTCAAAGATGGATGAAAACCTGTTAAAGGAACTCGCTGTCGCAACAGAAGGCGCATATGTGCCAGCCCGGACACTGCGTTATGATCTTGGGCAGATTTATGATGACCATTTGGCCCGGCTCACGCAGAGTGAATTGAGCACCGCAAAACGCAGGCATCTGCATGAGCGTTTCCAGTGGTTTGCGGCGGGAGGCATTCTCTTGATTCTGATTCAGATGATGATTTCCGAACAGCGATCCGAGAGTCAGGTCTTGAGAGCACGTGCGGTGGCTCAGATGGGAGGCCAGTCATGAGAAACATGGGCCTTCCCGTGCTGCTTTGGCTCTGCGTTCTGATGGGAGCAGACACACCCACGTCGGCCGTAAAAAAGGTTCGTGAAGGTGTTCTGCACTTTCAGAACAGCAAATGGGAAGACGCAGACTCTGCTTTCACGGAAGCGAAGAAGCTCGCACCGGAAAACAGTGTCGTGGTGTTTGATCGGGCGTGTGCGCGTCGTGCCAAAGGTGCGGTTGATGACGCAAGATCGGACTTTCAGTCTGCAGCACTGGCAAAGGATCCTGCGACAGCCGTCAAGAGCTATTATAACCTTGGCTGCCTCGAATCATCCGAAGCGAAAAGAGTCCTCGGTGACAAGCCGGAAGAGGTGACAGGGGAAGCACGCGAACAGAGCATTCAGCTGCTGCTGACTTCTATCCGCCACTATCACAGTGCACTGCGAATCGACGGCGACCACAGGGAGTCACGACACAACCTGGAATTGACCCGGCTGTATATCAAGCACATTCAGGCGAAGTGGGCCGAGTTTGATCGACAGAAAGAACGCGACCAGAAGAACCTTATTGAGTTCCTGAATTTCCTTGAGGAGCGTCAGGACCAGCTGCTGACTGCTACTCAGCGGCTGACGGATCAGCAGGAGAGCGCTGCATTGAGGCGTTTCGCTCGTGAGACAGCAGACACGCAGGACCTGTTGCACGAAGAGATTGAGCCGTTGCGGGAGAAGATTCGTGCTGACGTGGGAGGAGCGGCAGCAGCGCAGCAGGGCCGGGAAGATCCTGCAACGGTTCTTGACACAGAAGCAGTAAAAGTGGGTGAGTCCATGCAGCAGGCCGTTGAGGCACTGCAGAGTCTCGAGGCGAACGGCGCCGTTCAGAACCAGGAGCAGGCTCTCGCCGGCCTCAATGGTCTGTATCTTGCCGTTGCTTCTTATCAGAAGGTCCTGCAGCGAGCGATCAAAGCACAGGCTCCATTCGTTCCGCCCCCAGTCGAAGCCGAAGAGAATGAGCCCATCGTAGAGCCGATGAATGACTCCGAGACCGACTCAGACAACGTCTCTGATGATTCAGTCGAGTCACAGGATCAGCAGCCTCTGGAGATTGTCGGCACTGAAGCGGTAGATCCTCTGGAGAAACGCTGGCAGCCTCGGATTTCCACATGGGCCTCGGTGTTGCCACTGCATGCGGAGCAACAGTTGCCGCAGTTGCGACAACAGCTTGAGGAATTGGCCGAGACGTCTGACCAACCGCAGAAACCGGCGGGCTCGGAATCGGAGGACGGAGAACTTTCCGAACAGGAGAAACAGGCAGCAAAGCGGAAACAACTTGAGGGGCTCATTTCGTCCATGGAACTGGCTGTGGAGCTGGGGCCTCAGGCAGTTGCTGACTCACAGGCAGCACAACAACATCTGAATGAGGACCACGCAGCTGAAGCGGACATCCGTCAGGCAGCTGTTCTGGAGACGCTCAGAAAGATTGCAGAACCTCTGGTCGATCAGGAGAACAACGATCAGCAGGATCAGGACAATAATGAAGAGAACCAGGACGGAGGCGATCAGCAGAACCAGGACGAAAACAAGCAGAACCAGGACGGTGAAGATCAGAACGACGAAGAGAATCAGGACAACAACGAAGATCAGAACCGGGATGGAGATGATGGCACGGAGCAGGAACAGTCTGAACAGTCGCGGTCGTCTCAGGATGAACAGCAGAGTGCCGAGGAACGTCAGCGTCAGGCAGAATCGACTCTTCGAAAAGCTCGGGAACGCGAAGAGGAACACCGTCGCAAGATGAAGCAGCTACGAGCACTTCTGAATCGGGGCAGCAGAGTGGAGCGAGACTGGTGAGCAGAATCCCCATTCTTACGTTCTGTCTGTTTTCGCAGCTAACGTTGTTCGCCGTCGCTCAGGACGAACCACAGGTACTGTCCAATGTCGACCGGGATGCGGCGTATGTGGGGCAGACGCTCGAATACACGGTCAGCGTTCGACACTCCGCGCCTTCGCCACAGCCGGAGTTTTCAGACATTGATGGCATCGTGATTCAGTTTGATCAGCAACACAGCCAGCAATTCTCGTCGACGTTTCAGTTCAACAACCAGGTTCGCCGGCAGGAGTACATTCAGACTCAATTCGACTATACCATCGTGCTCAACGAGTCTGGAGCGTATACAATTCCGTCTCCTGTGATTGAGGTGGACGGTCAGAAGTATTCCGGACAGGAACGCAGGATCACCGTTCTCGCGGTGCCGAAGCAGAACGTGGTGAAGCTGGAAACAACGGTAACGCCGCAGGTTGTTTATCCAATGCAGCCGTTTACCGTCAGCTTGAAAGTTACCGTGCAGGAGCTGCCTGGTAAAGATGCAGACGTCAGTCCGCTTATCGTAGGACGCCGCAGCATGCCACTCCTGAGCATTCCGTGGCTCGAGGAAGAAGCACCTGAATACATGACATCGGCGAGTCCGCTGAACCTGCTTCGCCGGCTTGTCTCTCAGGATGATGGGTTTGCCATCAATGGGTATGCGGAACGAAGAATCTTTCAGCAGATTCGGTTGAGATTCCTGCCCGAGTTTCGGACTGTGAAGTGGCAGGACAACGACGGCAACGAGACGACAGCGCGTGAGTACACGTTCAAACGAACTTTTAAGGGCAGTCGGACAGGGCAGTTTGATCTTGGACAGGTGACCCTGAATGGTGAATTTGCTGCCGGCGAACCATTGGCACGGATACCGATCTATGCCGTTTCAAATCGGACTCTGGTTTCAATTACGGGTGCACCCACTGCGGATCGGCCGCCCTCATGGACCGGGGGAATTGGATCGTTCCAGATTTCATCCAACATTTCTCCTCGCACGGCCAGTGTGGGTGATCCGATGACTCTGGAGTTTGTTGTTCGAGGTGCTGGAACAGTGGACGACCTGACGGCTCCCAACCTCAGCGAGATGGCCGAGATTACTGGGAAATTTCGAATCTACGAGCCGACGGAAGAGTCATTTGAGGATGGTCGCAGGTTTACCTGGTCTGTTCGTCCACTGAGTGAGGACGTAACTGAACTGCCTTCTCTGGAGTACAGTTGGTTCGATCCTCAGGCAGAGAAGTACGTTGTCGAGTCGACTGCCCCTGTTGAGATCAAGGTGACTGCCGCCGCGTCACTCAGCGACACTGAAATCATCGGTTCCGAAAACTCAGAGGGTGGTGAGCTGGAGGTCAATGAGGACGGGCTGTTCCCCAACCATTCCTCCGTGGACCAGTTGCGTGCGAACGGGCCTGGGCGTCTGGCATGGATAAGTTCATGGTGCACCATGATCACCGGCTACCTACTGGTGAGCTTTGGAATCCGAGTGCACCGAAATCGGAATCGAGACCCGGCGCAGATTCGTCGGCGAAAGGCGCTGGGCCGGGCTCAGGAGTCGTTGAACATGATCACCTCGACTGCATCGTCAGACCGATTGTCTCCAGATGCGGTAACTCGAATCATCAGCGGCCTGATCGCGGACCATACCAACAGGCCAGAAGCTGGCATGACGTCTCGTGATGCAAGGCAGGTCCTGACCGAGCTGGGTGTTGACTCTGAGGTGACCGGACGTGCCGTGGAGCTCATGGAGCGGTGTGATGCTGTGCGTTATGGAGCATCGGTAGAGGAGTTGCCGCTGGCGGAAGACTGTCAGGCTGTCATCAACGAACTGGGAGCGGAGCTCAAAGCAAAATGCTGAAGCAGCCCCCGCAAAAGGGACGTTTCCCGGGTCTTCGTCTGACCTATGTTGTGTTGGTCGGCATTCTGCTCTTCAGTGGATGTTCTGAATCGCCCTCGCTTGAAGTGACTCGACGGTTTCACTCCGCAGAGAAGGTAATGAAGCAGGCTGAAAGTCCCGCCGATTACCAGCGGGCGGCGACCGCCTATCAGGAGATTCTGGATGGCGGTTTCTACTCCGGCGTCGTTCTCTTTAATCAGGGCAACGCGTGGATGCAGGCCGGTCGTCGGGGACGAGCAATTGCGTCATACCGCCAGGCCAAACGACTGCTTCCGCGAGACCCTTACCTTGATGCCAACCTGCGACAGGCGATTGGTGACCAGCCTGAGCAGGACGCACATCTGTTGGACTACGTCTTTTTCTGGCAGGCATCCACGACCGTGCAGGAAATGTCGATGACGGCAACGATCCTGCTGCTGTTGGCGATGCTGGCATCTATGTGTGTCCAGGTAAAGTATAAGCCGACAATCGCGCGTGTTGTCTCCATCGTGAGCTTTGTCACGTTGGCACTTGTGGCAGGCTCCCTGTTTCGTGACTGGTGGCAACACGAAGGGGTTGAGCATGGCGTTGTTGTCGTCAGTGAAGTGGAGGCTCGTAAGGGGGCGTCCAATAATCATCCGGTGTCCTTCAATCAGGCCCTGATGGAAGGAACCGAATTCACGGTCATTAAAGGAATGGACGGTTGGCTGCATGTCCAGGTTGGTAACAAAGGCAGAGGGTGGATCCCTGAACGTGACGCAGTCACGTGGTAACCGCTGGTCATACTCGCCTGACTCGAGTCAGGCGGCTGTCCTGAGTGAGTCAGTTCGATCAGGGGAGTCTGCCAGATGCCACTGAATCATTTTCGTCAGCCACTCGACATCGCTGCGGGCTTATACGTTTAGCTCCAGGCCATCCCATCCCGGTTCTGCTCCGTCGGGAAGTTCGTCAGCAAGTGTCTCGTAGTTCAGCTCATGCGACATGTGTGTCAGGATAGTACGTTTGGCATCGAGTCTCCGGCCCCATTGAACTGCCTGATCAACGGACAGATGTGTCGGATGAGGTTCATACCGCAGGGCATCGATGACAAGATTATCGACGCCTGCCAGCAGATCACGTGACTCAGCGGGAATCGTCGAGACATCAGTGCACAATGCTGTATTGCCGATTCGAAATCCAAGGATTGGAAGTTTGCCGTGATGCAGTCGAAACGGGACAACCGTCTGGCCAAGGAGGTCAAAGGGGACTCCCGGTGATATTCGAACAAATTTCAGGCGTGGAGCGGCGTACCTGTGGCTTTGCTTTGCTCGGTCCGCAAATGCGTACTGGAACGTCTGACGCAGGCTGTCTTCGACTGCCTGTTCACAATAGAGGGGAATGTCGCTTTCCACCTCAGTCGAATCAGCGTCGAATTCCCGACCTTGTTCTTCGGCTTGCTGTTCCAGGGTACGAATGCGTTCTTTTTCGAGACGAAAAGCAAAAATTCGGAGATCGTCCAGACCCATTATGTGATCGGCATGTGCATGCGTGTAGATCGCAGCACGGATCATAGTGGCTCCGGATTCCAGCAGCTGCAGCCGAAGCTCCGGCCCTGTGTCGATCACGAATTCACCTTCCGGAGCGCGAACAAGCACGCCTGCTCGTTTGCGATGATTGCGAGGGTTCTCTGAGGAGCAAACCTCACAGTCGCAGCCGACGACAGGAACTCCAATACTGGTTCCCGTTCCCATCAGGACAATACCTGGTTGATGCTTATCGGTATCCATATGTGCCGACTCAGAAGATTGGGCCAGGGAACCATGGACAGAATTCTTCGTCGCCGATGCCCTGCGCTTCACTCAGGGTCTGAGTGCCGCTGGCGGTCGCGATGATCTTTTCGAAGATCTCTTTACCAACTGATTCAACGCTTTGGCCCTCAAGGATTACGCCGGCGTTGATATCCATGTCATCCTGCATGCGCTGAAACATGATTGAGTTGGTTGCCACTTTGATTGTGGGCGAAGGTTTACAGCCGAAGCAGCTTCCTCGGCCTGTCGTGAAGACAACCACCTGAGCGCCGCTTGCGACTTTGCCGGTGATGGACGCCGGATCGAAGCCGGGGCTGTCCATGATGACAAATCCTTTTTCTCTGATTGGCTCAGCGTAACGATAAACGCCCATCAGAGGGCTTGTGCCTCCCTTTGCGATGGCGCCAAGTGATTTTTCAAAGATAGTTGTCAGTCCGCCGTTCTTATTTCCAACGGACGGATTGTTGTCGATGGATGCGTCATAACGAGCTGCGTACTGTTCCCACCAGCGGATGCGTTCCAGAAGGGCATCTCCGACTTCGCGCGTAATGGCGCGGCGGGTCAGCAGATGCTCGGCTCCATAGATTTCCGTTGTTTCTGAGAGGATGGAAGTGGCTCCATGCGCCACCAGCAGGTCACTGGCCACTCCGACTGCAGGATTTGCGGTGATTCCACTGTTGCCATCGCTGCCCCCGCACTCCATCGCGACTTTGAGTTCAGTAACCGGAATGGGGACCCGCTGCACGTCGTTTGCGGCCGGGAGCAGTTCGCGAAGGACCTCCGCTGCACGTTGCACGGTTTTCCTGACGCCGCCCACGTCCTGAATGTTGAGCACCATCGGACGATTATCTTCTGCGCCGGGAATGCCCCCAAGCTGGACGAGATTATGTTCTCGTTCAAGATGAGTTGCCTGAGCTGTCTCGCACCCCAGTCCCAGAACAATCGCGGCACCGATATTGGGGTGCTCCGCAAACCCAGCCAGTGTGCGGTTTAACTGTTGATGATCTTCTCCGTTGAACTGCAGCGCACATCCGCTCTTGTGCACGAGTGGGACAATGCCGTCAATATTCGGATACGCGGACAGATCTGTTTCTGCCAGTTCCTTCGCAACGTAGCGCGCGGCAGTTGCCGAACAGTTCACAGTGCTGATAACTGCGATGTAGTTTCGTGTTCCGGCTTTGCCGTTGGCCCGCCGATAGCCCATGAACGTTCGTTCTTCGGCTGGAGGAGCGGGATGCTGAATCTGGGTGCAGAATTCGTAGTCCTGATCAGGGCGTTCCGCAACAACGTTGTGAACATGCACCCAGTCGCCTGGATGGATGGCGCAGGCCGCGTATCCGATCGTCTGGCCGTACTTGACGATCGAAGTTCCTTCCGGGATCTCTGAAAGTGCCACTTTGTGGCCCGCCGGAATCTCCGCCGTTGTGGTCAGTGAATGGCCATTCAACGCCACACTCGTGGATTCAGGGACATAACTTCTCGCCACGGCGACGTTGTCAACCGTATTCAAAAGCAGCAGTGCGGCGGAGTGATTATCCAAGTGTCTGTTCCATTACTGGGGTTTGGGGCGGCCATTCTTGTGGGCTTGGTTAGCCGCATCAAGCCTCCAACGATAAACAGGTGACTCCCTGAAGGAGCCACCTGCCGGACTAAAGTTCTTCTGTTTTTCAGTTGCGGGAGAATGTCAGGGCCGCAGCATTTGTTCCAGCGACCTGAAATCGGAATGTTCCCGAATCTGTCTGCTGCATTGAGCCGGAGAGGTTCTGGCCGTCTGTTGCCCGGGTGAGAGTCAAGCGACCCTGTGTAATCTGGTACCGGCCGCTGAAGTCGCTGGCGGACCCGCTGCCGTTGACAGCTCGCCACAGAAATGTCCCATCTGCGTTCAGCGTGAGGTTGATCGCAGCATTATTCCCGGCTGCTGCGGACCAGCGACCAACATGTGCGGGTGTCTGTGGGGCAGCGGGTCGAGTGGGTTCTGATGAGGCTGCAGGAGGCGCGAATCCACCGAGTGCCTGTAAGGCAGACATTCGGGCGTCTCCGGCGGCTGGATCTTGAGCAGGTGCGGTAAGTCCCTGCTTCGTGCCTGCGGGGGCTGGTCCTACAGTTCTCAGAGGCTGCTGAGGAGCGGGGGCCGGAATTCCCTGGCTCGGCTGTCCCCCAACTGGGCGGCCGACTGCCGGAGTCTGCTGTCCGGGAGCCACCGGCTGGAGGCCCTGTTGAGGTTGAATCTGCTGGATTGGCTGGCCGTTCTGGATCGGCGTGACCGGCTGAACGGGAACGACGGGCTGAACCGGGACGACCGGCTGCACATGGCGGATGACCGGCTGCACCTGTCGGTAGACGGGACGAGCGTAGGTGTATCGGCTGAAGCCTCGCGAGCAGCGGTGACCGCAGGCAGACGCGGTGGAGAATCCGGAAAAAACGCAGGAGGCGGCAACAGCGGCGGTCACCAAGAATCGGCGTGAGAAAGTCATGGCAGTATCCCTGAGTGAAGTTTGAGTGAAATGTCTGAGCACACTTCTCTCAGCGAACACCTCAAAGATCTGTTACATCACTTTCCGGAAAAAACTGACTCCCAGACACATTCGATATAAGTTTAGTCGCAATGAAAGCGTTTTCGGTCGCTCACCAGCAGACTACATCCATTGTCGTAACTGATTGCCACGATCAGCTTCGCCGCATGCAGTACAAATTCAGTCCCGTATTGGCGTTGTGGACTGCAAGTGAATCGCCAGAATTCAGGTAGCTGGTCCTGCTCTTCCGTCCGTGGTCCGTTGAATCAGGGAGGAATGGGTTCTATGGCTCGTTGATCGTACCGAATTGTCTGTGCGATTCGGCGGGATGCATTTCTCAGTAGTATCGACACATTGCGACGATCGCCGGGTTCGAGTTGCTTCTCAAACGCCAGCAGCCACGCGCCGACTGGTTTGCCTTCCTCATCAAACAGTCCGTGCCCAATTATCTGTTCGACCTGCCATGCGCGACAGAGTCGTTTGAGTGAAGGAAGTGCGTATTCTGTTTCGGTGGGCGCGACGTACAATCTATCCTCTGTCGCCAGATCTCTCAGCACGTCCTCTGCGTGAATCGCTCGCTGAAGCAGCGGTTCGTGCCCCGTTGCCGTACAGAGCGTCTGATGCTGGATTGACTGGACCTCGTTGCAGAGAGCGATCGAAGCGGCAGTGGCCTGTGTCTTCTGCTGAAGGCGATTAGCGATAAGGTCACACGCGCTGGATAGAGAATCAGATGTCTTGATCACTGAGATCAGGTCCAGAATCGCTCGCGAATTATTCAGCCTCTCTTCGATGATACGCTGTTTATGTTTTGTGTGCCATAAAACGGCCCATGCAGCCGCGGCGAGGACGGGAGCATTGACGGGGCCTTCACAGGGAATCTTTATCGCAGCCACAAACACGTCGATGGCCCGCGAACGGGGCCGACCCCGTGTCACTCCGCTGTGACGAATTCCTTTCATCACTGGCAGACCAAC
>CAJWGB010000169.1 GCA_913031625.1 uncultured Planctomycetaceae bacterium | reverse complement strand
GTTCCAGGCTACGGACCG
Organism: uncultured Planctomycetaceae bacterium; assembly: GCA_913031625.1. Classification (GTDB taxonomy): domain Bacteria; phylum Planctomycetota; class Planctomycetia; order Planctomycetales; family Planctomycetaceae; genus Fuerstiella. Next base: position 14,682 of record CAJWGB010000169.1, on the reverse strand, counting down.
ACAGCTGGTGGCGCCATCGTCGATCATCCTCTGGTCGACAAAGTCGCATTCACCGGGTCCAGCGAAACAGGTCAGATTATCATGCGAGCAGCCGCCTCAACGCTGAAGCGGACGACTCTGGAATTGGGTGGAAAGTCGCCCAACATTGTCTTCGCCGACGCGGACCTCGACGCCGCAATCACCGGTGCAGAGTTCGGATTGTTCTTCAACCAGGGTCAGTGTTGCTGCGCCGGCAGCCGTCTGTTTGTTGAGGATTCAGTTCATGACGAATTCGTGGAACGAGTGGTTGCTCGTGCTTCGGAACGAGTGCTCGGAAATCCGTTCGAAAGCACGACGACTCAGGGGCCACAGGTCGACAAGGTTCAGTTCGACAAGATCATGGGTTATATCGACAGCGGACGGGAACAGGGCGCCAATTGTGTGACTGGTGGTACCCGGAAGGGCGATCAGGGATTCTATGTGGAGCCAACAGTCTTCACTGATGTCAATGACGATATGAAGATCGCTCAGGAGGAGATCTTCGGACCCGTCATGAGCATTCTCAAGTTCAGCGACATTGCCGACGTCGTGAAGCGGGCCAACACGACCACGTTTGGATTGGCCGCAGCTGTCTGGACAAAAGATGTGTCCAAAGCACATCAGGTTGCCGCCAGCATGCGTGCCGGAACGGTCTGGATTAATTGCTACGACGTTTTTGATGCAGCCGCACCATTCGGCGGTTTTAAGATGAGCGGCATTGGACGGGAGTGTGGCGAGGCTGGCCTGCACAACTACACCGAGCTGAAGACAGTCACAATGAGCCTTGGTTAGAAGACCGGGCTGAGATTGAACAAAAAGAAGGGCTGCAGACTTAGCCTGCGGCCCTTTTACATTAGCTTCAGCTGGCAGCGACAATTGAGCGACATCACGGCGAACCGGGCAGTCAGCGGGGGCTGCAGATAATTAACCTGGTGCTTCCGCTGGCGGATTATCTGTCCCTGTAGGTTCCTCGGTTGTTCCGGTGGGTGCACCTGGAGTCTGCGTCGGGTCAGCAGAATCACCTGGTGTGCCTGGTGGAGCTCCCGGCGTTTGTGTCGGATTCCCCGGTGTTTCCGTAGCAGCACCCGGCGTAGCTGCCGGGGTCTGAGTCGGGTCACCTGGCGTACCACTCGGGTCATCAGGAGTGCCTGTTGGTGCGCCCTGTGTGGGCGAAGAATCTCCTCCGGATGCCTGTGTTGGATCGCCGGGCGTCGTTCCGGCCCCCCCCCTGCGTCGGATCACTCACCTGGCCCGCTGGACTACCTTTGGTCGGGTCACCTGGCGTTGACTGGAGTCCGCCTGATGTTGTTGGATCGTCCTCACCAGATTCGCCGCCACCCTTTGTCGGATCACCGGGAGTCTGTTGATCTGTTGCCGCCTTGTCCGGGTCAGTGTCGCCGTCTTCTTCGCCCTCTCCGGACTCGGTGTTTCCACCTCCGCCTCCGGCACCTTCATTTGACGGTGCCTGCACGCCCAGAATTACCAGAGGGTTCTCATTGAAGTACATCGAAGACAGGACGCCACATGAAATAAGCACGGCAACCAGCGACAACAGCCGCCGGATTCCTCTGTCTTTGAACAACGAGAGAATCCCTGTGACGGCCCCACCTGAGGCAAGGAGCAGCGCGATGATGTGTGTGTTGGCATTCCACATCGGAGTACTGCCCGAGTACTTCATCGCAAGGGCAATCGCCGACATTACGGCAAACGGGACCGCAACGTAGGCAAGAATTCGACGTTCTCGATTCTCAACCTCTGCGACTTCACCGGCTCCCAGCTCGTAGATGGCTTCTTCTCGATCATCCACAACGGTCCAGAGCTTCCACAACCCGGCAGACCTCAAGACTTCTGTCACCATTTCGTTGGGTGACGCCAGTGAGAACTGCCCTTTCTGTTCCTGCATTGTTTTCCAGATACGCACCAGCGAGGCAACGAGTCCGCTGTTGATGATTTCCATCGGCCCCAGGTCGACCATCACACTGTTGCTCTTCGACGCTTTCAGTTTCTCGATCACTTCCGTGGTCGCCGACTCAACGTGGGACCAGCCAAGCGTCATCAGAACCGGATTGAATTGAACGCTGCAGTATCCGCGGTTCTGTTCAAACTGAAATGGGTCGTTGCCCGTTGAGGGAGCGGGCGTTTCTGCTGAGTGACCACTTGTTGTCACAGGAGCGGCTGTGCCTTCGGTCGGCGCTACTGCGGAAACTCCAATAGCGGCTCCTGCTGATTCCATGCTGTCCGCAACAGGCCACATTGACTCAAGCCCGGCGCTCTTCAACTCACCAATGACACTGTCTTCTGTCGCGACCACAGCAAATTTTTGCTCTCCGTGGTCCAGTGACCGCCAGATCCGCAACAGAACTGCAACGAACCCTTCAGGCAACGAAGAAAGTGCCGACAGGTCTGCAACTACGACGGACGGCTTCGACGCCGAAAGAGTATCTGACGCCGACCTTCCGGCAGCCTCAAGATCGGTCCAGGACATTTCATTGACTGCAGGCTGAAACAGTATCTGGGTGTAGTCACTGTGTGACTTGATCTCATATCCGCTCATGAATTCCCCGACGAGTGAGATGGGAGAGCCATTGAAGGCTGCGCAAGCTGGAGGGCACAGGCGATTGTTGCGTTAAGAATGCAAAGAAAGCCGGCATTTGACAACTGACTAACGCTGCATCAGCCCCGTGAATACCTAGGTTTCACTTCTGTATAGTCCGAGACGGCCATCACCGGCTAGACTTCTTTCGCAATCGTCAATTTTTCACGCAGCCAATACCGTGACCAGGCCCTTCATAAACACTCTCAGCATTGTTGGTGACGTCCGCCATCGTCAGTTTCAGCCACTTTGCCTTGAACTGGCACAGCATGCCGGAACGGTTCATCATTTTGAAACTCCGGATCATGTTGAGACCCCGAGCGAACAGGAACAAACGGTGACCGTGGTTCTGCAGGCATGGTCCGACCAGTATTCGCGTTCCCAAATCTCACGCCTTGCAGGGCTGCATATTTTTGGGCGTCTTTATTGCTGCTACGGGCCGGCATGTGAATCAGACGCGCGAAACCGTGACCTGTGGCCCGATGCTGTTCGCGTCTCTCTCCGCCTTGCTCGAGAGACTATTCTCGCAGATCTGCGTGAGCGCAAAGAGACGCTTCCACTCACGGCAGCTGCAGATGAAGTCTTTGCACATCGCGTGATTCGCACACTATCGGGTCCTCCCATTGGCCGCGTCGCGATCATCACCCCTGACGCAGCGCTCCGAAAGTCTCTCAGTCAACTTTTGACTCATGCCGGGATTTCCAGTGTCGGCCATGACCTGCTCACAGGAACGGAAGCTGAGCCGGACGAGGCTGTGGACATTGTCCTGCACGACCTTGATCCCTGGGGGGCATGGATAGAGAGGTCCCTGACTCACGCTGCGGAGCTATATCCGTTCGCTGAATCGAAGGGCCTTGCGTCCATGCCGGACGCTGGCCTGATGACAGAACTGGCAGATCTTCCGGTGTCAGAGATCATTCCCAAACTGGACGCCGTCAATGCACTGTTACCTGCACTCACGCGGCCTGCATAGTCACACGGCCAGCAACTTCACTGGCAGACAGACAATCCTGATCTCCTTCAACGCGCATTGGCCACAAACGAGGTTCAGACCTGCAGCAGACGTCATACGACTGACTCACGGAGCGGGTGCCGGGTCACTGGTATCCGATTCTCCCAGAGGTAAACTGGCTTCATACAGGATGCCCACCTCAACCAGCCAAACCAATGAGTAACCCCCACCCAGTTCCCGATCAGGCTTCCTCAACTTCCGAAATCGATCCGTACGTTCTGCATGAATCGCGAATCAAGGAACCACCAGGCACGTTTAAAGAGAGCCTGAAGTACCTGGGACCCGGATTTATCCTGTCAGCCTCAATCGTTGGGTCCGGAGAGTTGTTTGCCACCACGATCGCAGGTGCTGACGCGGGCTTTGTTTTGATGTGGTTCATCATCTTCAGCTGCCTTGTCAAAGTGGCTGTGCAGCTGGAATTCGGGAAGCACGCCATCAGTTCCGGCGAAGCTACGATGACCTCGCTAAACACGCTGCCCGGCCCACGCTTCAAAGGAGCGAACTGGTCGATCTGGGCCTGGTTGCTCCTGATGGTCTTCAAGATGATGCAGGTTGGCGGCATCGTGGGAGGAGTTGTCTGGGCGATCGAGGAGTTTGCTCCAGCCTGGAAGGACACGCCTGTTATTCACATCCCTCTCACCTTCATGGTGGCCGGTTCAGTGTCTCTGCTGATTTTTCGGGGCTACTACACGCTGATCGAAAAAGCGTCCCTGATCATGATTGGTGGGTTCACACTGTTTACTGTGATTTCACTGTGCTCTCTTCAATTCACAGACAACGCAATTACGTTTTCACAGATCGGCTCAGGCCTGATTCCCTCCGTGCCGGACGACATGAAGATCCTGTTCGTGGCCATGGGCGCCTTTGGCATCACGGGCGTCGGAGGGGATGAGATCATGGCGTACAACTATTGGCTGATCGAGAAGGGGTACGCTGCATACACCGGCCCCCGGAATGATTCGCCTGAATGGGAACACCGTGCAAAAGGCTGGATCAAAGTCATGTACTGGGACGCCATTTGTTCGATGGTGGCATATACGGCGATGACAGTCATGTTCTACTTACTGGGAGCCGCAGTCCTGCATGGAACTGATTTTGACCGCGGTGACCTGATCGCAGAACTTGGGCAAATGTACACAACGACGCTCGGCCCGGAGTACAACACCCTGTGGATTCTGGGTGCCATTGTTGTTCTCTATTCCACGTTGATGGGAGCTCTCGCGGCATGGACCCGAATGTTCTCGGATGCGTTTGGACAGATTGGTCTCATCAACTTTTCCAACCACGCTCAGCGAAAAACGGCCATCGCCTGGCTGGCATGGGTGATACCCGCTCTGTGGGGCCTCCTGTTCCTCATCCTGGACAATCCGGCACTGATGGTCTTCCTGGGCGGACTGGTGACTGTCGTCATTCTGCTGATCGTCGCACTGGCAGCCGTGTTTTTTCGCAACAAACGGCTGGACCCTCGCTTAAAGCCAAGCCGGGCATACGACGTCGTTCTTTATTCAAGCATCATCGCTATTGTGCTCGCGGCAGGCGTGAGCCTTTACAAAGCCGTTAAGGATTTTAGCGAAGTCGACGACAAAGATTCTTCCACTGAAGTTGAAGCACGCGAAACGAACACTGACTCTGATAATCCAACAGGGGATTCCCGGTCAGACACCGGAAACAAGGTATCGAACAACCCTGATTCGGAAACAGACACCTCGAATGAGGCGGCGATGGAAGACTCTGACAAGCAGACTGATGAACAGGTAGATCAAGAGGCCGGGCAATGACGGCGCGACTCTGTCTTCGACTGGCAGCAATCTCCGGTTTTCTGGCAGTTCTCTTTGGGGCCTTCGGCGCGCATGGCCTCAACGACAGTCACTTCCTGGAAAAGAAGTATGCCGACCAGGAAAAGGAAATCGCCGGTCAGACTGTACCTGCCAGCTATAAGTACTTTCAGGATTTCCGTACGGGGGTTCGCTATCACATGTGGCACGCCCTGGCACTGTTCGGCGTCGGACTCCTCATGAGAACGAATGACGATCAATTGCTTCGTGGAGCGGCATGGAGCCTGTTGGCCGGTATGCTCCTGTTTTCCGGAAGCCTGTATCTGCTTGTCATAGCCGGACCTAAGTTTGCCGGTGTCCCGTGGGGGCTGATCGCGGCACTGGGGGGAACAACGCTTTTGATTGGATGGGGACTGCTGATCGCCTCCGTATTCCGCAGCACAGCCAGCAATAGTTCAATCGGTTAAAGAAACCCAGCATTGGGTCTGATGACCCGCAACGCGACTCTGACTGGCAAATCCAGAGTCATCTGTCATTGGAACGGATGGCACTGACTGTCAGACGCTGCGAGCTCATATCGATCAGAGCGTTTTTGAGATATCTGTAGCGTCTCTGAGTATGACAACCAGTTACCGGGCTCGTAACACGAGCGTGAGGGAGGGAAAATGCTGCGTTTGCGTGCAAATCCCTGGCTCATGCATCGGGTTTCCATTCAAGCAGACGCCAAACTCAAATCGAATGCGTTCTAGTCGATCTGCCGGGCCACAACGACGATGTGCTGTCCCTTCGGAACCGGCGCTACCCATGCCTGCGCAAGGACCACACCATCCAGGGCAGCCACGCAAGGATAGGGCTCAAGGTCGATACGATCAAAGTCATGCAGCAACCCGACAGTCTGTCCCTGCTTCACTTCTGTTCCACACTCAACAAGCGGCTCATAATGACCGGCGAACGGAGCACAGATGAAGCACTCACGGCTCACCATCTCCAGCTTTCGCTGAGTGCCAGCCTTGTGATGTGCGATGGGCTCTATCTCGCCATGCAACAGATCATTGTTGATCGCCGCAGCAAGAACCCCCTGTCTGCCATAGCGCACCCCTTCGGGATTAATTGAACGGCCCCAGCCAAGTTCCGTGCCAACAGTAATCTTCCCAAGACGTTCAGCTTCGCTTGGCAGCAGTCCTGGAGTGACGTTCTGGTAGACCATCAGAGATGGCGTCCCATACCACCGTGCCGTTTCCTCAATCTTCGCGCTCAATTCCTCATCTTCGAGCGGATGGAAGTTGGAACAGATAGAAAAGCGGGCCACATCACCACCGGAATGCAGATCAAGCACAATATGCACTCGAGGCCAGATGTACTCACGTACGAACGCAGCCACTCGATGTGTGATTCCTGCAAGCGCAGGATTGGTGCCGGCACCGTCCACGAATGCACGATTGAGATTCACCCCGTCCTCTGCCTGGCTTTCCCTGGTACCGGAGAGAAAGGCAGCCGGGTTCAAAACCGGAATCAGGATCATGCGGCCCCGCACATCACGAATGTCGATGTCACGAATCAAATGTTTGAGGACCACCGGCCCTTCGTACTCGTTGCCATGGTTAGATCCGAATGACACCAGGCCCTGCCCGTCTTTTGCCTCGGGACCGACATACACAGTGAGAGGCATCAGATGGTCGCCCCAGATACTGTCATGCTCCAGAGCAACCCAATAATCGCGGCGGCCATGCGAATCGAGGTCCAGCCCGTCGGGGCGTACAATGACACGTTCCATAGATGATCTCCCTGCTGATTTAAGAGATCACATTACCCGTTTCGGCAGGGAGTGGCTATCCACAGAACGGACCGAAGATCAGTCGTTGGGAGACTCTTCAAGGTACGTATACCCATGGAGTGCTTCTTCGTAGAAGCGAATGAAGTCACCGCCTTCAGAATTTGAAATCCGTTCACTGCGAACCGCTTCTTCAACCGACTCCAGCAGTCGCCGCGTCAGGTCCCGATCATCAAACTGCACGTACTCAAGGACTTCTCGAACGGACTCACCTTTTTGAAGTGAATCAAGAACGACTTCACCGGATTCGTTCAGGTCAACATGCACTGTATTCGTATCACCGAACAGATTGTGCAGGTCACCAAGTATTTCCTGGTATGCGCCCACCAGAAATGTCCCGAGATAGTACTGCGACCCGTCGAATCGATGGAGCGGCAGCGTGCGGCGCACATCCCGGCGATCAATGAACTGATCAACCCGCCCGTCGGAGTCGCATGTAATGTCGCTCAGAACAGCATTACTATCCGGGCGTTCATTGAGTCGATGAATGGGCATAATCGGGAACAACTGATGGATGGCCCATGAGTCCGGGATCGACTGAAACAGTGAAAAGTTGCAGAAGTAATTGTCGGACAGCATCCGATCCAGCTTCTCCAACTCTTCCGGCACATAGTCCTGTCCGGCACTAATCTCTTTGATTTTCAGGCAGATCGAGAAGTAGAGACTTTCCGCCAGACACCGATGGTCAAGAGAAAGGTGGCCCGTTGAAAACAGAGCCATCGCGTCGTCAATCGACTGTTGAGCATCATGAAAACGCTCCAGCAGATTACGAGCATTCAGGTCGCGATAAGCATCGTGCAAGTCCTGAATCGGGCCCGCTGCGTCCTCCGGAGGCTGAAGCTCTTCTTCAGATTCTCCGTGACCCTGCCGCGACACTCCCAACACCCCGAAAACAAGGACACTGTGAAATGCAGAGACCGCTCGACCACTCTCAGAAATAATATTCGGATGCGGGACTTCCTGTTCATCGCAGACATACTGAACATGAGATATCACGTCTCTGGCATATTCAGCCAGCGTGTAATTCATGCTTGATTCAAAACTGGTCTGTGACCCGTCGTAGTCAACGCCCAGTCCGCCACCGACATCAAGAAATCGCAGGCCGGCCCCTCGCTTGTGAAGTTCCACATAGACGCGTGCCGCTTCATTCAGTGCAGACTTCACCTGGCGGATATTTGTGATCTGACTGCCCAGATGAAAATGCAGTAACTGAAAACAGTCTTCCATCCCTTCAGATCGCAGTAGTTCGAGTGCCTTCAGGATTTCATTCACCCGCAGGCCAAACTTACTGCGATAACCACCGGAAGACTGCCACCGACCGGCACCTCTGGCAGCCAGCTTGACCCGCATCCCAATCGCAGGCCTCACACCAATCTTCTTTGCATGGTGCAGGATCATTTCGAGCTCGGTGTACTTCTCGACGACCGGAATGATCTGACGACCAACTTTGCGGGCCAGCAATGCCATCTGAATGAATTCAGCATCCTTGAACCCGTTGCAGATAATGGGCGTCGTATTGTCCGACATTGCCACGACGGCAAGCAACTCGGGCTTGCTCCCGGCTTCGAGCCCAAAGCCGAGTGGTCGGCCGTACTCAACAACTCGCTCTACCACTTCACGCTGCTGATTAACTTTGATGGGATAGACGCACGAATAGCTGCCGGTATAGCCGTATTCTGTGATTGCGCTGCTGAATGCGGAGCTGAGCAGTTCAAGTCGATCCCGAATGATCCCGTTAAACCTCAACAGCAACGGAGCGTCCAGTCCCCGCGATTGAAGACGATCCATCAATTGTTTCAGATCAATACTGCGGCTCGGATGACGGCCGGGATGTACGTGCAGATTCCCATCAGCTCCGACGGAAAAGTAACCCTGTCCCCACCGCTGCACTTCGTATAGCTCTTGCGCATCTGCCGCCGTCCACGGGGCCATGCCCGGTGTCGATCGTTCTTTGCGAGTAGACGGCATTTGAAGGCTCCCCGTTGAGCAGTCCTGAAACCTGGACGGCCGCCCGTGGGGCGAGATCTTACGGCACCAGGAACGGATGTCCAGAAACCAGCGAAATGTTAAAGTCACTCCTTCGGTTTGCTGTTTAACGGTAACTCTCTAAAACCGCGATGAGAACTGGGAACAGGGAGCAGAAGAGTGGTCATCAGCCACACAGACTCCGAGACCGGGACCATTCAGAATGCAGCACCAGAAAGCAGGATGAAATGAGGAAAACAGAGAAATGACTGACAAACAGGACCGCCGGGAGTTTCTCGGCAAGACCGCCGCCGCCATCGGGGTGACTGGTGCTGCTTCTGCGCAATCCAGTGACACTGAAGACGACACAAAGAAATCGCCGCCGGAGATGCCAGAGTCATTCTGGAAAGATCGTATGACGCCTCCGGACGACGGAAAGAAACTTGGCTGGCTGGTCGACACACGACGATGTTTTGGATGTCACGCCTGCGAAGTCAGCTGCAAAGCGGAGAATGACGTTCCCCTTGGAAATTTCATCCGCCAGACGATTTACAAAGACGTTGGAGAATACCCGAAGGTTGCTCGCGTCTTTCTGCCAATGGCCTGCCAGCACTGCGAAGACGCCCCCTGCCTGAAGTCATGTCCGTGTGGTGCCTTGTTTAAGGAAGTCGGCGGTACTGTTGCTGTCGACTACAACGTGTGTTCCGGCCACGGTGCGTGCGTTGACGCCTGCCCATACGGAGCCATCTACCTCGACCCCGTTGCGAAACAGGCAGTCAAGTGCCATAACTGTTACCACCGACTTGAAGAAGGCATGGAGCCGGCCTGCGTTCCGACGTGCCCATCTGAGGCAATTCATTTCGGAGACCTCAACGACCCCGAATCCGGGATCAGCAAGACCAAGGCCGAGCTTGAAGCAGGCGACGGCCTGGTACAGCTCAGGCCGGAAAAGGAGACAAAACCAAGAATGTGGTTCGCGGGGGATGCGCCCGCCGAAGTGGAAGAACGCGTTCCCCGGGAAGGCGAGTCGTTCAACGCAGATGCATACAGCATCTACAACTGGAAAGAGAGCAGTTCTGAGGATCAATAGTTCCCGGATGCTCCATTTCTTCGTCTTCAACTCAGTATCGGGTCACTGCAATGCCGCCCCAATCAAACGAACACCCTGATAACGCTGGCCACGACAACCGCCGCAGCTTCCTCCTGTTGGGAGCAAAACTACTCCCTGCCCTCGGACTGATCGGCTGCAACTCTGAAAAGCAGCCACCAAAACCAGCACAGGGAGATGAGCAGCCTGAGTCTCAGTCCGAACTGGATCTCGAACGCTGGAACAGTATCAAAGGAAAACCGTATGAGACTGGCGGGGTGCAGATGCCGGGCGTCTGTACACTGCCCGGTCCCAATGCCAAACGAAACTGGCCTGATCGGGACAAATACAAGGACACTGAAAAAGTCCCTGGAATGTGCCAGCTGTGCAGCACAGTCTGTGGAATAATTGGTTATGTAAAAGATGGTCGTCTGCTGAAAGTCGAAGGGAACCCCAAAGATCCAAACAGCCGCGGTCACCTCTGCGCCCGCGGTCACGCAGCACTCAATCATCAGTACCACCCGGAGCGGCTGCTTTATCCACTGAAAAGAGTCGGAGCTCGCGGGGAGGGACGCTGGAAACGCATCTCATGGGATGAAGCTCTGAATGAGATTGCCACAAAACTGCGAGAGATCCGAGAGAGTGGACATCCAGAAGATTTTGCGTTTCATCAGGGCCGGCAGCGGAGTAAGGACGCAATCAAGCGATTCCTCGATGCGTTCGGAACGAAGACTCAGTTGAGTCATCGTGCGCTGTGTTCAGGTAACCGACGGGCGGCCAACCTCACGTCTTTGTGGGAGAGTGACTGGGACCTGAATGACGTGGAACACTCAAAATACATCCTGAATTTTGGGTCCAACGCATTTGAAGCTCATCAGGGACATGTGGCATTTGCCACTCGAATCCAGAATGGTCGCTTCAGGAATGGCGCAAAGCTGGTGACGTTCGACGTTCGTCTCTCCAATACGGCCGGAGCCAGTGATGAGTGGTTTTCGCCGTTTCCGGGAACCGACGGAGCCGTTGCGCTGGCAATGGGTCACGTCATTCTCACGGAGGGACTCCATGACCGAGACTTTATCCGCGACTGGACGAACGTCACTGAAGCGGAGCTGATCGAGCACTACAGCCAGTACACTCCGGAATGGGCAGAGAAGATCAGCGGCGTTCCAGCCGCAGACATTCGACGAATCGCCACCGAATTTGCCCAGGCTGCACCAGCCTGCACGACCATGTGTAATCGCGGAAGTTCAGCGCACCTGAACGGCTACTACAACGACCGCGCCATCAGCACACTCAATGCGCTGGTTGGCTCAGTTGGAAAGAAGGGCGGGTGGTGCTGGAGTCCCTGGGGAGGTGTCGACCCCGACTGCAAGACACCGGCGATGCCGGCGTCCGCAAAGACATGGAGCCCACTTGAGGATCCCCCCGAGTATCCACTGGCCAATGTCTGGCGCCGAATGAGAGTCGGTGAGGTCATCTACCTTTACCTGCTGCAGAACCGCGCGAAGCTCAAAGCGTACATGACGTACAACCTCGACAGCCCTTTGACGTGGCCGGAAGAGGGACTCACGAAGGAGGTGCTCTGCAACGAGGAACTGATCAACTTCCACGTGAGCATCAATTGCTTTTATAACGAAACGGCCCACTACGCAGACATCGTGCTTCCCTGGACAACCTACCTTGAGCGATGGGACCTTGACGCGCGGGGCAGCTACAACCTGCGTCCTTATGTTGGCCTGAGGACTCCAATGGTGAAGCCACTGGGCGAAGCCAAAGATATTCGGGAGTTCTTTCCTGACCTGGCGAAAAGGATCGGCGGAGGCATGGAAGATGCCTACGACTACGGATCGCTCGAAGACTACATGCGGGAATGGGCATCTGCCGTGCCGGAGAATCCAGAAACTGGTAAGGCGGGCCTCGACCGACTCATGGAAGAGGGAGCATGGGAAAACACAGATCGTGAACCGTTCTACGAACCATTCCTCGAACAACTGTCTGATGCGGACCTGACTGATGTTGAGATCCCTGATGAAGACGGCAGCATCATCCTGAAAGACGGTGTCGGAATTGGAGTCATCAGGAACGGCAAGCCAGTACGAGGCTTCAAGACTCCGAGTCGTCGTTTCGAGATACGAAGCCTGTTTGTACAGAAGATCGGACGGAACGAAGACTGCTCTGATCTGATTGCACTCAGCGGCATGACAAAAACGAAGAATCGGCCGAAACAGCATGATGGTCATGAAGTCGAAGTGGACACCATGCCTGTGTGGCTTCAGCTTCCGGAACACGAGAACCTGGAGAGCGACGAGCTTGTCATGACGAGTTTCAAGTGGAACGTCCATAACCACGGACGAACCATGCACCTGAAATGGCTCGCAGAAATCGTGCATTCCAACCCTGCATGGCTGAACCCACAGACGGCTGCTGACCTTGGCCTGAAAGATGGAGACTGGATTGAGCTCACCTCATTCACATCACAGATGCTGAATGAGCAGTCGACTCACCTCAATCACCTGAATGAAGAAGAGGGAAAAAGAACAGTCGTTGGCACGCTGCGTGTGCCAATCGTGACCATGGAAGGGATCCACCCCAAAGCAATTGCCATGAGTAATTCCTGCGGACACTGGCAGTATACAAATGTTGCTCAGGCCAAACGCAGCCGTCCAGACGGAGACATGACAGACGGGATGGATGCAGAGACATATCGCGATGCGGACTGGGAACGCAACATGTGGTGGGAAGACTCCTCAGGTGGCGACCCGGGCGACTGGAAGAAGAATACGGGCAATGGCTGGAATCAAAATGCGATCCTGCCGATCGCTCCAGATCCTGTCACTGGCCAGCAGGCATTCCACTCCACAGTCGTGAAAGTAGCACCTCTTCGCTGAGACGCTTCTGAACAATTCGTAGAAGCAGAACGAAGAACTACCCCCTTGCTTCTTCCATCACCGTAAGTGCGTAAGCGCACAAGGGACGAGATCGTTCGCATGAATGGTTTCTCAGGGAAGTGGGGCACCGTACAGGGGTCAAGAACCTGAGCCAACTGCATCTCACCTTATCCACTGGTCAGAATGATGGGGATGTTCTGTGGGATTCTGCGAATCTCGATGGCTAGTTCGTCCGCCCGCGGGTCAGACATCATCAAATCCGCGATCACGCAGACAGAACCCTCTGGCCCGTTGACGATGACATGCAACGCCTCGACTCCAACGTGACGGCGTCGGGAGACACCAAACCAACTCAGGTCGAGGAACGCTAAGGAACCCGGCCAATCGTGGAGAATCCCCGGCGACGCAAATCTGCAGCTGCCGCAGACTACCCTGAGACGATCAACATGAGATGTCGACTTATCCGAGCTGCAGGTTCACGTACCGCCTCATTGCCCAGGATACACGGCGAATAAATTGAGCCTGGCGATGAACGGATGACGACAGCCAGCCAGACACGGACAAAGGAAATGCGGGAGCCCGTTGACTGCCCCGCCGTTCGAGAGCACTCATGATGTCAGCAGCCGTAACTACGTCCGACCCGGAACCCATGCAGACATCGTCCCCCCAACAGCGTGCACACATGCTGCCGGGATTTATACACCCATGACAAAGTGGGCGAATAGAAGTTGCAGGTTCCGAAGGGCTCGAGGTTTCGTTCACTGCGTGCGAACAGACCGGCTTATTCCGTGTCGTCGGAGCAGCGCATAAAAAAAGCCGGACCCCGAAGGATCCGGCTTTAGAAAATGTTCCCGGCAATGACCTACTTTCGCACTGGTATGCACTATCATCGGCCCTGCAGGCTTAACGGTCGTGTTCGGAATGGGAACGTGTGTTTCCCTGCAGGTATAGTCACCGGGATCCGCAGGAGCGCCAGCTGAGCCGCACTCTCCTGCGTGAAAAAGTCTAAGTGTTCTAACGAACGTTTTCTTCGTACCGCAATCATTACCATCGCACGGTGATTGATTCCAGTCGCAGTTTGCATATCTGCGGTGGCAGTCAATCAAAGTGGTCAAGCATTTCTCCGTTAGTACTGGTCAGCTCAAGCGCTCACACGCCTTACACAGCCAGCCTATCAACCTGGTAGTCTTCCAGGGGAGTCCAGGACCGAAGTCCAACGAAACCTAATCTTGGGGATGGCTTCGCGCTTAGATGCTTTCAGCGCTTATCACAACCGTACTTAGCTACCCTGCGCTGCCACTGGCGTGACAACAGGAACACCAGAGGTACGTCCCTCCAAATCCTCTCGTACTAAAGAGAATACCCCTCAAGTTTCGTGCGCCCACAGCAGATAGGGACCAACCTGTCTCACGACGGTTTAAACCCAGCTCGCGTACCACTTTAATCGGCGAACAGCCGAACCCTTGGGAGCTTCTTCACCCCCAGGATGTGATGAGCCGACATCGAGGTGCCA
>CAJWGB010000168.1 GCA_913031625.1 uncultured Planctomycetaceae bacterium | reverse complement strand
AGAAGAGTACATTTGTGGCCTGAATGAGCAAAAAATGAACTTAAACTACCTCTTCCGCATCCAACCTCTAATACTTCATATACTTTCTTTTTGTTAAATATTAACTTATTAAATATTTCATAATGATTTTTAAAGGCAAACTGAATTTGATTTGAAGGTTTAGTTGAAAAATGGTTGTAAAAAGATTCAGGTCTTCTTCTCCAATTTTCATCAAATGACTCAACTGACCCTTTTTTAAATTTTTTTATAAGATATCAATAAATCTTTTGTCATTTTTCAAAGTTAATTTTTCTAAAATTTGACTTATTTGAAAACCTGCATTTCCGTTTCCATCTCACCAGCGAACTCTGGCGGCAATTCCACATAAATACCGGACAGGCTGATACTGCGAGCGTTTACGACGACATCGCTGTCGTTGAGATGAATGACTGTCTTCAACTGACTTGAGTCTTGAATAGGCAACCGAAATGCCAGGCGACGGTCCTCTGAATCGCCGCCGTGCTCAGCAATCCACTCAACAAGAACTTCGACCTCCCTGGCATTCAGGTCGATAGTCGCATCCGAGTTTTCGTGATGAGTGATTGTCAGACTGCCGCGATCAACCGTGATGCGATAGTTGCCGATGTCAGTTTCATTCATAGGATCAACCAGTCTGAGTATCAGAGTCCTCGGGATTTGCCCGCTCGAGCAATCGCACTCACTCTTTGAGTTGGCATTAAGCGAATCATCATGCCCGTGTACGTGAAAGGTGTCAGCACGAATGACTTCTCAGAAGTTCTGCAGTGCCTCTCCCCTTACAGAACCCTTTTCCAACATTGCGTTCTCGGTGAACAGGACGCGAGCCATTGTGCATCCGGGTGGGTTACCTGGACATAACAGGCCAGTCACCTCCAATTCGGCCAGCCCGTGGATTCCTGACTTCAAATTGAGTGTGACGATGCTCACAGCGGGGTACAAGCGAAGCGTTTCCCCCTAATGACATCACGAGTTACAGCGATGACGTATAAGTATACTACGCAGATGAACAAGTTGTTTCACCTGATTTTCATAGAGCTTTGACGTCGGTTCAGTTTTCTGACCGGACGGGATCTCTATGGATGATGGCGTGCAGGCGGCAGGTAAATTCGATGGCGTCTTCCCGAGTCAGGTGCGACCATTCAGGACACTTGAACTCTTTGAGTTCTTCGTGGTCTTCAAAATGGACTCCGAGGCAGCCGGTTTCTTCGATGAGCCGGTTCCAGTATCGCTCTCGCGGCCAGCGCGCTCGTTCTTTTTCGCGATACCAGTCGTTTGAGGGGAAGCGGACAAACATGACGGTGCCTCCCCGTTGCTGAATGGCCTCGACGTCGGCAACAATCTGAGGCAGCATTGCGTCGGCAGTGACATCTGAATACAGATTTCGTCTTCCGCATGCCTGCCACAGGTCCTTGACGCCCTGCATAAGTTCGGGGCGGGTTTCGATGCCCTGAGTCATTCGCATGCGGCCGTGCTCGTCAACTTCAGCAAGCTGCACGCTTCTTAGCGGTGGCATTTGTGCGGTACGTTGCGGCAGATTCAGTTGATTCCGTATCCACGGAAACACAGACAGTTCTGACTGCCTCAGAACAGCCAGCTTCGGCTGGATCACAAATCGGCATTGCTGTGCGATTTCGTCTGCGGGGCCCCAGTTGTGAGACAGCATGACCAGTTTCTCAGTTCGCATTGCGAATCGATCTGCCGGATTGCAGAAAAAGAGAAATGGCGTCACGCCAACGATGACTGTGCCGCGATAGGACCTGTCGGCCGCGAGGTCCCGCAGAATCGGCCGCGGACATGAACCTGGCCACGCCAGCATGAATGGTCGCGACTTTCCGCCGCAACGAACCCACTCGTCCTGGTCGAATCCAAACGCCATCCGTGAGGACCCCAACAACACTGTCGTATCTTCGGGAGCCTGTCGTACCCGGTTTCGCTGAAAGGCCCACAGGTGAGGTAAGAGCTGCATTGACGGTTTTACGCCCGCCTCCCGAAGGGATACTTCGCGAGTAGCTAAAGCCAGCATTGCGAGCACCGCGGCAACCAGCGTCACCCGAGGCCATAGTACGCCTGTCGGAAGGTTTCGCTGCCAGGTCGCATCAGCAAACGGTGCGCCTTCAGTGAGAGAAGCAGAATGTGGCATTGGGTCGGAGCTCAAGATCGATGCCGGATCGAGATCAATGGTGAGTAAACACAGGAGTGGGTACTTTTAACTGGTGCAGGTCTCGCTACTCAAAGGGCTGACGTGACATTATTCCGGGGAATCGAAGTGACGGCTGCTCTGTTCTTTTTCAATGACGTTATGCAGTCTTCTCGTAAACGTTATTGCGTCCTGTTGCGTCAGGTGACTGTTTTCTGGCGGTGCAAATCCACTTAGTTCCCGGTGGTCTTCGAAGTGAATTCCCAGACAACCGGTTTCTTCTATCAGGCGATCCCAGTACTTCTCTCGGGGCTGATGCTTCTGCTCGTCCTCTCGATACCAGCCCGTGGACGGGTAGCGGACAAAAATCACCTGGCCACCACGGTTATGAATCTCTCGAACATCTTTCACAACCTCTTCAAGGATCAGGTCTACATTTCCTGGCGGGTAAAGTCTGGAGCGCGCTTTTAACGCCACCAGAATAGATGTAAACGCTTCTATATCCCGTGGGCGATTCTCGACCCCCTCGATCAAGCGGCCACGGCAGTGCTTGTCGGTCCTGAAAAACAACCGATCACGAAGTGGTGCTAGCTGCCCTTCGCGCTGTGGAAGATCAATGCGTTCTCGCAACAATAACAATGGGGATGCTTCCCCGGTCGACATGAACGCAAAGACTGGCTCAATCAGGAATCGAAGACGCTGCTCGATGTCGTCAGCTGGCCCCCAGTGTTCCGACAACTTAATGAAATCCCTGACTCTCATTGCGAGGGTGTAGTCGGGGCCACCGAAGAAGAAACCTGGAGCAACCCCCACGAGAAGTGTTCCGCGGAAGTCTTGCTGGTTTGCCAGATCGTGTAGCTGTGGACGCGGACAGATAGCTGGCCACGCCAACATATAGGGTCTGGGCTCGCCACTGCACTTTGCCCATTCTTCAAGGTCAAATCCCCACGCTATTCTTGAGGACCCAACAACAACGGTCGAGTCTGATGGAGCAGCGCGAACAAGATTCCGCTGCCATGCCCACAGTGGTGCCTGAGTCGACAGAGACGGGACAATGCCATTCTCCTTTAACGACCACTCGCGAAAACCAACGGCGCTAACAGCAAGAAGTACAGTCACGAGGACAATTCGCGACCATTCTGTTGATGCGGGCAGGTCACGACTGAAAGTGGAGGTGGCCGCAGGATCAGAACTGGAAGTAGATGAACGCATTGGACTGTCCTCGGGCTAGAACGATCAGTGTCAGCAGGGTTGACCAGAACAACGCAGTGGCCCACCAGGGGCACTGTGACACGACATCTTCCAGACGGCGGTCTCGCATGACCCACTGCACGGTGAGCATGCCACCGACGACTGTTCCACAAAGCAGAAAGTCGAACGTCTCCAGCCACAGGACCGGATCATCGTGAAGGCCAAGCAATGCAGCGTATATGTCTATTGCGCCGGAGAAAGTTTCTGCCCGAAACAACACCCACGTCAATGAGACCGCAAGAAAAGTGGCCAGTGCGAGTGGAATCCTGAAAAGCGACTGCATCGAGGGCGTTTCTCGTGGAAACAACCGCTGCAACCAGCGTTCGATCACAAGGTACCCGCCGTGGATTCCGCCCCAAACAACAAATCGCCACGCAGCCCCATGCCACAGGCCTCCCAACAGCATCGTCAGCATCAGGTTGATCTGAGTTCGCCGGGGCCCCTGACGGTTTCCTCCGAGTGGAATATAGAGGTAGTCACGTAACCAGCCGGACAGAGAAATGTGCCATCGCTGCCAGAAATCCGAAAATCCGATCGCCGCATAGGGACAGCGGAAATTGTCTGGCAGAGAAAAACCAAGACTCATGGAAATACCAATGGCGCACATCGAATAGCCGGCGAAGTCGAAGAAAATCTGACCGGAAAACGCCAGCACCGCCGCCCACGCGTCGAGACACGCCACAGGCTTCGGCGAGTTGAACACTGTGTCACTGATGGCCGACAGTGCAGCGTCTGCCAGAATGACTTTCTCAAATAACCCGATCGTAAACAGTAACAATCCCCAGAACAGCTGATCTCGAGTTGCCCGGACCGGGTGTTTGAACTGTGGAATCAACTGATACGGGCGGACAATCGGCCCGGCAACAAGCTGTGGAAAGAACGTCACGAACAGCGCGAAATCGAGGAAAGACTCTTCGGGCTCGGAACGCCGCAGATAAACATCGATTGTGTAGGACAGCGTCTGAAAGGTGTAAAACGAAATCCCGATCGGCAGGATGATACTGACTTCTGGTGGCTGGTATGCAATGTCAACCATCGCCAGCAGATCACGGAACGCCTCCAGTAGAAATGTCCCGTACTTGAAGAAGCCCAGCATGCCGAGGTTTACCGCGAGACTCACCCAGAGAAGCAGTCGGCGCATTCCCTTGTGTTGCTCACGGTGCATCCGCCTCGCCACAAGCCAGTCGACTGCTGTTGAAATCCAGAGCAGAACCACAAATGGTGGACTCCACGCCGCATAGAACGCGTAGCTCGCAAGAAGGAGAAAGGACTTACGAAGTTTCCACGGGAGACGAAGCGAAAATACACCCAGTACAATCGCTATGAAGAGGACGAACGTCAGTGAGTTGAACAGCATCCGCGTGAAGCTCCAACGGGCTTAGAGCAGGTCCGTCAGGCAGGGCATCTACCGGACTTTGCCAAAGTATTTGTCGAGAAAGTCCAGCGTCTCTCGAATGCGGCCGCTCCGAGGTAAGTTATGCCCCGCTGGAAAAATCACGTGACGCTTGTGTTCGTCAGGCGTGCCCAGATGGCGGAAGGCCGGTCTTGCTGACTGTTCCAGCGGAAAAATCGGGTCGTACTGGCCCGACACCCACAGAACCGGCAGAGTTATTCTGTTGATGAAGCTTATCTGATCGACCTCGGCGGGAGCTTCCTGCATGGACAGTCCTCCGACATAACAGACGCTGAGCTTCAGCCGAGGCTCAATGGCCGGGATGATCAGTCCATTGACGGCCCCCCAACTGTCACCCAGGTATCCAATTCGGCCTGGATCCAGGTCCGGTCGGGTCATCACATAGTCGACAGTACGGAGATAGTCTTTAACCCATCGCTTTACAAACGATGTGTATTCCGGGGTGGGATTGGACGTCCAGCTTTTGAGGCCATCCCACCGTTCAAACGTCCCTTTCACAACAGGGTGAACGATAGCTCGACCGCTTTTCATGATTTCCGGATAGGGTTCATGAGCCGCCCGTTCGCTGCTGACAGGCCGAATCGAGCTCGCGTTCCGGAAATAAACCAGTGTTTGAAAAGGAGGCTCCACAGATTTGGGAAGATAGAGATAGACGATGATCCGTTCATCGTTGTACGCCGCGTTGATCTCGACACGTTCTTTGATGTAGTCCGGATACTGTTCTGTTTTTCTGTAGATTACCCTGGGACTCAGCTCAAGATCTTTGTCATACCGAAACTGGTTTCGATAGACAGCAAAGACCTCGTCCGGCACTTCCGGAATTGTCTCGTAGTCTCGGGTCTCAAGTTTAATCTCAGCCAGTTGAGATTCGATCGGTGATTCTCCGTCTGAGTACCGGACACAACGGAATCCGCGTTGTTCACCCCGGTCAAGGGGGTCAACTGGATTCGCCTGGTTAAAGAAGTAGGCCAACTCTAGAGCCGAACCACCCATTGAGAGCCGCTTATCGCCGACTGCATTGACAACCCACTCTGACACATTGCCGCACAGGTCATGAATACCGTTCGGCGAGATCCCCATCGTCTGCCCCACTTCCAGAAAGGTTCCGGAATTGACATTGCTGTGTTCGATCAGAGTGCCAAGCCAATCGCCGAGGAACAGCGTCGGTGTCGCCCGGGACCAGTGATACACTGTGGGCAGTTCTTTGCCGGCAAACCGTGCGTAGGCCCGGGCTTCGTACCAACTCACCCCGCGAACCGGATATTTGTCCTCACCGTTCGGATAACCACCGACTTCCCAGGTGGAAGGCCCGGGGCGCCCTGTCCCGTCGACAAACAGACGCGGAACCTCAGCGACATCAACGGCCTGCCCGTCTTTGGTGATGGGGTCTGTCCAGTACTGGGCGTTGGTGTAGCCACCCGCATCTACAAATTGCTGATACTGTGCATTCGTAACTTCATACTGGTCCATCAGAAAACCTGC
Source organism: uncultured Planctomycetaceae bacterium (assembly GCA_913031625.1). Classification (GTDB taxonomy): domain Bacteria; phylum Planctomycetota; class Planctomycetia; order Planctomycetales; family Planctomycetaceae; genus Fuerstiella. The sequence continues at coordinate 8,412 of CAJWGB010000168.1, read as the reverse complement.
GACTTTGCTGGGGTTCTCTGACGGGCCTTTTTCAAAACTAAACTTCATACCAGTGACCGGAAACCCGATTCCAGCCGTTAATCGAACCATCTCTGCGGGACTGTCGGTCTCCGGTTCCAGCAAAATCGGTCGACTAAGAATACCCCTCGTCAGGCCCGTAGGACCGGCGATGGTCTGAGTTCTGTAACCGTCGCACGAAATTTCAAACACTTTTGCTGATCTGGAGACTCGGAGTCCTCGAATCGGAGTCGTTCCAATTTCCTCTGATTGGTCTGCAGGTTGTTCGTATTCGCGAATTGAGACAATAGCGCCGGATGGTTCACTGGTAATGTTCAACTCCTGCGTAACTTCCTCCCACAAGGACTGAAACACCGGGTCGCCCATAAAATCCTTCCGCACCGACTCTGCGATCGAATACGCTTCGACGTCACGGCCCTCCCGAGTCAGTTGTAACAGTTTCTGCAACACTTTCCGGGAAGGTCCTCCTGTCCCATTCGAGATGCTGTCCGAATCGTCCGTCGCTGGTCTGGTGTTTTCGCCGGAATTGTCAGTCTGCGGTCCATCCTGACTCTGATTGAGGAGGATTACTGTGATGATTGCCATGACGGCAACGGCCGCGATTCCAGCCACAAGGGGGGTGCGGGATGAATGCGATGTGGCTTTGGAGCGTCCTGCATCTTCAAGCGATTTCAGCAGGTCATGGGATGTTTCAAATCGCTCGTCCGGAACCTTGGCAAGGCACCGACTGATGACATCGTACATTCTGTGGTCGTTCGGCAACTCCTTGCGTGACGAAGCGGGCAGCGGGTCATTCAGGATAGCCGTCATTGTCTCGACGGCCGTGTCTCGGTTGAAGGCTTTGGTACCGGCCGCCATTTCATAAAGCACAGTACCGAATGAAAACAGGTCGCTTCGTGCGTCGGTTGCTTCTCCACGCACCTGTTCGGGCGACATGTAGCCGACGGTGCCCATCACCGTGCCGGTCTGTGTTTGGAATTCGTCACCGATGACGGTTGCACTCTCACCGTCGAATGGTGACACGCGGGCGGTTGCCAGGCCAAAATCCAGGAGTTTTACATTCCCGTCTTTCGTCACAAAGATATTGCTGGGTTTGATGTCCCGGTGGACAATGCCGCTGTCATGAGCGGCGGCCAGACCGCGGGCGACTGCAGTGGCAATGTGCAGAAATTCGTCATCTCGGGGCGTGCTTTCTTTCAGTCGTTCATTGAGCGTCTGACCATCCAGATACTCCATCACTGCGCAGGACAGACCCTCCTCCTCGATGAAGTCATATAACGCAACAATGTTTGGATGAGCCAGCCCTGCAACCGCCTTTGCTTCACGTTTGAACCGGGCGATTACCGACTGATCTGACGCTGACTCGTCGTTGAGCACCTTGACTGCCACATCCCGCTGCAGTCTTTCGTCGGTCGCCAGATAGACGGTCCCCATTCCGCCGGACCCCAGTTCCGACTGAATCCGGAAACGTCCTACCTGATCGCCAACACTCAAGCTCATTGGATTGCCTTTTACCGCCTGCAGCGATTCGTGTGGAATCAACTGACCGCACTGTCCCATTTAAGTTGCGATATGCAACCTTTATGCTACATGACGTTGCAGAGCCTGTAAACAGTGCTGAGCAGGTGCAGCATTGGGCGGAGATGGATGACGGCAGAATGGTGCCCCCGGTCGATGCTCTTAAGCGTTGACCCGATGTGCAAGCAGGTGGTTTTCCACGCGTTCCATCCAGGTTGGTTGAGTCAGGAGGCCGGAGTGAAGCGGGAGCCAACCTCACTAAAAGACACCGATTCTGAATCGAGCCAACGATACCATTGCGATTCAGTGGAGAGCAGATCCCTTATATTTTTGGCGAGCGATCATTGCTCGCGAACAGGATCCCTCGATGACACATGAACGTGGAGTCGACCCACGGTGTCTGCGGTCGGCCCCCAGCATGCGAAGGGAATCTCCAGACGGATGATCTCCGCAGGATTGAGCGCCGTCATCACGAGTTGCCCAGAGATTCCTGCAACTTTTGTGTGATAAAATCCGCCGGCTCCGGTCGGGCAAACGACGAGGTCAGAGTGACGTCTTCCCCTTCTTTGATCGATACCTTTACACGGTACAAGGTTCTCTTCACTCCCTGATTATTTCTCGCACTCTGGTAGCGTTCCGTCCACACTGATGTGATTTCGGAAACGGGTATCTTCAAGGGGATCCACCGAAACAGCTTTGGCCAGGGCAGCGGACCACAGGACCTGGTCAACTCGGAATCCAGAACCTCGATGCGCGTGTGATTCCTGAACATACAGACCGCGTAGTACATTAGTCCGAATCCTGCAACGCTGAACATGGCACCCCAGATTTGCAGCGGCAGCCAATCGACGTTTGCAATAAAATAGAAACTGCCCAACGTCCAGATGATGCTGAAGAAGAACAGGGAGAACACGGCAGGCTGATACCATCTGACAAAGATCGTCAGACCTCGGGAGAAGTCGTCTACACGCAGTTCTTCGGGGACGGCATCTCCGTCTTCCCGGGCAGTAGCCCGCTGTGAATCACCCGTCGCCGAGTCGGATGACTGCATTGTTCCTTTTCGCCCCAGTGCAAAGGTGCCGATTGTGTCATCTTCCCACAGCAATTCGATTTCGTCGGGGATGTCCGTCTCACTCAAGTCGTGTTCGGAAAGCATGCTCCAGTACAGGGTGCATTCGAGTCCACAAGAAGTCTCCAGGTACCCCGAGATATCCAGCACCTCACGGGTGTTGCGTGACGTGATTGCCAGACGCAACGACCTCAGGGTATCTTCTGAGGACACAGGTTCACTGAATGTGATGACGCAATCGATGTTGCCACGGAATTCATCGTCGTCAACATGCAATACGAGGTCGGCAACAGTGACCTGCACTTCGCGGCCGTCAAGAAGAATGCTGTCAGACATGGAGATGGAAGCCCTGGTAAGAGGGTTTGAAGAGGCGGGCTGAGTTAGTGTGTCCTGGAGTGTATCCTCGAGTTTGCGTGCATAGAAGTTCACCTTGAGACGACCTGTGTCTTAAGCGGGAACGAGGCCGTTGACTTTACGCACCCTCTCTTGAACAACGTGGTTTCATCGCCCAGTGCACTTTTCTGTCTCGCGAGGACGAGCATAAGCATGCCTTACGATAACACCTGATTGCCAGAGAGCATTGAGATTGGTTCAGTCTTGTGGACCTAAGCCCACACTGCTGTAAATTGTAAAGTTTGACGTGCTTTGGCTCCGCTGGTACAAGTGGCTGAAGTCACGCACTTGTACTGAGAATGGGCACGCCCCGCACGATCTACGGCGCGATCGATGAGAGACTCCCGATGACCACACCCGCATGGCTGCAAGCTGCCGTTAACCTCGCCGGCGCCGGGCAACTGGTGATCGTGGTCGGCAGCCTGGCGATTCCAGCCGTTCTGAAATGGAAAGCCGACGTTGCGAAGCTGCGACCGTTGACCCGACAGGTCTTCTGGACCTATGCCGCCTACATCTGGGCGACGAACCTGTGCTTCGGTCTGATCTCGGTCGTCGGGGCACCTCTGCTGATTGAGGGCACACCTCTGTCCGCCGCCGTGACAGGCTTCATCACGCTGTACTGGGCGGCGCGAATTGTCATTCAGTTCGCGTATTTTGACCGCAGTGATGCTCCGTCCGGGGCCTTCTTTGTGTTTGCCGAGATCGTGCTGGTCGGCCTGTTCCTCTTCTTCACTGCCATTTACGGATACGCGACCTTCGTCAATGTTTCGAACGCAGGTGTCTCGTGAACGCATACGTTCCCGGCGACATCACGATCGCGATCGCCGTGGGAGCTATCCTGGCTGCGACACTGCTGGTTGGCTTCGGTATCACCAGGATTCCGTCGCTGGTGACGGCCCGCTGTTCGGCGTGGCTACTTGTTTGCGGCGGCGTCACCGGTCTCGAGCGACTGACCGCCACGCAGCCAGCAGGCTTTCGAATGGTCGCGCTCATTGCCGTCCTGCTGTACGCAATGAAGTCGGTCGTTGTCGTGGAATCGCGGCGCGCGGGGAGCCCCATGCCTCTGGTGACCTGGTTTTGTTTCGCAGGACTGTGGGTCGGCATGCGGCCGACCCTGTTTTCCGGCGTCCCCGGCCCGCGTCAGGAAGGAGCTGCAGCATTGATCCGGCAGGGCATCGGCCGACTTCTTATCGGATGCGTCTTCGTGGCAGTGGCATGGATGATCTGGACGCCTCCGCAGGATTCACTGCGGGGATCCGGGCAGACAGTGCTGGCCACCGCATTTTTGCTCCCGGGAATCAGCCTGATCGCTCACTTCGGACTGTTCAACATCGTCGCCGGTATCTGGAGACAACTGGGCGCCAAATGCCGACCGCTGTTCCGCGCGCCGCTACTTTCAAAAAGCCTGACTGAATTCTGGGGTCAGCGGTGGAACATGGCATTCTCTGAAATGACCGCGATCGGTGTCTTTCGTCCGTTGAAAGGCCGCATCGGCCCGGGGCCGGCAACAGCCGTCGCTTTCCTGTTTTCCGGCCTGCTGCACGAACTGGCGATCAGTGTCCCCGTCAAAGCCGGCTTTGGGCTGCCTCTGCTGTACTTCGCAATGCACGCCGTCGCGATGTTCATTGAACGACGTCTGGAACGCGCCGGGCGACCGATTCACCGCAAGGTCTGGCTCGGCCGACTCTGGACAGCAGGCTGGCTTGTCATCCCGTTGCCGATCCTGTTTCACCTGGCCTTCCTGCGAGGCTGCGTCTGGCCCCTCGTCAGCGGGAACTCGCTGTAAAAACTCCCCCGGGTGTAGCTTTCGCGACCGACTGTCGGCCAGAATTGACTTCGCTTTCTGCTGCTACCGCCTGATTTTCAAAGAGATTTGAGGCCGGTTCAGTTGTCTGTCCCTGAAGGAAGTAGTCGTTTGAGCACACGGTCGGCGTATTGTCTGGGAACGAGAATTGTTGGTTTGATGTCGCCTCGCCGGACTCCGCTTAATGCGAGTTGATCTTCGTAGGCCTGCACCAGCTTTCCGGGATGCTCCACGATCGTTATGGACAAGGGACTGAGTTGTCCGACCTGAACGGCATGTTTGTAGTAGGGGTTGTCGCTCAGCCGTGTTTCAACTGCATCTCGAATCTCTAATGCTGGAACCACCAGCTGTGAGCAACTGACAAACAGGCGGTACCCGGGTCTCTTTGCGTCGGGGACCAGTAATACGCGCGGGTTGCGTAGACGCGACTCTGTTAGCGCATTCCTGACTGCATCTTCCACGAAAAACTCCGCGAGTTTTTCGCCGACCAGGTCTATCGTTTGATCGCCGCGACCGCAGAACTGAATCAAAGGAGTCTCGTTGATGCTGCCTACGATGCTAACCACATCTTGTGTCTGGTATCGGTACAGTCCGCCGCCCGTCGTCACAATGACCTTGTATTGGTGGCCTTCAATAAGCTCGTGCGCCAGTCTGACAGACGAATCAGCGCCATCGACAGGCTGAAACTCAAAGAAGTGCGACTGAATTGCCAGGGCGGAGCCCTGGCAATTGACGAGAGGAATCGACACGAACGCCTCAGTCGAAACCAGACCTTTGGGCTGGATCTCGATATCTGGAAACAGTGCCTGCAACTGCGGGATGTGGTATGCGGCAGAGCCGTCTGCCCAGCAGCTGATTACTGCAAGCTGTGGCCAGATCGCACGGAGTTTGTCTGGAAGCGGCCTGTTCGACCGCACGATCTCAAGCAGGTTACGAGAGTCGTCTAACTTTCTCAGTGTATGGTGGATCCGTTCTGAATCGACTTCCAGTCTGTGGGCCATGGTGGTCAGAAATGTCGGGCTCCAGACCGAAATCAGGCTCAGGTCTCGTACGTGAATGAGGCGTCGCAGTGTCTCATAAAAGATTTGTTTCTGATCAACCTTCAGCATCTGCTTTGCTGTGATGGCGAGTAGTCTCCTCGCGACCTTTTGCGCGATCGGATGCAGGTACTCGGTGTCTTCTGCAAAGCCTATGCGGAGCCCCCCTGGTGTCGTTTCATTTTCAATTGCGGGTGTGACGGACCAGTACGCTCGTCCCTGTCGAACCGCTGGTCTGTGGGAAAACAGATCGGCGATCCACACGTTGATGCCGCGTTGAAACTGCTGCTGAAGCGATGTTGTATATGGAATCAGACGGCGCCCGGAAGTGGTCCCGCTTGTTGGTTCCAGAAGCCGGACAGCTTCTGATGTCAGGATTCCGGACTTTCCGGCGCAGATGTCTTCGATGTCAGGTTCGAATTCCGAATAGCCAGCCAATGGGACACTACTGCGAAACTGATCAATGTCCTGAATTGATGCGAAGTCGTGACGTCTGCCAAACCGACAATCGCGGTTCCTGTTCAGGATTTGTCTGAGTAGCGACGTCTGAGTCAGTTGAACCTGACGAGTCGCTTTTAAAAATGCTGTGTGGGCTCGCCTGCACGACAGCATCCAGGCGGTATTCAGCAGACGGCTAAGCGACATGACCAGAAGCCGGTTCCGGGTCCAGTGGAAATTCACCTGAGTTCAGGGGACCGATTACCTTCCACGCACTGGGCCGAAAGTTATCGCGACTAAGTCGAGCAAGACAGCACAGTTCATCACCCCGTGTGTGTCCGGGGTTGACGGATTGGAAGAACTGGACGTTCGGATCAGAGACGCGTTGAGAAATATCAGCCACGCCAGATTTTAGTCGACAACCATCGAGTGCAGCGCGAACTATTCCATGCTGACTATCATAGCGGTCACCAAATTTTGCAGACGCAATATCGTGGAGAACATTGACTGCCCATGGTGGTATCTGCGTAGCTGCGCGTGGGAAGAATTCATTGAAGAAAACCGGCAAAAACCGATAAGTCTTGTATCCCTTTGAAATCAGGAACCAGAACAGGTCTTCCTCTGGGTACCTGTCAATCAGAGCGAGCGTCAGTTGTCCCCACAGTTTTGCGAGTGGGTTACTTCCCCAGAATTTCGGATTGACGATGGTGTCACCTGAAAACAGAACCTTGATTGGCCCCTCACTTGTCTGCTGGTTGTACATCTGTTGAGTCGAAAAACCCATCACATCGCCACTGTTGGGTTCTCGAGTGAGAATGACCCAGTCTTTTTCGTCGAGGTCTGAGTCAAACTCGGCGCAAGTAACATTGTCGTAGTTTTTCCGCAGCAGATTGAGCATCTGACGACAATCCGCTGTCGACACATCAGCGACTCGAATAATCTGTCCGACCAGTTGCATGCTACAGACACCCCAGTTCAAGGTAATAAGGTGTTTTGTGTTCCGGAACGGCCATACCATCCCACGAAACTGCGTACACCGTGGATCTATAATCGAAGTGTGCCAGACGTTGGGCGACCGGCAGCAGCGGGTCATTTTCGCAGAATCCGGCTAGAAGTGTTCGCACGGATTTCGAGAGTCGCCGCCGGGCTTCTTCGATCAACTGGTGAAATGTGCCGACGTGACTGTCACGCACCCACGGAAAAGCAAGGTACGCCACCTGCAGGTCACGCCCTCGTTGTGGCAACGGGGCACGGCGCCAGACTGATGAAATCAGATTATAGAGCGGCCGCAGAAATCGGACGTGTGTGGAATAGTCGCGGACAATGGACTGCCTGAAGTGCCGCTGATCCCATGTACCGCCAATGGCTGCAAGCTGTCCGCATTTTGTCAGAATGACAGTGTTTTCCGGGTTCAGTCCGTCGAAGGTGCCACCTGGCTCAAAATCTGCCACGCTGTAATCGGGTTGCAGATTACGGCGTACTTTGATCTGACGCAGAGCGGAGGCTACTTCCTGGAGCCCAACCGGTTGGTGAACATCAATTTCAGGTTGAGGCCTTGATCGGGGGCCATTCTGCGAAATTGCGAGAGTATGTAGAGTTGTTAGCTTGCGATACGTCGGCAGCCTCGCCCGGCCGGTTGTCAGTGACCGGATTGCTGCGACATTTCCATCTGCGATCGTGGTGACATAAAACTCCGGAGGGTTTGGATCGGATTCGTGCAGTTCACGAATGAACTGATAGCCACGATAAAGAACACTCTGATTCCGTGCTGCCCCGACGATTCTCAGGCTTCCCAGATATCCTATGCGGCGAATCCTGTGTTGGTAATACAGACAGCGGACGGACCGTGTGGCCAGTCCAACAATCTGATTGCTCCTTTGAGTGTCGCGGCAGACGATCGTCTGATGTTCGGGGCCCAGCACACAATTTGAACGAAAGTAATCTGGTTCGCGTCCGAAAGCGATTTCTATTGCCCCCGGCATGGAAACGTGAGCCATGACGCGTCGGAGGGCTGGTTCATCGCTTTCGATGGCAACACAATCCTCAAGTATCACGAGGGGCCGAAGCGTGGCCACCTGGGGCGCACGGCCTCCGCCGCGGCCAAGAACCTGGAGGGGACATTCTGGACCTTCATG